>PDRT01000049.1 GCA_002746895.1 Thiothrix nivea
ACCGAGTGTGGTATTGCTGTGAAGAACTATAATGATGTCAAGCCGGGTGATCAGATCGAAGTCTTTGAATACGTTGAAGTGGCGCGTAAAATCTGATGGCACAACATACTCCTCATGGTTTTTCACGGGCAGAGCGCGTCGCCGAACAGGTGCGTCGCGACCTTGCAATACTGATTCGTGAACGGGTGAAAGATCCGCGTGTCGGTATGGTCACGTTGCTGGATGTACAGGTTTCCAAAGATCTGGCACATGCCAAGGTATGGTTTGATGTGCTGGATGCAGAACAGGCTGCGGTGGCTGAGGAAACACTGAATCATGCGGCTGGTTTTCTGCGTAAGGAACTGGGGCGCGGGCTGAAATTACGGGTAACCCCGGAGTTGCGCTTTTTTTATGATGATACGCAGATTAAAGGCGATAGGCTGTCGGCGCTGATTGATAAAGTTGTGGCGGATGACCGGGCGATGCATCAGCATGAAGCCGATGGCGGCGATGAAACTCTTGTCCCGCCGACGACAGCAGGGCGTGACTAAAAGAAGTCTGTTACGGCTATTCACAGGTGTTATGTGGCACGGCGTAATCTTCGCAAGCTGAACGGAATTCTGTTGCTGGATAAGCCGGTGGGTGCTTCCAGCAATCAGGTATTGCAGGATGCACGTTTTTTGTATCAGGCCGCCAAAGCCGGTCACACCGGCAGTCTTGATCCCTTGGCCAGTGGCATGTTGCCGGTCTGTTTTGGTGAGGCCACCAAGGTGTCCACTTTTCTGCTGGATGCCGATAAGCACTATCTTACTACGGCACAACTGGGTGCGCTCAGTGATACCGGTGACGCTGAGGGGCAACTTTCGTCACAACAAGCCGTACCTACCTTGTCGGTCGAACTGATTGAGGCTGTACTGCAAGCGTTTCGTGGTGAAATTCAGCAAATCCCGCCAATGTATTCGGCACTGAAAAAAGACGGTCAACCATTGTATAAACTGGCCCGTCAGGGGGTTGAAGTCGAGCGCCAGCCACGCACGGTGATGATTCACGAACTCACCCTGCAAGACTATACCGCCACTACCTTGTCACTGTCCGTGCGTTGCAGTAAAGGCACCTATATCCGCACCCTGGTGGAAGACATTGGTCAGGCACTGGGGTGCGGAGCTTATGTTGCGATGTTGCGCCGTACTGAAGTTGACCCGTTCAATGGGTTGCCGATGTACACACCGGGTGAGTTACGTCGGCGTCTTGACGAACAGGGGCAGACGGCACTGGATGCATTATTACTGCCGCTGGATCGTGCTCTACCACATCTGCCGGTATTGACGTTGAAGGCTGAACATCTGCAACGTCTGCGCCAGGGGCAGCGACTGTCAGTACGGGAGTTTGCCGAGTTGTTACCTGAAACGGTATTGGCGCAGGGTGGTCTGGTACGGGTTTATGATCCGGCTGAAGTTTTTGCCGGTCTGTGTGAAATCAGTGGTACTGCACTGAAGCCAAAACGCCTGCTGGTCTACTGATCCATCTGCTGCTTATACTGCCGTTCCAGTCGGCGAATTGCCCAGAAACCGGATGACAACATGGTGCCACAGACAATAATCACGGCACCCAGCAGCATCTGCAAACCGATCTGTTCACCCAGTAATAGCACTCCAAAACTAATGCCGAACACCGGAATATAAAAGGTCACCGTGGTCAGACGCACCGCGCCAATCTGTTTCAACAGGTAAAAATACAGGATAAAGGCAATACCGGTGCTGAGAATGCCCAGTGCGGTGACATTGATCCAGGCAATCAGTCCCGGAGTCTGTGGTGGCCAGTAAATGACCGCCAGTGGCAATAACATGAGTGCCGCAAACGTCTGGGTTGTGGTGGCGATCACCAGTGAGTCGACACCGTGCAAGGTTTCACGGCTGTAGTTGACGGCGAAGCCATAGGACGCGGTAGCCAGTAAGGCGGAAAAGATTGGTAGTATGCCATAGCTTTGATGGCCGGATAATTTGTCACCCACCAGAATAAATACGCCGATAAAGCCCAGTACCAGGCCGAGCAGGGCGCTATTGGACAAGGTATGGCGCAGCCAGAGCCAGCCGATTAATGCGCCGAACATCGGTGTGGTGGCATTCAGGACAGAACCGACACCGGAAGTGACCTGTAACAGGGCGTAGGCAATCAGCACAAAGGGCAGGGCAATATTGAAGAATGCGACGATGATCAGTGACTTTATATTCGGGGTGATCTGATGTAACTGCGGACGTTTAAGCAACAGCATTACCGGTAGCAGAAACAGCGCGGCGATACCGGCCCGGAGTGCGATCAGGCTGATCGGGCCGAATTCCGGCACGGCAACCCGCATAAACAGAAACGAGCCGCCCCACAGTGCTGCGAGAATCATCAGGATTGCAAATTGTTTGGCGTTCATACGGTTCCGGGTGGATAACTTGGTCTTTGAATGAACATATTCTGAACCCTGTTTGTGAGCAGCACAATGTAAACCCTGCACAATTTTTAAAATTGCAAATGAATCTGCTTTGCGGCAGATTATTAAAAGTTATCACGATTATTCCCCCATCAACTAATCGAAAGCAAAACCGGGAGTGTTGTTGTCATGTTACGTCTGGTCATGGTGTTATGGGTACTGGCTTTGCTGGCCGGAGCTATGGTTTATTTTTCCGATAATGCCTTTCCGGTTTTGCACTCGGCACTGAATCTATCGGCTGAGCGTTGGGTTGCCGT
This sequence comes from Thiothrix nivea, assembly GCA_002746895.1. GTDB lineage: Bacteria > Pseudomonadota > Gammaproteobacteria > Thiotrichales > Thiotrichaceae > Thiolinea > Thiolinea nivea_A. Next base: position 2,716 of record PDRT01000049.1, read on the forward strand.
ATTGGCAGTGTCAAAGGTCGGGGCAAAACTACTGGCTATACTGGGAACGCTGGCGCTGTGTATTTAGCTGATGATTGAATTTGTGTTTGCGTCACGGCAGTAGCATGGCATTAGCGTCAGTCTGGGCGTCAAACGTTTAAATAAAACGGTATCAGGATCAAGGGCTTAATTGTGTGAAGTGATGGCAGGCATTGTCGTAATGGACGGTGTGTTGCATCATTTCCTGCTGTTGGGAGTGTCTCATGCAGAGACTTGCGGCTTATGCCTGGTGGAAGTATCCGTTATTCTGGATCATGTGGTTATTATTGCTGGGAGCGGCGTATATTGCGGCGTTTTGCTGATCTGGTTGTCGGCGGGTGTGCTGGGTATCCCGCTGTTATCGGCTGCCGGGGCGGTATTTTCTTATGTACAATTGTCGGTAAACTAGCTCAAAATAGGGTTTGTGAGACAGAAAAGGCGGTGTTATAATCGCTGCCTTTTTAGCAACCTTAATCTGGAGCTTTGGACGATGTCTCTGAGTGCAGAAATCAAGGCGGATATTGTTAGGCAATATCGCCGTTCAGAAACGGATACCGGGTCGCCGGAGGTGCAGGTTGCGCTGTTAACAGCTAGCATCAAGCACCTGACCGAGCATTTTAAACATCACAAACATGATCACCATTCCCGTCGTGGGATGCTGAAAATGGTCAACCAGCGTCGCAAGCTGTTGGACTATCTTAGGGGCAAGGATCTGGGCCGATACCAGGAACTGATCAAAAGCCTTGGGTTGCGTCGGTAATCCGATGCAAAGAAAACACCGCTATTCTGGCGGTGTTTTTCTAAACAGCCTGCCCGTGATAGTTCCGGTCATTTAAACTGTAAAACATAGGATTAAACAATCAATGTCAAAAGTTACAAAAACATTCGCATACGGTAATCAGACCGTGGTTATGGAAACCGGCGAGATTGCCCGTCAGGCGGATGCCACCGTTTTGGTTAGTATGGGGGAAACCACGGTCATGGTTGCAGTGGTTGGTCGTAAAGAGGCCAAGCCGGGGCAGGACTTCTTTCCGTTGACGGTAAACTATCAGGAAAAATTCTATGCAGCCGGGCGTATTCCGGGTGGGTTTTTTAAGCGTGAAGCTCGTCCAACTGAAGAAGAAACACTGATTGCGCGGCTGATTGACCGCCCGATTCGTCCGTTGTTTCCGGAAGGCTTCCTGAATGAGGTGCAGGTGGTTGCGACTGTCGTCTCAATGGACCCTCAGATTCAGCCGGATATTCCGGCAATGCTGGGTGCCTCAGCGGCGCTGAAAATTTCCGGTATTCCGTTTGCCGGGCCGGTTGGTGCGGCGCGTGTTGGGTATAAGGATGGTGAATACTTGCTAAACCCGTCACCGGAAGCACTGGAGACCTCGGCACTGGATCTGGTGGTCGCCGGTACTGAGGAGGCGGTATTAATGGTTGAGTCTGAGGCGCAACTGTTAAGCGAAGAAGTGATGCTGGGGGCTGTGGTCTATGGTCATGAGCAAATGCAGGCTGCGATTACTGCCATTAATGAAATGGCAGCGGAAGTCGGTAATCCGGCGTGGGAATGGACAGCACCGGAAGCCGATCAGACACTGGTAAGTGCATTGGCAGAAACCTGTGAAGCCGATCTGGTGGAAGCGTTCCAGATTGCCGATAAGCAGGATCGTTATGCCCGGGTTGATGAGATTCTGACGGTAGCGAAAGAAAAGCTGTTGCCGGAGGAAGGTGAAGAAGGCTTCAGCGAAGCCGATTTAAATACGGAATTCAAAAATCTGGAAAAGAAAGTGGTTCGTGGTCGCATTCTGGCAGGTCAACCACGAATTGATGGTCGCGCACTGGATGCAGTACGTCCGATTACTGTGCGGGTCGGTGTGTTGCCGCGTGTTCACGGTTCGGCCCTGTTTACCCGTGGCGAAACCCAGGCACTGGTTGCCACCACGCTGGGTACCGATCGTGACTCACAGCTGATTGATGCCGTGGCTGGTGAATACCGTGATCCATTTATGTTCCACTACAATTTCCCTCCGTATTGCGTGGGTGAGACCGGGATGATCGGTTCGCCGAAGCGACGTGAAATTGGTCATGGTCGTCTGGCGAAGCGGGGGGTCAAGGCGACGATTCCGGAAATGGAAGATTTTCCTTACGTTATCCGCTGTGTCTCGGAAATCACTGAATCCAATGGCTCCAGCTCGATGGCCAGTGTTTGCGGCAGCTCGTTGGCACTGATGGATGCCGGTGTCCCGGTGACCGCGCCAGTGGCCGGTATTGCCATGGGCCTGATTAAGGAGGGCGATCAGTTTGCCGTCCTGAGCGATATTCTGGGCGATGAGGATCATCT
>PDRT01000051.1 GCA_002746895.1 Thiothrix nivea
CACGTGTGAGGTGGAAATGGTGATACCCCGCGCCTTTTCTTCCGGAGCGTTATCAATCTGGTCGAATTTCTTGGTTTCACCACCGAACTTTTCACTCTGCACCACCGACAGCGCCGCTGTCAGGGTTGTCTTACCGTGGTCAACGTGACCGATCGTACCCACATTCACGTGCGGTTTCGTACGCTCAAATTTATCCTTCGCCATTGCAACTTACCTTCTTTTCAAAATGTCCTGCAATACAATTGCAGGTGCTTCCGCGTATTTCGCGAACTCCATCGAATAAGATGCCCGCCCCTGCGTCGCTGATCTCAGCGCAGTCGCATAACCAAACATCTCTCCTAACGGCACTTCCGCACGTATAATCTTTCCTGTTGGCGAGTCATCCATCCCCTGAACCACTCCCCGGCGACGGGTCAGATCACCCATCACATCACCCATATAGTCTTCCGGCGTCACCACCTCGACTTTCATCATTGGTTCAAGCAGCGCCGGATCAGCCTGTAGCACCCCGTCACGCACCGCCATTGAGGCCGCAATCCTGAAAGCCATTTCACTGGAGTCAACATCATGAAACGAACCATCATACAACGTTGCTTTCATATCAACCAGTGGATAACCGGCCAGTACACCGCCCGCCATCTGTTCCTGAATACCTCTATCCACAGAAGGGATAAATTCTTTCGGCACAGAGCCACCGACGACGGCATCTTCAAACCGGTAACCTTCGCCTTCAGCCAGCGGCTCCAGACGCAACCAGACATGACCGTACTGACCTTTACCACCGGACTGACGAATAAACTTACCTTCAACCTCAACCGATGAGCAAATTGTTTCACGGTAAGCCACCTGTGGATTACCCACATTGGCCCCGACCTTAAACTCACGCTTCAGGCGATCAACGATAATATCCAGATGCAACTCACCCATACCGGAAATAATCGTCTGACCGGACTCCTGATCGGTATGCACCCGGAATGATGGATCTTCCTGTGCCAGCTTGCCCAGTGCCAGAGCCATTTTTTCCTGATCGGCTTGTGACTTCGGCTCCACCGCCACCGAAATGACCGGCTCCGGAAATTCCATTCGCTCCAGCGTAATTACCGCACCGGGCGCGCACAGTGTCTCACCGGTAGTAACATCTTTCAGCCCGACACCTGCTGCGATATCACCGGCGTAAACAGCTTTAATCTCTTCACGCGCATTGGAATGCATCTGCATAATACGACCAATGCGCTCACGTTTGCCCTTAACCGGGTTATAAACCGTATCACCGGTTTTGAGTACACCCGAGTACACCCGGAAAAAAGTCAGCGTACCCACAAACGGATCAGTAGCCACCTTAAAGGCCAGTGCAGCAAACGGCTCATCATCTGAAGCATGGCGCTCATCTGGCGTTTCGTCCGCATCATCATGCACACCTTTAATTGCAGGCACATCCACTGGCGATGGCATATAGCGCACAACAGCATCCAGCATCGCCTGCACCCCTTTATTCTTAAAGGCGGAACCACACAATACCGGTACAATCTCACCCGCCAGCGTACGTATGCGCAAACCACGATAGATGGCATCAACAGAGAGCTCGCCGCTTTCCAGATACTCATCCATCAAGGCTTCATCCGCTTCAGCCGCAGCTTCCACCATTTTCTCGTGCCATTCCTGGCACGCATCCTGCATTGCTACAGGAATCGGCTCAGCCTGATAGGTAGCACCCATGTTATCTTCATCCCAGAAGATAGCCTGCATGCGCACCAGATCGACGACACCCTTAAAATCTTCTTCTGCCCCAATCGGCAATTGAACCGCAATCGGAGTTGAACCCAGACGCTCCTCAATCTGACGGACCACCCGCAGAAAATCCGCACCAATACGATCCATCTTGTTGACGAATGCCATACGCGGCACATTGTACTTGTTAGCCTGCCGCCAGACGGTTTCCGACTGTGGCTCCACACCACCGACAGCACAAAAGACGGCAACCGCGCCATCCAGCACCCGCAAAGAACGTTCGACTTCGATGGTAAAATCAACGTGCCCCGGCGTATCAATAATATTGATGCGGTGCTGATCAAACTGCTGATCCATACCTGACCAGAAACAGGTAGTGGCCGCTGAGGTAATGGTAATCCCCCGTTCCTGCTCCTGCTCCATCCAGTCCATGACCGCAGCACCGTCATGTACCTCGCCAATTTTGTGCGAAATACCCGTATAGAACAAAACCCGCTCAGTCGTTGTCGTCTTACCGGCATCAATATGCGCCATGATGCCGACATTACGGTAACGATCAATGGGAGTTTGACGTGCCACGGAATACTTCTCTGTCTTATCTATACCTGGCAATTACCAGCGGAAATGAGCGAAGGCTTTATTAGCTTCCGCCATGCGATGAGTATCTTCACGCTTTTTCACCGCCGCACCACGCTTTTCAGCCGCATCAATCAGCTCACCCGCCAGCTTACGCGCCATTGATTTCTCACCCCGCTTACGCGCTGCATCAATCAACCAGCGCATTGCCAGTGCATTCTGACGGGAAGGGCGCACTTCGACCGGAACCTGATAGGTAGCACCACCCACACGACGTGCCTTAACCTCAACCGCAGGACGGGCATTCTCCAGTGCATCATTCAGCACAGCAAGGCCGTCACCGCCTTTCTTCTGGCTGATTTCTTCCAATGCACCATAAATAATCTTTTCAGCAACCGCCTTCTTGCCATCCTTCATGACCGCATTCATGAACTTGCTCAGCATTTCACTACCGAACTTGGGATCTGGCAGGATTTCGCGTTTGGGAACTTCTCTTCTTCTAGGCATGTCTGAATCTCAACTTTAGCTCTTAGGACGCTTCGCGCCATACTTGGAACGACCCTGCTTGCGATCTTTAACACCCTGGGTATCAAGACTGCCGCGTACAGTGTGATAGCGAACACCCGGCAGGTCTTTGACACGACCGCCACGAATCAGAACCACAGAGTGCTCCTGAAGATTATGTCCTTCACCACCGATATAACTGGTGACTTCAAAGCCATTAGTCAGACGTACACGTGCCACCTTACGCATTGCCGAGTTCGGCTTTTTCGGCGTAGTTGTATAAACACGGGTACAAACACCACGACGCTGCGGGCAAGCCTCCAACGCGGGCACGTTGCTCTTCTCAGCCTTACGCTTGCGCGGCTTGCGCACCAACTGGTTAATCGTTGCCATTAAAAAAATTTCTCCGTAACCTGCATGAGGATATAATTAACTTGTCTCACCTGCGATCCCCATAAGAACAACAGACCGGACTCACCAGCCTATTAAAGGTCGCAAGATTCTAGGGATGCCAATGGCATCTGTCAAGGCATGTTTGCCTTTGTTGTCAATATGTTTTCTGCAAAATAACAACACTGGATTGATCAGGCAAAACAACCGGCTTATGTAATAAACTTCACCACCCGATACTTTAGCGAAATAATCACCAGAGGGTGAATCTTCACCCTCTGATTAATCAACCCGGCTTCAGCTGATTGCCAGAGCTTATTCCGTTTCCGGCTCAGCAGAATCGGCTGTCACAGGCTCTGCCACATCCACGGTATCCACGGTTGCTGTTTCAGTCTCCGCCTGCTCTGCAGCAAACGCATCTTCCAGCTGGAACGGGTTACGCTCACGACGGCGCTGTTCATGGTACGCCAAACCGGTACCCGCAGGAATCAAACGCCCAACGATAACGTTTTCCTTCAGGCCGCGTAATTCATCACGCGCACCACGTACTGCGGCATCAGTCAGTACCCGGGTGGTTTCCTGGAACGAGGCGGCAGACACAAACGAGTCGGTCACCAGCGATGCCTTGGTAATTCCCATCAATACACGGATGTATTTGATCGGCAACTTACCAGCCTCCTGCAGCCTCTTGTTTTCCTCAATCACCCGCCAGTAATCGGTCTGCTCACCACGCAGGAACTGCTCACTATCACCGGCATCATAAATATCAACCTTACGCATCATCTGCCGCACAATGACCTCAATGTGCTTGTCGTTGATACCGACACCCTGCAGGCGGTAAACGTCCTGAATTTCCTTCACCAGATACTCGGCCAGTGCGGTTGCCCCCAACAGACGCAGAATATCATGCGGATTCGGCTCACCATCAGCAATGACCTCACCCTTGGTGACTTTCTCACCCTCAAACACATCCAGTGTCCGCCATTTTGGAATCAGCTCTTCGTAAGTCTCACCATCTTCTCCGGTGATCACAATACGCTGCTTACCCTTGGTTTCCTTGCCGAAGGATATCGTACCGGTTTTCTCTGCCAGAATTGCACCGTCTTTCGGCTTACGCGCCTCGAACAGATCCGCAACCCGCGGCAGACCACCGGTAATATCACGTGTCTTGGAAGATGCCTGTGGCAAACGCGCCACAACCTCACCCACTTCGACACTGGCACCATTAGTGGTGGTAATAATCGCTCCGGCAGGCAACGGATACTGCACCGGAATCTTGGTATTTTCAAAGAAAATACTTTCACCCTGCTCATCCAGCAAGCGCACTGTAGGACGCAAATCGCGACCGGAACTTGGGCGACTCTTCGGATCCATCACCTCAATGGAAGACAGACCAGTGATTTCATCCACTTTGGTCTGTACGGTGACATTATCATTGAAATCCAGAAACTCAATCTGGCCGGACACTTCCGAAATAATCGGATGCGTATGCGGATCCCATTGCGCTACTTTCTGACCGGCCTCAACCGCCTCGCCATCAGTAATCATCAGGATAGCACCGTATGGCAGCTTGTAACGTTCCTTATCACGACCATTAGCATCCACTACACCCAGCTCACCGGAGCGGGAAATCGCCACCAGATTGCCCTGAGCATTGGTTACGGTCTTGACGTTAATCAGGTTCACCTTACCGGCAGATTTCACCGCAATACCACTTTCCGCTGCTGACCGGCTGGCCGCACCACCAATGTGGAAAGTACGCATGGTCAGCTGAGTACCCGGCTCACCGATGGACTGCGCGGCAATGACCCCGACAGACTCACCCTTGCAAACCAGATGACCGCGTGCCAGGTCACGACCATAACACTGGCGGCACACACCGTAATTTGCCTCACAGGTAATTGCTGAACGCACGACCAGCTCATCTATCGCCAGACGATCAATCTCGCTGACCATATGCTCATCAATCAGTGTACCGGCTTTCAGCAGCACTTCATCATCACGCACCACGTCCTGTGCCACCACACGCCCCAGCACCCGTTCCGCCAGCCCCTCAACGACATCACCGCCTTCGATGATGGGCCGCATCAGCATACCGCGACTGGTACCACAGTCATCCAGTACCACCGCCATATCCTGTGCCACATCTACCAGACGGCGGGTCAAATAACCGGAGTTAGCCGTTTTCAGTGCGGTATCCGCCAGACCTTTCCGCGCCCCGTGCGTGGAAATAAAGTACTGAAGTACAGTCAGACCTTCACGGAAGTTAGAGGTAATCGGCGTTTCAATGATCGAACCATCCGGCTTCGCCATCAGGCCACGCATCCCCGCCAGCTGACGAATCTGCGCCGGAGAACCACGCGCACCGGAGTCCGCCATCATGTAGATCGAGTTGAAAGATTCCTGCTCAACCTCATGCCCCTGATCATCCAGCACCGGATTACCGTCCTCATCCGTCACGGTCTGGGTGCCAATCTTTTCCATCATCGCCTTGGCCACCAGATCATTGGTACGCGCCCAGATGTCCACTACCTTGTTATAACGCTCACCTTGCGTCACCAGACCACTTTCAAACTGACGCTGGATTTCCTTCACATCCTCTTCGGCGGCATTGAGTAATGCTTCCTTCTTCTCCGGAATAATCATGTCATCCGCACAGAAAGAAACCCCGGCACGCGTTGAATAACGATAACCGGTGTACATCAGCTGATCCGCGAAAATAACCGACTCTTTCATGCCCACAGAGCGGTAGGCCGCATCCAGCAGGCGTGAAATTGCTTTCTTTTTCAGCGTCTGGTTAAACAACTCAAACGGCAGACCATCAGGCATAATAGTGGTCAGAATTGAGCGGCCCACGGTGGTATCCAGCAAGCGGGTACGCTGAATCAGCGGCGCTTCCGGATTATCACTATTTTCGTCCTTGACCCGGTCAGTAATCCGCACCTTCACCTTGGCATGCAGTGAGGCATGTCCGGTTTCATAGGCTCGCTGTGCTTCCTGCGGGTCGGAAAACACCATTCCCTCACCCTTCTCACCAATCGCCTCGCGGGTCATGTAATACAGACCCAGCACCACGTCCTGCGAAGGGACAATAATCGGATCACCATTGGCCGGTGACAGCACGTTATTGGTCGACATCATCAGGCTGCGTGCTTCCAGCTGTGCCTCCAGTGACAATGGCACGTGCACGGCCATCTGGTCACCATCGAAGTCCGCATTGAACGCCGCACAGACCAACGGGTGCAACTGAATCGCCTTACCTTCAATCAGCAGTGGCTCAAAGGCCTGAATCCCCAGGCGGTGCAAAGTCGGCGCACGGTTCAACATCACCGGGTGCTCACGAATCACCTCCGCCAGAATATCCCAGACCTCAGCTGTTTCGCGCTCTACCAGCTTCTTGGCTGCCTTAATGGTGGTGGCCAGACCACGACGCTGCAACTTGCCGAAAATAAATGGCTTAAAGAGTTCCAGTGCCATCTTTTTTGGCAGACCACATTGGTGCAGGCGCAGCGACGGCCCGGTCACGATGACGGAACGCCCGGAGTAATCAACACGTTTACCCAGCAGGTTCTGACGGAAACGACCCTGCTTGCCCTTGATCATGTCCGACAGGGATTTCAATGGGCGCTTATTCGAACCGGTAATTGCACGACCACGGCGACCATTATCCAGCAGCGCATCCGCTGATTCCTGCAACATACGCTTTTCGTTGCGCACAATAATGTCCGGCGCATTCAATTCCAGCAGGCGCTTCAGACGATTATTACGGTTAATCACCCGGCGGTACAGATCATTCAGATCGGAAGTTGCAAAACGACCACCATCCAGCGGCACCAACGGACGCAGATCCGGCGGCAACACCGGCAACACGTTCATAATCATCCATTCCGGCTTATTACCGGAATTCTGGAACGCTTCCATGACCTTCAGACGCTTGGTCAGACGCTTCAGCTTGGTTTCGGAACCCGTTTCAGCAATCTCTTCACGCATCTGCATGATTTCATGCTTCAGATCAATGGTGCGCAGCAAATCCTGTACCGCCTCAGCACCCATTTTGGCTTCAAATTCGTCACCAAACTCTTCCACCGCTTCCAGATACGCTTCATCCGTCAGCAGCGTACCGCGTTCCAGTGTGGTCATACCCGGCTCAGTGACCACAAAAATTTCGAAATACAGAATCCGTTCAATGTCACGCAGCGTCATGTCCAGCATCAGACCGATACGGGATGGCAATGACTTCAGGAACCAGATATGGGCCACCGGACTGGCCAGATCAATATGCCCCATGCGCTCACGGCGCACCTTGGTCTGGGTGACTTCAACACCACATTTCTCGCATACCACGCCCCGGTGCTTCAGGCGCTTGTACTTACCACACAGGCACTCAAAGTCCTTCACCGGGCCAAAAATCTTGGCACAGAACAGACCGTCACGCTCCGGCTTAAAGGTGCGATAGTTAATCGTTTCCGGTTTTTTAACTTCACCGTATGACCATGACCGGATGACCTCGGACGATGCCAACCCGATACGAATCGCATCAAAATCCTGGGTTTCCTGCTTCTGCTTATAAAGGTTCAGTAAATCTTTCATACTATTTTATCCGCCTGCCTTATCGGTCAATTAGTCTCTTTCCAGCTCGATATTCAAACCGAGCGAACGGATTTCCTTCATGAGTACGTTGAAGGACTCAGGCATGCTGGCTTCCATATAATGGTCACCATCCACGATACTCTTGTACATCTTGTTACGGCCATTCACATCATCCGACTTGACGGTGAGCATTTCCTGTAGCGTGTAAGCGGCACCATAAGCCTCCAGTGCCCAGACTTCCATCTCACCGAAGCGCTGACCGCCGAATTGCGCCTTACCGCCCAGCGGCTGCTGGGTCACCAGACTGTACGGCCCCGTGGAGCGGGCATGCATCTTGTCGTCCACCAGATGATTCAGTTTCAGCATGTGCATATAACCCACGGTTACTTCACGCTCGAACGCCTCACCGGTACGACCATCATATAAACGGGTCTGACCCGACTCCGGCAAATCCGCCAGCTTCAGCATGGCCTTGATTTCAGACTCATGCGCACCATCAAACACCTGGGTGGCCATTGGCACACCACGACGCAGATTACCGGCCATTTCGACAATTTCCGCATCGGTCATTTCAGACAGATCACCCTGTTCAGGGTTACCACCGGTTTCATAAATTTCTGTCAGGAACTGGCGCATTTCATCCACTTTGGCCTTGGTATCAATCATACGACCAATCTTGGCACCCAGCCCCTTGGCTGCCCAGCCAAGGTGAGTCTCCAGCACCTGCCCCACGTTCATCCGTGACGGCACACCCAGCGGATTCAGCACGATATCAACCGGCTGACCATTTTCCAGATACGGCATATCCTCAACCGGCACAATGCGTGAAACCACACCCTTGTTACCATGACGACCCGCCATCTTGTCACCCGGCTGCATACGCCGCTTTACTGCGACATAGACCTTAACCATCTTCAGCACGCCCGGTGCTAGGTCATCACCGGCAGTCAGTTTATCACGCTGCTTCTGTAGGCGGACCTCGTACTCCTTCTTCTTCTCGGACAGCTGCGTGGCCAGCGACTCCAGTTGCTCATTCAGTGCCTCATCACGCATACGCACCGAGAACCACTCATGACGCATCAAGCTGTCCAGATAATTCTGCGTGACTTTGGAGCCGGAGGCCAGACCTTCCGGCCCGCCATCCGCCACCTGACCAACGATCATCCTTGAGACACGCCCGAAAACATCGTTTTCATAAATACGCAGCTCGTCCAGCAGATCCTTGCGCACCTTTTTCAGGTCATCTTCCTGTACCGACAGGGCACGGGCATCACGCTCCACACCATCACGGGTAAAGACGCGCACATCGATGACCGTACCTTTCATCCCGGTACCGACCCGCAGTGAACTGTCCTTCACATCGGATGCTTTCTCACCAAAAATGGCACGCAGCAGCTTTTCTTCCGGAGTCAACTGGCTTTCACCCTTGGGTGTCACCTTGCCAACCAGAATATCACCCGGCTCAACCTCGGCACCCACATGAATAATGCCGCACTCATCCAGCTTGGACAGCAGGCTTTCACTGACATTCGGAATATCCGCAGTAATCTCTTCCGGCCCCAGCTTGGTATCACGCGCCAGACAGGACAAAACCTCAATGTGAATGGTGGTAAAACGGTCTTCTTCCACGACCCGCTCGGATAACAGAATCGAATCCTCAAAGTTATACCCATTCCACGGCATAAAGGCGATGAACATATTCTGACCCAGCGCCAGTTCACCCAGATCGGTTGAAGAACCATCCGCCAGCACATCACCCCGCTCAATGCGATCACCTACATTAACAATCGGACGCTGGTTGATACAGGTATTCTGATTCGAGCGCATGTACTTGATGAGGTTGTAAATATCAACACCGCCACTTTCATCCGCCTCATCATCATTCACCCGCACCACAATACGACCCGCATCCACCGAGTCAATAATACCGCCGCGACGTGCCGCTACCGTTGAGCCGGAATCCACCGCGACCGCACGCTCCATGCCGGTACCGGTTACCGCCGTTTCCGCACGCAGACAGGGTACTGCCTGACGCTGCATGTTCGAACCCATCAATGCGCGGTTTGCATCATCGTGTTCCAGGAATGGAATCAGCGAGGCAGCCACCGAAACAATCTGCTTCGGCGACACATCCATATACTGAATCTTGTCGGCTGTCATCAGTGCAAATTCATTGCGGTGACGACAACTCACAAACTCATCGACAAATTCACCGGTTTCATTCAGTGCCGCATTCGCCTGTGCAATAATGAACTGTGACTCTTCGATAGCAGACAGATAATCAATCTGAGTGGTCACCTTGCCATCAACCACACGGCGATAAGGTGTCTCCAGAAAACCATAATCATTCGTCCGCGCATACACCGACAGCGAGTTAATCAGGCCAATGTTTGGCCCTTCCGGTGTTTCAATCGGACAGACACGGCCATAGTGTGTCGGATGCACATCGCGCACCTCAAAACCGGCACGTTCACGGGTCAGGCCACCCGGCCCTAACGCGGAAATACGCCGCTTGTGGGTCACTTCAGACAACGGGTTGTTCTGATCCATAAACTGTGACAGCTGGCTGGAACCGAAGAACTCCTTGATCGCTGCTGATACCGGCTTGGAGTTCACCAGCTCCTGTGGCATCAGACCTTCGCTTTCAGCCATGGTCAGGCGTTCTTTTACCGCCCGCTCAACCCGTACCAGACCAATGCGGAACGCATTCTCCGCCATTTCACCCACACTACGGATACGGCGATTACCCAGATGGTCAATGTCATCAATATCATCGCGGCCATCGCGAATATCAATCAGCTTGCGCAGCACCTCCAGAATATCATCCTGATCCAGCGTACCTTCACCGGTTGATGCTTCACGACCCAGACGACGGTTAAATTTCATCCGCCCAACCGCAGACAAATCATAGCGATCAGAGGTAAAGAACAGGTTGCTGAACAGGTTTTCAGCCGACTCTTTCGTTGGCGGCTCACCCGGACGCATCATCCGGTAAATCTCCACCTGCGCTTCCAGTTTGGAGCGGGTTGGGTCAATATTCAGTGTATTAGAAATAAACGGCCCGCGATCCAGCTCACTGGTGTACAGAATATTAAACTGCTCCACACCATTATCACGCAGCTTCTCGATCAGCTCGTCCGTCAGCTCGGCATTTGCCTCAGCCAGCAATTCACCAGTCGCCGTATCAATAATATTGTGCGCCAGCATCTTGCCGTTCATGTAATCCTGTGGAACGACCAGTTTATCCAGACCACTTTTTTCCAGTTTACGGATGTGTTTGGCCGTAATGCGTCGACCGGCTTCCACCAGCACCTCACCATCCAGCTGAATATCGAAAGAGGCCAGCTCACCACGCAAGCGCTCAGGCACCAGCTCAATCTCGATTTCATCTCCCAGATGCACTTCAATCTTATCGAAGAAATAATCGAGAATCTCTTCGTTATCCATACCCAGTGCACGCAGCAGAATGGTCGAAGCCAGCTTGCGGCGACGGTCAATACGTACAAAGATACTGTCTTTCGGATCAAACTCGAAGTCCAGCCAGGAACCCCGGTAAGGAATCACCCGCGCACTGTGCAGCAGCTTGCCGGAGGTATTGGATTTCCCCTTATCATGCTCAAAGAATACACCCGGTGAACGGTGCAGCTGGGAAACAATTACTCGCTCGGTACCATTAATGATGAAGGTACCCTTGTCGGTCATTAACGGCAGCTCGCCCAGATAAACATCCTGTTCCTTGATGTATTTGACAACCTTGGCCTCAACCGGTGCTTCCTTGTCGTGGATTACCAGGCGCAGCTTAACACGCAAGGATGCGGCATAAGTCAGACCGCGCAGCTGACATTCATGGACATCGAACTCAGGTTCTGCCAGTCTATAATCCACATATTCCAGTGCCACATAGTTGTTATAACTGATAATCGGAAAAACAGAAGAAAATGCCGCATGCAGGCCCGTATTTTTGCGCTTTTCAACCGGCACATCCAGTTGTAAAAAATGCCGGTAGGATTCCAGCTGAATTGTTAACAGGTCAGGTACTTCCAGAATCTGCTTACGCTTACCAAAATCTTTGCGGATTCGTTTCTTCTCGGTATAACTTAGTCCCATCGTGTTTCCTCACCCGGAATCAAATATATCTTGTCAGGCGCCCAACCAGCTGACGCCCTTATCCAACATTGTCATTTAATGTCTGACAAGCGACAAAAGGCCGACAGTGAAAAACACTGCCAGCCTTGGGTTTATTGCAAGTTTTTAACCATCAAGCAATGTAAAGTCAACCTCGGTTTTACTTGAGCTCAACTTCAGCACCTGCTTCTTCCAGTTGCTTCTGGATATCAGCAGATTCATCTTTAGATACGCCTTCCTTCACTGCAGCAGGTGCGCTTTCCACCATTGCCTTGGCTTCTTTCAGGCCCAGACCGGTAATAGCACGAACGGCCTTGATAACAGCAATCTTGTTGCTGCCAGCGCTCTTCAGCATTACGTCAAATTCAGTCTTCTCTTCAGCCGCAGCCACTTCACCAGCCGCAGCAGGTGCTGCCGCCACTGCCGCCGCCGCAGCACTAACACCGAATTTTTCTTCCATTGCAGAAATCAGATCAACGATTTCCATTACAGTCATGTTAGAAATCGCTTCCAACATTTCATCTTTAGTTACAGCCATGATAAATCTCCTAAAACCGAGTTACCCGATTTAAATTTACAATTTCGTCAGCATACAAAATCATGCACACCGATTAACAACTTATTAGGCAGAAGCCTCTTTCTGGTCACGAATTGCAGCAAGTGTGCGAACAAATTTGCCCGGAACTTCGTTCATTGTGCGGGCCAGCTTATCCAGCGGCGCACGGAACGTACCGGCCAGCATGGCAAGTGCCTGATCGCGTGTTGGCAGTTTGGACAGACGCTCCAGCTCGGCAGCCGGTAACATTTGCCCGCCAACAGAAACGAATTTCACTTCCAGTTTACTGTTTGCCTTGTCTTTGATGAATTCCTTAATCAGACGCGCAGCTGAGCCCGGATCTTCCTGAGAAAATGCCAGAACCAGCGGCCCGGTCAAACCATCCTGAATACACTCAAACTCGGTATCCCGGACAGCGATCTTCGCCAGATTATTCTTCACCACGCGCAGATAAACCCCGCCTTCACGCGCCTGTTTGCGCAGCGTTGTCATCTGATCAACAGTCAAACCACGGTATTCAGCAACCACCGCAGAATGAGCACTTGCAGCTATCGCAGACACTTCAGAGACAATCTGTTTTTTCTCGCTCAGTGTTAACGCCACGATATCTACTCCTGGTTCGGCGGCTTACACACCACCGTTAAACAACATTCCGATACCAGCACCGAAATGATGAAAACGGCGCACCACAAACCATTTCTGACTCGGGTAACGCCATCTACGCAGGTTATTAAGCCGGATAGAACATCACCAACCCCTGCGGTCTTTGACGACATACATCCTGTATATCTGGTGCCTCAGATAACTTCACTATTATCTTTCAGCGGCTTTCTTCCCTGAAAGCCTGACTGAGCATGACTGCTCAATTTGTTTTTTTAGACAGCATTTAGTGGCCTGACCACTAGTACGACAATGTCGACTGATCAATTTTAATACCCGCCCCCATTGTAGTGGACAGAGCAATACCTTTCAGATAGACACCTTTTGCTGTCGATGGCTTGGCCTTGACCAGGTCAGCAACCAATGCGTTCAGGTTCTGCACCAGTGCATCCGTTTCAAACTCAACGTTACCGATACCACAATGAATGATGCCCGCCTTATCGGTCCGGTAACGAACCTGACCGGACTTGGCATTCTTGACGGCATCTGCAACATTCGGAGTTACAGTACCCACTTTAGGGTTCGGCATCAGGCCACGCGGCCCCAGCACCTGACCCAACTGCCCCACAACACGCATGGCATCAGGGCTGGCAACCACCACATCAAAGTCCATCATACCGCCTTTCACTTCAGCCGCCAGCTCATCCATGCCCACAAAATCAGCACCCGCTGCTTTCGCGGCATCAGCATTTGGCCCCTGGGTAAATACAGCCACACGAACGGACTTGCCATTACCATTGGGCAGCACGGTAGAACCACGCACAACCTGATCAGATTTACGCGGATCAACACCCAGATTCACACTGACATCCACGCTTTCGACGAATTTCGCACGCGGCAGGGACTTCAGCAGTTCAACTGCTTCGGCAACATCGTAAGCCTTGTCGAAGTCAACTTTTTCAGCAATTGCCTTTTGACGTTTGGTTAGCTTAGCCATTAGATAACACCCTCCACGTCAATCCCCATACTACGTGCACTCCCGGCAATAGTACGTACAGCCGCATCCAGATCAGCAGCCGTCAGATCCGGCTCTTTGGCTCTGGCTATGTCTTCCAGTTGCTCGCGGGTTACCTTACCCACCTTTTCGGTATTTGGACGACCACTACCTGACTTTAGCCCCAATACCTTTTTCAGCAGAATAGAAGCCGGTGGTGTCTTGGTGACAAAAGTAAAGCTCTTGTCATTATAAACGGTAATAACCACCGGAATCGGCAAGCCGACTTCCACACTCTGTGTCGCCGCATTAAAGGCTTTACAGAACTCCATGATATTAACCCCGTGCTGACCCAGAGCAGGACCAACCGGAGGACTTGGATTAGCTTTACCAGCTGGTACCTGCAGCTTGATATAACCACTAACTTTTTTAGCCATTGTATTTACCTATGTATGGGTAGTAACGCCTTGCGGCTCCCCTGAATCACTTGAATCAGGTTTTGGCAACCTGATAGAACTCCAGCTCAACAGGCGTTGAGCGTCCAAAAATCTGCACAGCCACTAACAACCGGCTTTTTTCATAGTTGGCCTCTTCAACCACACCGTTAAAGTCCTTAAACGGCCCGTCGGTGACTCTTACCACCTCACCAACATCAAACAGCACTTTCGGCTTTGGTTTATCGGCACCGTCTTCAATGCGCTGAAGAATAGCGTCGACTTCTTTTTCCGTGATCGGTGCAGGCATATCCTTGGAACCGCCGATAAAACCCATTACCCGGTTAGTATCCTTAACCAGATGCCAGGTATCATCATTCATTTCCATTTCAACCAGCACATAGCCCGGAAAGAACTTCCGCTCACTGCGACGTTGTTGACCTTCACGCATCTCAACCACTTCTTCGGTCGGCACCAGCACCTGACCAAAAGAATCTTCCATGCCAAAACGGGCAATGCGCTCCAGCAAAGAGCGCTTTACCTGTAGCTCATACCCTGAAAACGCCTGTACAACATACCAGCGTTTAGCCATCAGCCACCTCCCAGCAGCAAGGATCTGACACCCCAATCCAGCAGCATATCAATCAACCAGAGGAAAATGGTCAGAATAAAAACGATAGCAAATACCATCAACGTGGTTTGCATCGTTTCAACACGGGTGGGCCAAACCATTTTACGCACTTCGGTACGCGAATCCTGCATAAAATGCATCAGACGTTTACCGCTGGCAGAAGAAAGCACAATGAACGTAGCTACGCCCATCACTGCCAGCAAACCGAGCACCCTGTATAACAGGGAAACCGGCTCACCTTGCCAGTCAGCAAAGTAATAAAAACCTGCAATACCCACAAACACCAGAACCAGTGCTACCACCAGTTTAATCGTGTCAATAGAACTTGCTTGTTGTTCGGCTTTTGTTGACATATCTATCGAAAACCCATATACCGCACATTGCCAGGATGACCTTATACAAAGCCGACCTAAACAGCTGGGTTCTGTATAAAAGCCACTTTAAGAAAGATGGCAGGCCAGGAGGGACTCGAACCCCCAACCGACGGTTTTGGAAACCGCAACTCTACCAATTGAGCTACTGGCCTAATAAACGAAAGAGCGAGAGTGTACGCACTCCCGCTCACTATTTCAATCGCAATCAGTAAAATTACTCAACGATCTTTGAAACAACACCAGCCCCAACCGTCCGGCCACCTTCACGAATCGCAAAGCGCAGACCTTCTTCCATGGCAATCGGAGCAATCAGGGACACCACCATCTTGACGTTGTCACCCGGCATCACCATTTCAACACCTTCCGGCAAGTCACAGGCTCCGGTCACATCCGTGGTCCGGAAG
>PDRT01000052.1 GCA_002746895.1 Thiothrix nivea
GATTTTAATCGCTAGTACAACACATTGAATAAAGAACGGCCAGTGGGCGAAGCTCACGGTTGACTAAAATACAATATGAGAACACGATGCCAAAGACATATACCCGACTGACCGAAGACGAACGATACCCGATTTATGAAGGCACTGTTCATGGTATTTCCCACCGAGTCATTGCCAGGCAGCCAGGTCGGATAAAATCTGTCATTGCCAGGAATATCAGAAAGGACTGGAGTCCTGAACAGATTCAGGGACGTTTAAAACGCCTAATGAAGTTTACGAGGCTATGAAATTACCTGCATAATCAGGGCTGCCTAATATGAATTTAATTTATCAATTAACGTTAATTCCATAAGCAATATCGATTGCTTCTGCCTTTAGAAGCAACCTGTCATCAGATTATATTTTAGCTACTGGTTTATTTTCAATCAAAAATTTCACTAACATTACTCGATTATAAAGAATATAGCTGCCTCATAAGTTATGCTAATTTTATATGAGGTGGCCCTGCCTGCATAATTACACAAGTATTGTAAGTGATTAAAATTTGTGTTAGTGTTTTTTTAGGGAGAAGTTATTTTACTAAATCCAGAGGAGGGTTGTTATGAATTTTTTTAAAAAGTTAATCTCAGTTGCTGTGTTGTTATTTTTTTCAGTAACCGCTATGGCAGTTAATGTTCTTACTCAATAATAGTGTGTGGGACATGAATAAATGTATGCACTATTGCCTAAAAATAGTTGTATTGTTAAACATAGTATTACTCTTAGGTTGTAGCAATATCAATCCTTCAAAGTCTAATTCCTCAATGAGCAAGAATCAGCTTGATTCTATTAATTTTCTGCGCCTTCCGAAACCACCGGAAGGTGCAATTTTGGCACACCCTACAGCTAGAGCATCTGGGACAATAGCTTTAGAAAATAATTGTCTTTATATTGTCAATGGTGAACACAAAATGTTGTTATTTTTTCCTTGGGATTCAAACATAGAGAACAATAATGGTCTTACTCAAATCAGAATAAAAAGAGACGGGAAGAAAGATAAAATTCTAACTGTTTCAAAGCAAACTGTTTTGAGTGGAGGTAACTTTACCCCAAAAAATCAAGCAAACTTGAAGTGTAGTTCTTACAATATACCTAGTTGGGCTGTCTCACCAATTTAATTAATCGTTATCGTCTAAGTAATTACCATCAATATCTAAGCGCGTACCGTCTGCCATAACGTCGACAATACGCCTATTTCCACTGCACCCCAGCTAATGTGCTCTGCTTTGCAAAACGCTTCTGTATTGCGTTTTGCTGTTTCCGGTCGCGGATTTTAATCGCTAGTACAACACATTGGAACGATACCCGATTTACGAAGACATTGTTCATGGTATTTGCCCTATTCAAGCCCAGATTGACTCTGCAGCGACAGGCCTGCAAACCTAAACACATCAAGCTCACTCCCGAGATGGTATCTGTCCACGCGCAGGTAAAAGCAATTCAGGACAAGCTGAACAGTCGACCCAGAAAAACACTGAGATATAAAACGCCTAATGAAGTTTACGAGACAATGAAATTATCTGCATAACTACGTGGTGTTGCACTAGCGATTAAAATCTACGCAGTATTGCTATAGCCGCTCAAACACCACAGCCATCCCTTGTCCACCACCGATACACATGGTTACCAGCGCATATTTACCACCGATACGTTCCAGCTCGTACAGTGCTTTGGTGGCAATAAAAGCACCGGAGCAACCCACCGGATGCCCCAATGCAATCGCCCCCCCGTTCGGGTTGGTCTTTGCCATATCCAGCTCCAGTCCACGGGCCACCGCAATCGCCTGGGCCGCAAAGGCTTCATTGGATTCGATCACATCCATCTGACCCATGGTCATACCGGCCTTTTTCAGTGCCAGTTTTGATGCCGGAATCGGGCCTTCGCCCATAATTTCATTCGAGACCCCAGCCACGGCATAGGATACGATACGGGCCATTGGTTTTTGTCCGGCCTGTGCCGCAGCCTCTGCGGAGGCCAGCACCATAAATGCCGCACCATCATTAATACCGGAGGCATTACCGGCGGTGACGGTGCCATCTTTTTTGAAGGCTGGACGCATTTTTGCCAGTCCTTCCAGCGTGGTATCCGGACGCACATGTTCATCGGTATCAAAGGTTGTTTCGCCCTTGCGGGTTTTTATGACCACCGGGGTAATTTGTGACTTGAAACGGCCTTCTGCAATCGCCTGCGCAGCACGACGGTGTGATTCAACAGCCAGTGCATCCTGTTCCTCGCGGCTGATCCCCCATTTTTCAGCCAGATTTTCGGCAGTAATCCCCATGTGTCCGACTCCGAACGGATCGGTCAGAGTGGCCACCATACTGTCAATCATGGCGCTGTCACCCATCCGTGCCCCGGAACGCATTGCCGGTGACATATAGACCCCGCGTGACATGATTTCAACACCGCCGCCGATGCCGTAATCACAATCATTCAGCATGATGGATTGCGCCGTGCTGACAATGGCCTGCAAGCCGGAGCTGCACAAACGGTTGACCGCCATGGCCACTGATTCCATCGGCAGACCGGCCTGAATCGCAGCAACACGGGCGACATAGGCAAAACGTGATTCGGTCGGAATACAATTACCGACAGTGACATAATTGATGGTTTGCGGATCGGCTGATGACTGCTCAACAGCGGCTTTCATCACCTGACCGGCCAGTTCTGCCGGTTCCATGTGGCTTAATGAGCCGCCGAATCCACCGACAGCAGAACGGGTTGCGCTTAAAATAACGACATCACGCGTCATAGTGTTCATCTCCTTACGTCAGTATTACTTTACCCCTCGCTGCACAGAATAGCGGAAACCGGCGGAAGTTGCAGCGGGGTTTTCCGGCACGTTGCTGAACTACTACCAAGCAAAATAGCTTGAGTTCCTACACGCGGGGGAAGATTCGTGCCGACTATCTCTGCTTGTGGATAACTCGCCCCAGGCGTTATAATGAATGGCTCCATCTGAAAGATTTCCTGCCTATTCATTACTGACTACGGGACGCTACCTTATGCTCTGGCAACAATGCCTGAACCAACTGGAACATGAGCTGCCACACAGCGAAATCAATACCTGGTTGCGCAGCCTGCATGCTCTGGAACAAGCGGATTCCATGTGTTTACTGGCTCCGAATCCGATTGTACTGCAACAGATTCATTCCACTTATCTGCCGCGTATCCTGTTTCATGCCCGTAATTTGTCCGGCATTAAGGAATATGATGTCATTCTGCAAATCGGTTCCCGTCCGGTCGCTCAGCCACTGCCCGGTACCCGTGTCAATAAGACAGAAAACCGTCATGCCTCCCCTCAGCCCGCAACGGCCACTGCAACAGGCTCAGGGGTGAAATTGCCACCACCGGCACTGCCACCCCATCAGCACCATGCGAATCATACCGGCTTCAGTGACCATTTTGTTAATGCGCTGAACTCACGCATGACCTTTGATAACTTTGTTGAGGGTAAATCCAACCAGCTGGCACGGGCCGCCTCGCTGAAAGTCGGTGAAGATCCCGGTGGCTCTTACAACCCATTGTTTATTTACGGGGGTGTGGGCTTGGGTAAAACCCACCTGATGCACGCGATCGGTAACCGGATTCAGCAATATAACCCGGAAGCCTATGTCCTGTATGTTTATGCGGAACGTTTCGTGAATGATATGGTGACTGCCCTGCGTAACTCACGCATTGAGGAGTTTAAACAGCATTACCGCAGCGCCGATGCCCTGCTGATTGATGACATCCAGTTCTTTGCCGGCAAGGAACGCTCAATGGAAGAGTTTTTCCATACCTTTAATGCCCTGCTGGAAGGCCAGAAACAGATTATTCTTGCCAGTGACCGTTTCCCGCGTGATGTGGAAGGCATTGATGACCGCCTGCGTTCGCGTTTTAACTGGGGGCTGACCGTGCATGTTGAACCACCGGATCTGGAAACCCGGGTTGCTATCCTGCGCAAGAAGGCTGAAGACGCTAATCTGCACCTGCCGCAGGATATTGCTTTCTTTATCGGTAAACGCTTCCGTTCCAATATCCGTGATCTGGAGGGAGCCTTGCAGCGGGTGATTGCCAATATGCGCCTGCGGTGCATCTCCACCCTGAGCATGGACTTTGTCCATGAGGCGCTGCGTGACCAGCTGGCCAGCCAAGACAAAATGGTCTCCATCAGCAACATTAAAAAGGTAGTGGCACAATACTACAATATCCGTACTAACGAAATGGATTCCAAACGCCGTACCCGCTCTGTGGCCCGCCCCAGACAGGTGGCAATGGCCCTGTCCAAGGAGCTGACCAACCATAGCCTGCCGGAAATTGGTGCTGAATTTGGTGGTCGGGATCACACCACCGTGTTGCATGCCTGTCGCAAGGTACAGGAATTACGCGAGTCAGACAGCCGGATTGAAGAAGATTACCGCATTCTGACCCGCACGCTAACGAATTGATTGACCGTGGGGATAAGGTCGGTAAAACATTAGTCTATTATTGCAGACAAGCTGTGGATAAACTGACGATAACTATTTATCCACAGGCCATTCACAAATTTTGAGGCAAGCAGAACACAGGTAATTTAACAGGATAAAATCATTTAGTACCCTGAAAACAACGGCTTGAGCAGTTATCCACAAAAATTTGCCTCACTTATTATTGTTACTAGAAAAGATATATATAAATGAAATTAACACAGACCCGAGAAACACTACTGGACTCACTGAACGCTACGTTGGGTGCAATTGAAAAAAGACATACCAGTCCAATACTGGAAAACGTACTGGTCAGAATCAGCGAAGGCCAGGTCTTCTGGCGCGGTACGGATCTGGAACTGGAGATCGCCACATCAGCACCGTTAATTGATGCAGAAGCCGGTGAAATCACCTTACCGGCCCGCAAGCTTGCGGATATTTGTAAGGCTCTGCCCCCTGAAAGTCTGGTAGCCATTGATATCAGCGATAATCGTGCCATTGTCCGTTGTGGTCGCAGCCGCTTCGAACTGGCTACCCTGCCTGCAACGGAATTTCCCGAGCTGGATGATATGGGCGAGACGTTTAACTTCGAACTGCCGGAAAATCAGTTCCGTGAATTACTGAATAATACGGCATTTGCCATGGCCAATCAGGATGTACGTTATTACCTGAATGGCATGTTGCTGGAACTAACCCCTGTACATATCCGTACCGTTGCCACGGATGGGCATCGTTTATCCCTGTGTACACACCGTAACGAGGCTGAAAGCCTGAACAGCATTACTGACCCGGTACAGATTATTATTCCCCGTAAAGGTGTGCTGGAGCTGTCACGGCTGTTACGGGCCGACAGTCAGGTGCCCATACAGGTACAATTGAGCCAGAACCACCTGCGAGTACAGATTGATCAATTGCGTTTTACAACCAAGCTAGTCGATGGTCGTTACCCGGATTATCAGGCTGCTGTTCCGGCTCAGGGGCAGATTCAAATTGATCTGGATCGTAAGGATTTTAAAAATATGCTGTCGCGAGTCGCCATTTTGTCCAATGAAAAATTTCGCGGTGTGCGCCTGAGTCTGAGGGAAAATGTACTGCAGGTGCAATCCAATAATCCGGAGCAGGAAAAAGCCACCGACGAGCTGGATATCAATTATCAGGGCGAAGACTTTAATATCGGCTTTAATATTAATTATGTGCAGGATGCAGTTGCCCACCTCAGCAGCGATACCATGACCCTGCAACTGAATTCACCCGAAAGCAGTGCCCTGATTACCGATCCGAACGATAATAGTCTCTGTAATGTGGTTATGCCGATCCGCTTGTAACGATTATGCTGCAGCTTGACGATTCGGGATAAACTGCGGTGTGGTTAAAACAGCTGACCGTTGAAAACTGCCGTTTGATTGAAAAATGGCAGCTTGAATTATCACCGGCAACCAATCTGATTATTGGTGATAATGCCACTGGTAAATCCTCACTGCTGGAAGCCTTGGCCATTTTGTCCAGTGGACGCTCATTCCGTACACCCCGTATCCGCGAAGTGATACGTCGAGGCTGCGAATTACTGACCGTGACCGGCAGCATTTATAATGAGGAATTACAGTCTGAATATCCGTTGGGGATCAGTAAAACCCTGAAGAATACACGGATTCGCATTAATCATGCCGATATCCATCAACAGGCTGAACTCAGTAGTCATTTACCACTGACAGTAATTCACCCCGAAACAATAGCTGTGCTAACCGGATCACCCGGCCAGCGCCGGGCAGTGCTGGACTGGGTGGCTTTTTACCGTAGCAGTGATTTTCATCAGCACTGGAAAAACCATCAGCGTATTCTGAAACAACGCAATAGTTGCTTACGGGATCCCGGACAACGTTATGCCCTGCCATACTGGACGGAGCAGCTGATCCATCTTCAGCCGCGTATTCACCAGTTTCGTCAGGATGCCCTAGCGGCAGTTAATGAGTGCTTACAAACAGAGATCGTACAGACGCTGTTCAAGGAGTACGGTAAACTAACGCTCAAACTGTATAGCGGCTTTCCCGCTCAGGTTGATATGAATGACTCACAACAGCTGCAAACCTTTTTTACCGCCCGACAACAGCAGGAAATTGATCAGGGTATGACCTTATACGGTTGCCATCGTGGCGATCTGCAGGTTGCACTGGATGGTTTGCCGGTAGCACAGTTTGCTTCACGCGGTCAGCTGAAAGTATTTGGTATCGCATTATTACTGGCCCAGAGCCAGGCAATCACCACGACAGCCACAAAACGCGGTATTATAGCTATTGATGATCTGGCATCCGAGCTGGATACAGAGAATCAGGCCCTGCTTTATCAGGTATTGCGACAAACCCGACAACAATTATTAATTACCGGTACTCGTACTCCCGATCTGGCCCCGTTGACCAAGCAGAGTAAAGTGTTTCACGTGAAACAAGGGCAAATCCGTGAAACCCCAGTAATGTAATAACGGGAAGCAACAACTTCCCAGCCTGAAAGTAAAACAGTGTCAGGTTTGTTGAAACGACGAAACCCAATGACCTAGGAAAATTTATGACTGAGCAACAGTACGACTCATCCAATATTAAAGTTCTGAAAGGGCTGGAAGCAGTACGTAAACGTCCCGGCATGTATATCGGTGATACTGATGATGGTACCGGCTTGCACCACATGGTGTTTGAGGTCGTTGATAATTCGATTGATGAAGCACTGGCAGGCTACTGCAAGGAAATCAAGGTGGAATTGTTCAGTGATGGTGCTGTCAGGGTCACTGACGACGGGCGCGGTATTCCGGTCGATATTCACCCGGAAGAAGGCAAACCTGCTGCTGAAGTGATTATGACCGTGCTGCATGCCGGTGGAAAATTTGATGATAATTCCTATAAGGTGTCCGGTGGTTTACACGGAGTCGGGGTCTCGGTGGTTAATGCCTTGTCCGAAGAACTGGAATTAACTATTCGCCGTGATGGCAAGGTGCATCGCCAGCTTTACAGTCTGGGGGATCCACAGAGCGAGCTGGAGGTCATTGATGAAACCGAAGGCACCGGTACTTCAGTGCGCTTTATGCCCAGCAAGGAAATTTTTGCCATCACCGAGTTCAATTACGATATTCTGGCCAAGCGTTTGCGCGAACTGTCTTTCCTGAATTCAGGGGTACGCATCCGTCTGGTTGATCGTCGCAGTGAAGGTCGTGAGGATGTCTTTGAATACGAAGGCGGTATCAGGGCCTTTGTTGAACATCTCAATCGTAAGAAAACACCGATTCACCCGAATGTCATTTATTTCTCCGGCGAGAAGGATGACATTGGCGTGGAGGTCAGTTTGCAGTGGAATGACTCGTATCAGGAAAGTATTTTCTGTTTCACAAACAATATTCCGCAGCGTGATGGTGGCACGCATTTATCCGGTTTCCGCTCTGCACTGACTCGCACCCTGAATCAGTACATTGAACGTGAAGGATTGGCCAGGAAAGAAAAAGTTGCCCCGGCCGGTGATGATGCTCGTGAGGGCCTGACAGCAGTGTTGTCGGTGAAAGTACCTGACCCGAAGTTCTCCTCACAGACCAAGGACAAGCTGGTGTCTTCTGAAGTAAAAGGTGCGGTTGAATCAGCAGTGTCAGAAAGTTTGTCCGACTTTCTGCTGGAGAACCCGACCGAAGCCAAAGCTATTGCCGGAAAAATGATTGAAGCGGCTCGTGCCCGGGAAGCGGCCCGCAAGGCCCGCGAAATGACCCGGCGCAAAGGCGCACTGGATATTGCCGGATTACCGGGGAAGCTGGCGGATTGTCAGGAGAAAGACCCGGCACTATCCGAACTGTTTCTGGTCGAGGGTGATTCTGCAGGTGGCTCTGCCAAACAGGGACGTGACCGTCGTACTCAGGCGATTCTGCCGCTGAAAGGTAAGATTCTCAATGTGGAGAAAGCCCGTTTTGATAAAATGCTGGCTTCACAGGAGGTCGGTACATTAATTACGGCACTGGGCTGCGGTATTGGTCGTGATGACTACAACCCGGATAAACTGCGCTATCACCGTATCATTATTATGACCGATGCTGATGTTGATGGCTCTCATATTCGTACCCTGCTGCTGACCTTTTTCTATCGCCAGATGCATGAACTGGTTGAACGCGGGCATATCTACATTGCCCAGCCACCGCTGTATAAAGTGAAACGCGGCAAACAGGAACAGTACGTTAAAGACCAGGCGGAACTGGAAAGCCATCTGATGCAACTGGCCCTGGATGGTGCGCAATTACACCTTGATGCAGTATCTCCCTCGGTGAGTGGCCCGGCACTGGAATCATTACTTAAGCAGTACAATGCAGCACGGCAAATTATTAATCGTTTAGGCCGTCGTTATGACCATGAGGTGATGGCCGGGTTGTTATTTGAGTCAATTCCGGTGAGTAACGGTGAAACAACGGCAGAAGGTTACTACCAGTGGCTTGCTGCTGTGATTGATAAGCTGAATATGCGTATGAATGGTGAGCGTACCTACAGTGCAGATTTTGACAAGACGGATAATAAAAGCTGGCGGATTGAAGTTAATCGTCGTCAGCATGGGCTGGATCATGTACTGACACTGGATCAGGATCTGTTCACTACACCGGAAATGCAGTTACTGATCCGGGTTAATCAGGAGCTGGATGGTCTGCTGAGCGAAGGTGCCTATATTCAGCGTGGTGAACGCAAGCTGGAAACGCGGCAGTTTGATGAAGTGGTAGACTGGTTGATGAAAGAAGCAAATCGTGGTTTGCATATCAGCCGCTACAAGGGTCTGGGTGAAATGAACCCGGATCAGCTGTGGGAAACCACAATGGATCCGGAAGCACGGCGGTTAATGCAGGTAAAAATTGAGGATGCTGTACGGGCTGATGAGATTTTTACAACCCTCATGGGAGATCAGGTCGAACCACGGCGTGAGTTTATTGAGTCTAATGCCCTGTCTGTAGAAAACCTTGATATTTGATGGCCTGTTTCTGTAATAGAAAACGATAAACAGCCGGTGTGTTTCACGTGAAACACGCCGGAGATAATAGAAGTTATGAGTAATCCATTACTAAGCCAGCAGGCTTTACCTGCCTTCAGCGACATTAAACCCGAACATGTTATTCCTGCCGTAGAAACTGTGCTGGCAGAAAACCGTGAATGGCTGCAACAGCGCCTGGCACAGGATATTGAGCCAAACTGGGAAAACCTGCTGTATCCGCTGAACGAATGCAGTAACCGCCTGGAACACGTGTGGTCGCCGGTCAGTCATCTTAATGCGGTAATGAATACCGAAGCTCTGCGCAGCTGTTATAACGCGTGTCTGCCCCAGCTAAGTGCCTATGACACTGAATTGGGGCAAAATGAACAGCTATATCTGGCGATTAAACAGATGCGTGCACAGGCGGAATCGCTACAGCTGAACAGTGAGCAGATCAAGGTGCTGGATGATGCCTTGTTGTCATTTAAGCTGAGTGGTATTGGCTTACCTGAAGCAGAAAAAAAACACTTCAGTGAAATACAGCAGCAACTGTCAAAACTCAGTGCAAATTTTTCCGATAATGTGCTGGATGCCACCAATAGCTGGTACAAGCATATTACAGATGTGACGGAGTTACGTGGTTTACCCGACTCCGCTTTGGGGATGGCCAAACAGCAGGCACAACAGCGAGATTTACCTGGTTGGGTAATAACGCTCGACTTTCCCAGCTATATTGCTGTTATGCAGTATGCCGATAATCGTGCCTTACGGGCAGAAGTCTTCCGCGCTTTCACCACCCGTGCTTCTGAGCTGGGCAAGGATCCCGCACAAGACAATACCAGGATCATGCGCGATATTTTGCGCCTGCGGCAGGAGATGGCTGAATTACTCGGTTACCATCATTATGCCGAAGTCTCACTGGCAACGAAGATGGCTGAAAGCACCGAGAAGGTGATCGGTTTTTTACGCGATCTGGCCTCAAAAAGTAAGCCGTTTGCTGAACAGGAATATCAGGATCTGCTGCACTTTGCACAGCAGGAACTGGCGATGACCGAGCCGGTAGCAGCCTGGGATATTTCCTACATTAGTGAAAAAATGAAGCAGGCATACTTTCAGTTCAGTGATGAAGATCTCAAGCCCTATTTTCCGGTTGATCGGGTTGTAAATGGCTTGTTTAAACTGGTCAGCCGTTTATATAACATCCGGATTATTCCGGCGGATAAACCGGTTGATTTATGGCATCAGGATGTGCAGTTTTATCAGATTCTGGATCAGGACGGTCAGTTACGTGCCGCATTTTATCTGGATTTGTATGCCCGCCGTCATAAGCGTGGTGGTGCCTGGATGAGTGATTTCTGTGGCCGCTTCCGCCGTAAGCAGGGGTTACAAATACCGGTTGCTTTCATGACCTGTAACAGCAGTCCGCCGGTAGGTGAGCAGCCAGCACTGTTTACCCATGACGAGGTTGTCACCCTGTTCCACGAGTTCGGCCACGGCCTGCACCACATGCTGACACAGGTCGACTATCCGGATATTGCCGGCATCAGTGGTGTGGAATGGGATGCGGTTGAGCTGCCCAGCCAGTTTATGGAGAACTGGTGCTGGGAACGGGAGGTACTGGATATGATTGCGGTACATTGGCAGACAAGTGAAGTATTGCCGCAGGTGTTGTTCGACAAGATGCAGGCTGCACGACATTTTCAGAGTGCGATGGCGATGGTGCGTCAGCTGGAGTTCAGCCTGTTTGATATGCTGCTGCATATGGATGAATCTGCTGCAGATGAAGGCAGACTGGCAGCCCTTCTGCAACAGGTGCGGAATGAAGTTGCCGTTATTAAACAACCGGATTTCAACCGTATGGCGAACAGTTTCTCGCATATTTTTGCCGGTGGTTATGCGGCAGGTTACTACAGTTATAAATGGGCTGAGGTACTTTCTGCGGATGTCTATGCCCGTTTTGAGGAAGACGGTTTATTTAATCCGCAAACCGGTCTGAGTTTTCTTCATGAAATTTTACAGGTTGGCGGTTCCCGTTCAGCAATGGAGTCATTCGTTGCCTTCCGGGGTCGTGAACCCGAAATTGATGCCCTGTTGCGACACAGTGGTTTAATTGCTGAAGCGGTATGAATCCTAAATTTATCCTGGCAGTCGGGCTGGCCTTTGTTGCCGGTGTAGTTGTTTTTAGTGCACTATTTTCGATTAATCATAGCAGCGTTGAAAATCTGATCTTGCAGGGTGATTGTAATCTGAGTGATCATCCGCTCTGTGAGGCTCGGGGTAATCATACTTACAGTGTCAGTCTTGGCCTGTCTCCGCGCCCGATACCCTTACTCAAGGATATTGAAATTAATGCAACTGTACAGGGCCTGGTAGATGTCCGTACTGCTCAGGTAAGCATTGAGGGTATCAATATGTACATGGGAATTCAGATTATTCCATTGGCAGTGGAGACAACTGATAACGCAGGGCAGGAGGTCAGACTCACTGGCAAAATGCAGTTACCGGTTTGTACTTCCAGTGTTATGGAGTGGCAGGCAACACTGAGAATACAAACTGAAAATAAAACTTATCAGGCTGCTTTTCCTTTTACGACTACGGCAGATTGATAGCTCCCTGTTGTTAATACTTAACCCCAACTGAGTCGGAAAAGCATTGTTTCCGGCGATTGTCCCGTCCGGCGTAAAAACCACAGGATCTGTCGGTTTAGCCTTTATCTGATGCCATATTTTAGGGTTTACTGGGTTTACCCCAAGATACCCTGAAGACAAGCCATGGCCTCAGTAATAAAAAAAACAGGCAATTATCATTTTTATCTGAAACTCATAGTCACTGTTCTTGCGGTATTGTTGTGTCTGTATGTTTTCTCCGTCAATGCAGCCGGTCAGCAGGTGCAGAAGAAGAAATTCCAGTTACCTACCAAAGTCACACTGGCAGTAACCAGTGACAAAACTCACCGAAAAATTGCCGTTAAATATAATTTAAAGTTACAGGTGAGTTTGCCGGAAAGCCTAATGATCCGGGACTCTGCTATTCACTGGCAGATTTATCGTGATAACAGGATACAGCATCAATTAACCGGCCAGCAGCATGACCTGAATCTGCCCGCCGGTAACTATGTTATACATTTGCAAATTGGCAAATATAAAACCAGTAAACGAATGCGTATCAGGAACAACCAGCAGTTACGCCCCTACTTCAAGGCCAATCTGGGACGTTTACAGCTGGCCGCAGATTATCCGGTTAAGTGGTCGGTTACCGGGCCGGGAAAACTGCACTACAAGACAGACAAGCGTTATAAGATTGATGAAATAGTGCCAGCTGGTGAATACCGGATAAAAGCATTCCTGCCAACTCTGGTACAACAAAAGAAGGTCAGGGTTGGAAAGGGGAAATTGGCCAAGCAAAAACTGACTTTACCACTGGGTACGGTCAGTCTGATGGCAGTGCGTAACAACCAGCCTTTATTACAGCCGATGGAGTGGGAGATTTTTCGTCTGGATCATCATCAGCGCCATCGCATCGGCAGGTATTACCAACATGCAAATCGTATCAGTATCCCGCCAGGACAATACGAAGCGGTTGTCCGCTATCGCAATAACACCAGTAAGCGCCGTTTCTGGGTGCAGCAGGAAACCAGCCACAATGTCATTCTGGTGGTGGACTGAGTGAGATATCAGGCTGAATTTTTGGTATATTGTGCCAGTTTAATGTAATGTTGTGCGGAATAGCTGAACCATGCCCGTTCTTTTTCAGTCAGCCGACGGCTTTTCTTTACCGGGCTGCCCGTCCACAGATAACCGCTTTCCAGATGTTTGCCCGGTGGTACCAGAGCACCGGCAGCAATCATCGTTTCATTTTCAATCACCACATTATCCAGCACTGTGGCATTCATCCCGATCAGACAACGGTCACCAATCTGACAGGCATGCAGTACGGCTTTATGTCCAACAGTAACATCCTCACCGATAACCAGCGGTATTCCACCCGGTTGAGTAAACGGGCCATCATGGGTGACATGCAGAATGGCACCATCCTGAATATTGCTGCGTTTGCCAACCGTGATCGAATTCACATCACCGCGTAATACGGCCATTGGCCAGACGGAAGTATCTGCGGCCAGTATCGTTTGACCACTGACGTAGGCCATAGCATCAACATAAGCACTGGGGTGAATCTTGGGAGTAAATTCTGTAAATCGTTTAATGGCCATCAGTCTTATCCATCTTGTCCGGTTCGGGTAATGGCAGGCGTTCCATCAGGTAGCATAAACAATCCTGACGAATTACGTTCTCATCCAGGGTCAGCATGGCCGGGATAACGCTGCGGGATAATAACAGCTGCTGTCCGGTCTGTTCAAAATATAACTGCCCTACTTCCACACCGTTATCATCCCAGGCCAGCAGTCGATTCTCCGGCTGGTTACAGGCAAACAGCGTGTGTGGTGGAAGTTCGGTAAAGTTATAGTGTTCAAGTTCAGGCAATAACTGGATATCCACATCCGTATTTTTAAAACTGAAACTTTTATCTTCAGGCACCGTCACCCGCGCCACTGTATGAATCAGATTAATATCTTGGGGTAACAGCGGGTGCTCCGGAAAATGATCGAGGTGCAATACGGCATCAATAAATTCGACGACCTTTTCATTGTTAACCACAATGCCGGTTTTGCCACACTCAATGGTCACTGAGGGGCAGTATTCGGCCATTGCCATCGACTGCACCCCGCGTGGTGTTTCGAAGAAGACCACAGTGCGTGAAAACAGTTGTGCCAGGTACAAAAAACGCTGATCCAGTACGTTGACACAACCATAATACGGATTGGTACCGGTATTATTGTGTACATCAATGCTGGCAAACAAATTGCGCTTTGCAACCTTTTCAACTACCTGACGCATCAGTTGGATTTCCTCACATTCCGGTAGCTCTGTTCCCGGCCATACCCGATTGAAGTCCTGCTGGTTGTTCAGATGACGCTGACCGAAACGTGCTGCTTCAACGTTGCCAAAGAAGATAGATAATGAACGTGGCAGGGTTTTATGCTGATAGCGGCGCAGAATCTCCTGAATCGCGTAGAACGAAGTGTCCTCATTACCATGCAGTAACACTGTAACAAACAGCGTATCAGGACGCCTGCCCTGTAGATGCAGCAATGTGGGCTGTGGCATCAGCCTGAATAATTGGGTCGGGTCAGACAGCTCAAGAAAGCCATCCGGCAAGGTATCTGATTCGATCAGCTTCAGCATCGTGTTGGGATTCCGGAATTGTTTGTCAGTTAGCGGGAGAGTGGCCAGGTATGTACCGGCTGACCATCGCGCTGGTGTTTATCGTATGTACTGAGCATGGCCTGCATATCACCCTGAAAATACCCCAGCTGCTGCTGTTGCCAACGTGCACCTGTTTGCCCGTTGCGGACTCTTGCTTCAATAATACCCAGGAAGGTATTGATATCTTCAGTGGTCAATTGTAGCGTTTGCAGCCCGGTTTTAGCCATCGGCAGTAATGTTTCAAGAATCAGTGAACGCACTTCAATGGTATCACCCAACCAGTGTTGCGTTGTATTCAGACCATAGCGGGCGGCATGATAAAAATTATCCCGGGTTGCCGCAAAATCAGGTAGCTTAATCTCACCCTGTATCAACTGGTCAGTCAGCGCTTGTACCAGGCCGTAAAAAAAGGCTGAGTTGGCCAGCATATCCTTCACTGTCGGTCCGGCGGGCAACACACGCTGTTCAATACGGATATGCGGGATACCCTGAGCATCAAAACCGATTAATGGCCGGTTCCAGCGCCAGATTGTGCCGTTTTGTAAGCACAGGTGCGGAAAGCGTTCTGCAGGCTCTTCCGATAACATGGGTAATAAAACGGGGTATTGTTGCAGATTTTCCAGGAAGCATTCGGTAATGGAATTTTTGACAAAACCGGAGCCAAAACTGACTCGCTGGCGTTGTTGTATACCGACATTGACCGCTTGCTCGAATAAGGGAATACGGGTTTCTTCCCACAGTGAGTGGTTAAGCAGAAACGGAGAATTGCCTGCCATTGCCAGCAATGGCGCGGACAGCATTATTGCGGCATTATAAAAATGATGTGCGTGATTGACCGGAACCTGAAGGTGAATCTGAAAGGAGGTTGCCGCCGACTCAATCATCAGCGATTGCCGGGTCAGCTGAAGATGTTCCTGACCGTTGATGTTTAACGCCAGTGGTTTTCCTCCACGGGCCCGCAGTACTTGCTCATTCAGGGCACGGTAGCGATGAGCATCGGTCATGTTTT
>PDRT01000053.1 GCA_002746895.1 Thiothrix nivea
CAACATTCTTTTCCAGTTGCGATAAATAAAGCGGTGCAACCGTTTCATTGGACACCGTGACACAGCTATTGCCGTGAATATGTGGCAATAGCAATGCAGGCTGTTTCAGCAAACCACGGCCAATATGAATGGGATAACTGCGCTCGCCAAGATCCAGCTCAAGTGTTTGCATGGGTTTTATCCTGTAACTGTTTCAGCCGTTGCATAATATAGCGGGCCGTGATTGATGCGCGTTGTTTGCCGGTAGTGATGACCAGATCGGCCACCTCCAGATAATGCGCTTCACGTGCTTTTAGCAGATCGCGCAGTGCCTGTAACGGGTTTTCCGTTTGCATCAATGGGCGGCGGGTATCATAACGGATACGGGCATAAAGTTGCTCAGCAGAAGCACGCAGATAAATGGTATGGCCGACCGCTTTCAGACATTTGCGGTTCTGTTCCCGCAACAGACTGCCGCCCCCGGTTGCCAGCACAATATGATTCAGCTGACTCAGCTCAGCAATCACCCTTTCCTCACGGTCACGGAAACCCGCTTCGCCCTCAATATCAAAAATGGTTGAAATACTGACTCCGGTACGCTCTTCAATCACCCTGTCAGTATCATAGAATGCCAACTTGCTGCGTCGCGCCAGCTGTCGACCAATCGTTGATTTTCCCGCACCCATGAGGCCAACCAGAACAATATTATTTTGCATTCCGGTTTTATGCCAGCAGTGGGCACGGGAATCAAGCTTTATCGCATCGGTTATCGTTTCATCGTTCAGCGATCTTTTTGCCGTTACTATCGACAATTTTCGGTGTCACGAAGATCAGCAGCTCGCGCTTGTTTTCATTCTTATTGGTCTTGCGGAACAATCGCCCAACCACCGGCAAATCACCGAGTACCGGAACCTTGGTCATACCATTAATATTGGTTTCTTCATGTACACCACCGAGTACAATAGTCTGACCGTTTTCCACTAGTACCTTGGTCTGAATTTCACGGGTATCAATGCTGGGAACATTATTGAAAACCTGCCCCACCGTATCCTGATTCACCTTCAGATCCATTGAGATATGCTCATCCGGGGTAATCTGCGGCGTAACTTCCAGGCTCAATACGGCCTTTTTAAACGCTACATTGGTGGCACCACTGGAGCTGGCCTGCTGATAAGGAATCTCCACACCCTGTTCAATCACGGCCTTGGTCTGGTTTGAGGTAATCACCCGCGGCGTGGCAATAATCTCACCCTTACTTTCAGCCTGTAACGCTGATAATTCCAGATCCAGCATAAAGTCCGATGTCAGAATCGAGAAACCAAAACTGCCTGCTGCACCTACCACCGGCAGATTGACATTCAGACGGTCATTAATCCCTGGCAATTTAATGTTGCTGCCCTTATCCACACTGCTGGCGGAGGCAACCGAAGTAAAATAGCTGTCTGAGGCACCATTGCCGATAGAACCGGCTCCCAGACCCAACGAGTCATTATTGAGCCAGCGTGGTGAAGCGCCAAACCGGGCACCCAGCTCCTTACCGAACTCATCATTGGCAATCACAATACGCGACTCAATCAATACCTGTTGTACCGGAATATCCAGTATTTTTATCAGATCACGGATCTGGGCAATCTGGGTTGCAGTATCCTTAACCAGCAAGGTATTGGTCCGCTCATCGAAGGACACACTGCCCCGGTTTGATAACAACGAATGACCTTCCGTTTCAGTATTGGAACGCTTCTCAATCAGCACCAGCAAATCCGCCGCCTTGGCAAAGTTCACCGGAATATATTCAGTCACCAGCGGTTCCAGCTCAATCTTGCGCTTGGCAATTTCCAGCTCCCGCGCATCTTTCGCATCCAGCTCGGAACTCGGTGCCACCCAGATCACATTACCATTTTCGCGCATCCCCAGATTCTTGGATTCCAGCACAATATCCAGTGCCTGATCCCAGGGCACATCTTTCAGCCTGACCGTAATGCTGCCATCCACCGAGTCACTGACGACAATATTTTTATCCGTAAAGTCGGCTAACAGCTGTAATACTGCCCGTACCTCAATATCCTGGAAATTCAGCGACAGTTTTTCGCCTTTAAATTCCTTTTTCTTCTTTTCACCCAGTTTGAGCTTTTTAGCCGAGGGTTTGAGCTTATCGATATGCACGGTATAAACATTACGATTCTTGTCAATACGATACGTAAAACCGGCATGACCGATAATCGACAGATGACCATTACCCCCGCGTTGTGAAATCTGGATTGCAGAAATCGGCGTGGCAAAATCCAGTACATCCAGTCGCTTCCGCCAGTTTGCCGGTACATCAATATCATTCAGTGTCAGATTCAGGGTATTGGCACGCTTACTGTCCGCCACATTCACATTGGCATGAGGCAGGGTAATAATCACTCGGCCACCGCCACTGGCATTACGGCGGAAATCAACCGCCCGCAGTGCATTGACTGTTGCCGGATGTGGCTTCATTACCGGACGCGCAGCAGCGTGTTTGGCGGGCTGGCGTGATTGTACATGTTGTACCGGTTTACGTTGAGCGGGAACGGATACCGGCTGTGCAACAGCGATTGTCGGAGGCACAACCACCGGGTTCTGTGGTGCAGGCTGATGAACCGGATGCTGTACCGGCCTTGTCTGCTGTGACACCATCTGGCTGGCGGGTGTCTTGCCGCCACCCGCCGGATCACGGTACCACTTGTAGGTTTGCTCCGGAGCTGGTTGCGCAGCCTTTTTAGTATGATGTACCGGTTTTTTGGGTTGAGTCGCCTGGCCTCCCTGTGGCTTGTCAAACACCAGCACCAGATCATCGCCTCTGGCCTCAACAGTATAGTTCACAAAGCGATTCAGGGTAAAAACCACCCGTGCCTGGCCCTTGTTATTGGCCGCATCAACCGATTTGATCACTCCGGTACCGAACGCATTACGCCGAGCTTTCGGCAGGACTTCAACCTGTGGAAAGTCCAGCACAATACGCGGTGGATTTTCCAGCACAAAGCCCTTGGGGATTTTTACCGGCTGTACAAAGTCCAGCCTTACTTCTGCCTTATTATTGGCCGGTTTAACTTCTACCACCTGTAACTTGTTTAATACCGCCGCTGAGGCAGCAGTACTCAGACAATAGCTGATAAGTCCACAGGAGAACCAGATTGCGGTTTGCTTCATTATTCTCATTGTTGCCAACCTTTCACAAAACTTAATTTATATTTTTTTATTGGGATTTGAAATTGCTAACTCGTTTTCACGTTTCTTATAGCCGCCAAAACCATTTTCCACAATTTCGGACAACATAATACCGGTGTCTTTGACCTCAAGAATCCTGCCATGATTCCTGCCCACATAATTGCCTTCCCTGACCCGGTGTACCGAACCGCCGGGAATACGAATCAATGCCCAGAGCTGTTTTTCCTTAAACACAGTCCCGACCATTTTCAGACTGTCCAGCGGGAACTTTTCCAGAAATTCCGGCACACGGTTTTTATCAATGATCACCGAACTGGTGGTCTTCCGGTTCTGATCGGGGGCCAGTACAGACACATCAAACGGATCAAGATCATGCCCCGGATAGATAAAACGCATATAGGGCTTAATCACCGGAATCGGCTCAATCGGCTTGGCCGGACGGGCTTTCACCTCATTGATATAACGGTTCAGATCTGACATATCCTGACCACAGGCTGTCAGCATGACAGCGACCGCCGGTAATAAACACAACCTCAGCACACAGACTGAACGGGGCAATTTTATTTTGTTTATATTCTTCATCGCAGCAACAGACCTCATCAGTTTTTAGTCAGCAATTCAGCATCCGAATTACTGTCTTCCAGATAACGGTATGTTTTAATCAGTGCTTCCATACGCAAACGTTTGGCAGCGACTTCAAGGCTCGAACTCGGTTGATCAGCCTGTTTATTATCACCTTCTGCACTCAGATTAATATTATGAATCGTCACAATCCGCGGCAAACCGGAAATATCACTGACAAACGTCGCCAGCTCTTTGTAACTGCCTAACGCAATAAGCCTGATTGGCTTTTCCGCATAGAATTCCTTGGAGACTTCTTTCAGTGGTTCGAAACGGACAATCTCCAGACCATTGCTGACCCCTTTCTCGGAAATATCGAGAATCAGTGATGGAATTTCCGTACTGCTGGGCAACTGCTGCATCAGATTACCGAATGAGCGCTGCATTTCCGCCAGCTGTGCTTCATAGGCTGCAAGCTGACTGGCACGGCGCTGTTTCTCCTCAAAGGTCGTGCGTAACGCTTTTTCCTTATGTTCAACGCGCTGCAATGCTTCAATACTGTCCGTAATCACCAGCTTGTAACCCAAAAACAGGATCAGCGACATGACCACCAGCAGTGCCAGCACCTTGACCGGCCAGCTGACACTCCCCGGATCTTCTGCCAGATTATTAATTTCCTGCAGATTCATCCTGTTCCTCCTTGCCCTGTTTCAGTAATTGTTTGACATCCAGCTTGAAATCACGCAGTACTGATGCATGGTTTTCGGTTTTCGTCATTGAGATAATATTCAGGTTCGATGAACTCAGCCAGGGCGAACGATCCAGCCGGTTCATATAACTGGAGACCCGTGCATTGGATTCTGCCTTACCCACCACATTCACCTTGGAACCGCTTTGCTTCAGATTCTCCAGGTACATACCACCAGGTAATGCAGTTGCCATTTCATCGAACAGATGCACAATCGCCGGACGCGTACTCTGCAGATCTTCAATCACCTGCATTCTGCCCAACAGTGCCTGTTTGGTCGCATCCAGCTTTTTGATCCGCTCAATCTGTTTATCCAGTGCCTGGATTTCATTGTTCAGCAGATTATTCCGCCGTTCCTGATAGGCAATTGAAGACTGCATATAGGTATGACCGAGGAATACCATCACCGCCGCCAATGCCGCGGAAAACCCCAGCAAGACAAAAAACTGCTTTTTACGTTGCTCGCGTGCTTTTTCCCGCCACGGCAAAAGATTTAAACCACTCATTAGTCTAACCCCCGTAATGATAATCCGGTGGCAATCAACAGGGCCTGCATGTCATTGGTAAACCGCACCGGACTGACTCTGGAACCCAAGGCCACCTGGGTAAACGGATTAACCACCTTCACCGGCGTACCGATGACCGACTGAATCTGTTCATCAATACCGGGAATCCGTGCGCAACCGCCGGAGATAAGAATCTGGCCCACACCATCCTGCTGGCTGGAGGCATAGTAAAACTGCAAGAACCGGTGCAACTGGCGCACCATATTGTCCTTAAACGGGTCCAGCACCTCGGAAATATAGTTTTCCGGCAAATTACCCTCTTTCTTGGCCAGTCCCGCTTCCTGCCAGGTCAGGCCGTAGCGGTGCATAATCTGTTCCGTGAGCTGCCGCCCGCCAAATGACTGCTCGCGGGAGAAGGTCAGCCTTCCCTGCTCAAACACGGTGATACTGGTCATACTGGCACCAAAATCCACGACCGCCACCGAATCATACTGGTCAAGCTCCGTGGTCAGGCAGCGCAGTACTTTCTCCAGCGCATGTGTTTCGGTATCAACAATCTCGACCGACAACCCTGCCATCTCGGCAGCCGCCAGCCGCACTTCCACATTTTCCGAGCGGGTACCGGCCAGCAGAATATCCAGCATCTCCGGATTATTTCGTGACGGCCCCAGCACCTCAAAGTCATAATTGACCTCTTCCATCGCATAGGGAATATGCTGATCCGCTTCCACGGCAATCTGCGCTTCCAGCTCGGCCGGTGGAATTGAGGCGGGCATATTAATAATCTTGTTGATGGCCATTGAAGTCGGTATCGCCAGCGCACAACGTTTCAGGCGACTGCGACTGTCACGCTGTGCCTTGCGAATGGCCTCACCCACCGGTTCGGGTTCGATAATATCCTTCTCATTGGACACCCCTTCCGGCAACGGTGCCACCGCATAACTTTCAATGCGGTATTCCCGACCTTTACGGGACATTTCAACCAGTTTGACGGCCGAAGAACTAATGTCGAGGCCGAGCAGATTTTGTTTACGTTCAAGAAATGAAAACACGTCAGAACCCAGATTAATTATTTTGTTATAAGTTCCCTGATCGGGACTGGCACTAAACTTGGAAATAGTCTACTCTGAGTGCCTCATGGGTGCGTTTGTTTCAGATAAACGGGAAAACCGGTCAATAACAAAATTGGGTGATATAATTCAGGTAAAACGGCACTTTCCCGGCACCACAGCTGCTTTTTAATAACTATAATAGATGGCCGACAAGGCCCGGACTGACAGAGCGGACTATGCGTTTTTTTGTTAAATTGATTTCCCTGTGCGGTAGTGCTTTGCTCACACTCACCGTCCTTGGCTTGGCGACACTGACAGGGCTTTACCTTTATTATTCACCCCAGTTACCGGACAGCCATGATCTACAGCAAATAGAGTTACAGGTTCCGTTGCGTATCTATTCACGCGACAGGCAACTGATCGCGGAATACGGCACCAAACGCCGCAGACCGGTCACACTGGATCAGGTACCGGAACACCTGCGTGAGGCCTTTATTGCCATTGAAGATGCCCGCTATTATGAGCATCAGGGCATTGATTTCATCGGTCTTGCCCGCGCACTTTACAGCGTGGTTTCCACCGGCCATGCCTCACAGGGTGCCAGTACCATTACCATGCAGCTGGCACGGAACACCTTTCTGGACAACCGGAAAACGCTGGAACGCAAGCTCAAGGAAACCCTGCTGGCATTCAAGCTGGAGCGCACACTGGACAAGAACGAGATTCTTGAACTGTATCTGAACAAGATTTACCTCGGCAATCGTGCCCACGGCATTGCCGCAGCCGCAGAAACCTATTACGGCAAGGAACATCTGGAAGATCTGACACTGGCGCAAATGGCCATGATTGCCGGTCTGCCGAAAGCACCGTCACGTTACAACCCGATCGCCAATCCGAAACGGGCAATGATTCGCCGTGACTACATTCTCAAACGTATGCTGGAACTCCAATACATCCGTCAGAATGAGTACAACACCGCCATTCGCGAACCGAATACGGCCCGGGTTCACAAGCCCGAGATAGAAACCTACGCTCCCTATCTGGCGGAAATGGTGCGCTCCGCCATTGTTAAGCAATACCAGGACAAAGCCTACACCCAGGGCTATCACGTCTACACCACACTGGACTCGGATATCCAGCAACATGCCGCCAACGCACTGCGCAAGGCATTGCTGGATTATGACCGGCGACACGGCTATCACGG
Organism: Thiothrix nivea; assembly: GCA_002746895.1. Classification (GTDB taxonomy): domain Bacteria; phylum Pseudomonadota; class Gammaproteobacteria; order Thiotrichales; family Thiotrichaceae; genus Thiolinea; species Thiolinea nivea_A. The sequence goes on from PDRT01000053.1 coordinate 7,243, forward strand.
CGCTGAAGACCAGATTGTGCTGGAGGACTACGCGGGACGTGAGGAATGGCTGGACAAACTGTCGACCTATACCCCGGTCGATGGCATGCAGATCGCCCTGGTCACTCAGGCCGGTGCTGAACAGGCAGAATTACTGTTGCTGAATGAAGAAACCATTACCCTGACCCTGGCCGATGTCAGCTGGGCCAGACCCTTCATCAAGGCGGATCGCCGAGGCCGTAAACCGAGGAGAGTGACCGATGTGCTTTATCCCGGTGACATTGTCCGGGTAAGCCAACGGGCAGATCCGAAGAATAACGATCAGAACCCGGCGGACAAGCGTGAAACAGCCCAACCATGGCAACTCACCCAGATTCCCAGAGTCGGTGGTGCCCTGGTGGTATTAGATCCGGATAATGGCGCAATCCGGGCAGTAATGGGTGGTTTTGACTATTACCTGTCCAAATTTAACCGCGCCACCCAGGCCATGCGCCAGCCCGGCTCCAGTTTTAAGCCGATTATCTATTCCGCAGCAATGACCAAAGGTCTGAAACCGACCAGCATTGTGAACGATGCACCGATTACCGTTCCCGGCACGGACTGGAGGCCGAAAAACTATGGGGGGCGCTACATCGGCCCGACCACCCTTGCCGAAGCACTGGCGAAATCGCGTAATCTGGTATCCATTCGCTTGCTGCGTAGCACCGGCATTTCCTACACCATCGACTACGCCACACGCTTTGGTTATCAGCGCCAGAACCTGCCGCCGAATCTGACGCTGGCACTGGGCACCGGTCTGACCACCCCGCTGCAAATGGCGACGGCTTATGCAACATTCGCCAATGGTGGTTTCAAGGTGGATTCACATTTCATCAACCGTATTGAGGACAACCACGGCAGAGTGCTGTATGACGCCAGCACCACAATTAAACGTGCCTGTGGTGACGACAAGCCTTTTTGCCCACTGGCCAAAAAGGCTCAGATGGCTGCTGAAACCGGGGCTGATACCACCGATAAAGACGGGCAAACAAAGGCTGAGACTGCGCAAACAGATACACCAGAAACCGCCGAACCGGACAACACCGAACAGGCTCCGGCAGCCAGTCGCATTATGGATTCACGCACCCATCAATACATCGTCAGCATGATGCAGGGCGTTACACAATTTGGTACAGCGGCCCGTGCCGGACGTGTGCTGAAACGCAAGGATATTGCCGGAAAAACCGGCACCACCAATGACCAGAGAGATTCCTGGTTCTGTGGTTTTACGCCAGATTATGTCGCTGTGGCCTGGGCCGGGTTTGATGATATGGCCGAACTGGGCAGTGGTGAAACCTCGACTAAAATTGCCGTGCCAATGTGGATCGATCTGATGCAACAGGTGCTGAAAGACACACCACAAAAGCCGTGGAAACAATACGGCGATAAACTGCGGACAGTCAAACTGGATGCGGATACCGGCAGGGTTGCCCATGCCAATTCCAGAAATGTGATTGAGGAAAAGCTGGTGGAAGAACCCGCCCATACGGAGATGCCTGTCGAGTTCATCTTTACCGACGTGCAACCTGCCAATCCGGCTGCCCGACAAGCACAGCAATGGCAGCAGGGACAACAGGCATTCTGGGAACAGCCGGTTACAGCCACGCCATCGCCACAACCGACACCTCCGCCGCCCGGTGAAGCCGTGGAAATTCCGGAGCAGATATTCTGATGATCAGCCTGATGCCGGACAATGAATTGCGACAACGGGTTGCGGAAGAAGCGGCCCGATTGATTTATGAGGAAGGTTACCGCGATTACCGGCTGGCCAAGCAAAAGGCTGCCACCCGCATAGGAGCCTCCACCAATGGCAAGGGCCAGCCCAATAATGAGGCAGTGGAAGCCGCACTGCACCGCTATATCAGCCTGTTCGCCGCAGAAGAACAGTTACCGTTATTGCGCCAACACCGCGAGATTGCGGTGGAGGCCATGCACTTTTTGCAGGATTTTAACCCTTGCCTGACCGGTGCGGCACTGGAAGGCACTTCCGGACCACACTCGGCAGTCACGCTGTTTCTGGTTGCCAATCGTGCTGAAGATGTGATTTTCTTTATGGAAGAGGCACACATCCCGTTCCAGATTCACGAACGCAAGGTCCGCTTTGGCCAGCAACAGGACTACTTTCCGCTGTTACGCTTTTATGCCGATGATATTGAAGTGGAGTTAATGATTTTCCCGGACAGCGGCAGGAATAACAGCGGCCCGATCAGTCCGATTACCGGTAAAAGTTACCGGCGGGCCGATCTGAAAAAGGTTCAGCAACTACTCGCAGAAACTGAACGGTCACTGCCCAGCAGCGGATGATCCGGCCCGCAAGTCGCGGCCAAATTCATGTACCGCATCCACCAGCACCCTGACATTATCCGGATTAATATACTGGTGAATACCATGTCCCAGATTGAAGACATGACCGGTTGGCAGGCCGAAGTCCTCAATAATCCGCTTCACATTGGCACGAATGGTTTCCGGTTCGGCATACAGCACACACGGATCCATATTGCCCTGTAAGGCTACCTGCTTCCCGACCCGCTGTCGCGCCTCGGCAATCCCGATCGTCCAGTCCAGCCCCAGACCATCGCAACCAGTCGCGGCCATCGACTCCAGCCACTGTGCGCCACCCTTGGTAAACAGAATTACCGGCACCTTGCGGCCCTCATGCTCCCGAACCAGACCATCGACAATCTGTTGCATATAATGCAGCGAGAAATCACGATACATTTGCGGTGTCAGTGTCCCGCCCCAGGTATCAAACACCATGACCGCCTGTGCCCCGGCAGCAATCTGTGCATTCAGATAAGCCGTTACAGCCTCCGCCAGCTTGGTCAGCAACAGGTGCATAGTGGTTGGCTCTTCATACATCAGGCCCTTGACCTTACGGAAATCCTTGCTGGAGCGACCTTCGACCATGTATGTCGCCAGCGTCCACGGACTGCCGGAAAAACCGATCAGTGGCACCCGTCCGTTCAGATCACGGCGGATAGTGTGCACGGCATTCATTACATACTGCAATTCACCTTCCGGATCCGGCACCCCCAGCGCCTTGATCGCCGCCACATCACGAACCGGATGCTCAAATACCGGGCCCTCACCTTCGGCAAAGTAAAGTCCCAGCCCCATTGCATCAGGAACCGTCAGAATATCGGAGAACAGAATGGCTGCATCCAGCTCAAAACGTTCCAGCGGCTGCAGGGTCACTTCAGAGGCCAGATCGGCATTTTTGCACAAATCCATGAAGCTGCCCGCCTGCTGACGGGTAGCCCGGTACTCCGGCAGGTAGCGTCCGGCCTGACGCATAATCCACACCGGCGTAGTGTCTACAGGCTGTTTCAGTAACGCACGCAGGAAACGATCATTGTCAAGATGAGACACCGCGTCACTCATATCAGCACCCCCAGCTCAGCCTGCAAGACGGGACCTGATCAGGCCACTGACCTTGCCCATATCAGCACGCCCCTGTGCCCGGGGTTTAATCCAGCCCATGACCTTGCCCATGTCTTTGACTGACTCGGCACCGGTCGTGCTGATGGCCTCTTCAACCAGTGCCTGAATCGCTGCATCACTCATCGCTTCCGGCAGGTAACCCTGAAGCACGGCAATCTCGGCCTGTTCCTGATCCGCCAGATCGGTACGACCACCGTCAGTGTATTGGCGAATTGACTCGCGGCGCTGTTTGACCATTTTATCCAGCACCGCCAGCACACCGGCATCATCCAGTTCGATGCGGTTATCGACTTCCTGCTGCTTGATTGCAGCCAGTACCAGCCGTATTACGCCCAGACGTGCCTTATCCCTGGCACGCATGGCAGCTTTCATATCATCGGTTAATTGTTGTTTGAGGCTCATGATGGATGCCGTGTAAAATGGAGTTCGGTACGATTCAGTACAGACGTACCCTGCGATTCAGATCACGTGAGATACGCTTCAGATTGCGCTTGACAGCAGCAGCACGCTTACGCTTGCGTACTGAAGTCGGCTTTTCATAAAATTCACGGGCACGCACTTCCGCTACGACACCGGCTTTTTCACAAGTACGCTTGAAACGACGTACCGCAATCTCAAAAGGCTCTGAATCTCTCACTCTTACACTTGGCATAAAATCAATAATCTCAACAGGTTAATGTTATTCAGGTTTATTCCGGAAACGGCCATCTCCTGACAGCCATTTTCAGTAAGAGCGCGATTATACCGGGGTTGTGAATAAATGCAAAAGATGCCGGCTGTTTTTCAACTATTTTTCGATAAACTCGCCGTAAAGTGTCAGGGAATGATCTGTCAGCCTGAAACCATATTCACGGGCAATTTCCTTCTGGCGCTGCTCAATGACCTCATCATAGAACTCGACCACCCGGCCGGTTTTCATGCACACCATGTGATCATGATGTTCATCCGAAGCCAGCTCAAACACAGCCTGCCCGCCCTCAAAATTATGCCGGTGTACCAGACCCGCCGTTTCAAACTGGGTCAGCACCCGGTACACCGTGGCCAGACCAATCTCATTACCGTTGGCCAGCAATTCCCTGTAAATATCCTCGGCACTCAGATGCTGATCCTCGGCCTTCGACAGTAAATCAAGAATTTTCACTCTGGGCTGAGTGATTTTTAGTCCTGCTCGCTTAATATCTTGCTCTTCCACCCTGCACTCCGAATAGTCTATGATGTAATCTTACCGAAAAACAATCCAACTAAAATACCAGATACCATGATAATACGTTTTATTTCAATTTTCATATTAAGCACCCTGTTACTCAGTGGGTTAATCAGTGGTTGTAGTATATACACAATGGACATCCAGCAGGGTAATTACCTCACTCAGGCCGAGCTGTCACAGGTACAACCGGGCATGACCCAGGCGCAGGTACAGGATCTGCTGGGTACACCGCTGCTCACCGATGACTTCCACCGGAACCGCTGGGACTATGTGTTCTATCTACAGCACAACGGGCAGCTGACCCAAAAGAGCGGCGTCACCGTTTTCTTCAATGAACAGGGGCTGGTGTCGGATGTCCGGCAGGGGGTGACAGCCATCAACCCTTGATCCGGTACTCCGCAGACCGTGCATGGGCCACCAGTCCTTCACCCCGCGCCAGTACTGAAGCAATCTTACCCAGCTCCGCAGCACCTGCCGCCGAGCAGTTAATCAGTGAAGAACGCTTCTGGAAGTCATACACCCCCAGCGGACTGGAGAATCGTGCCGTTCGCGAGGTCGGCAGTACATGGTTCGGCCCGGCACAGTAGTCACCCAGCGCCTCAGCGGTATAGCGGCCCATAAAAATCGCTCCGGCATGACGAATCTGTTTCACCATTTCCTGCGGGTTTTCCACCGACAATTCCAGATGCTCCGGTGCAATGTAGTTCGCCACCTCAACCGCTTTCGCCATATCCGGCACCTGAATCAGTACCCCGCGCCCCTGCATGGATTTTGCAATAATTTCCGCCCGTGGCATTTCCGCCAGTTGACGCGTGATACTGTCCTGCACCTGCGCAATGAACTCTGCATCCGGCGACACCAGAATCGCCTGTGCATCTTCATCATGCTCGGCCTGTGAGAACAGATCCATCGCAATCCAGTCCGGATCGGTCTGACCATCACAGACCACCAGAATTTCCGAAGGCCCGGCAATCATGTCAATACCACAGGCACCGAACACCATGCGCTTGGCCGTCGCCACATAGATATTCCCCGGCCCGACAATCTTGTCAACCGGCGGCACGGTTTCAGTGCCATAGGCCAGTGCTGCCACCGCCTGCGCACCACCGATGGCAAACACCCGGTCAACCCCGGCAATGGCCGCCGCTGCCAGCACCAGTTCATTCAGCTCCCCATCCGGGGTCGGCACCACCATAATCAGCTCAGGCACTCCCGCCACCCTGGCCGGCAAGGCATTCATCAGCACGGAGGACGGATAGGCCGCCTTGCCGCCGGGCACATACAAACCAACCCGATCCAGTGGTGTGACCTGTTGCCCCAGCAGTGTGCCGTCGGCTTCGGTATAGCTCCAGGAATCCATTTTCTGATGCTCTGCATAGGCCTTCACCCGCGCCGCCGCCTGTTCCAGTGCGGTACGCTGCTCCGGGGTAATCGTTTCCAGTGCCTGTTGCAGACGTGTCAGCGGAATTTCCAGCTCGCTCATGGCACCCGCCGCCATGCGATCAAAACGGTTGGTGTATTCCACCACTGCCGCATCACCGCGGGTACGAATCCCGTTAATAATGCCATTGACGGTTTCAAAAACCGCCGCATCCGATACACTTTCCCAGGCCAGCAGCTTGTCCAGCTCGCTCTGGAAGTGACGATCACTGGCATCCAGTGTCCTGATTTTCATTGCTCTACCTTTTTACCCTTAACCCTCAGCCGGTTTCGCCCGGCGCTGACGCACAGCAGCGGCCAGCTCACGCAATACCTGCTCGGTGGTCTCCCAGTTAATACACGCGTCGGTAATACTCTGACCGTAGACCAGATCCTCACGCTGTTTACCGTCGGCTTTCTGATTGCCTTCCACCAGATGGCTTTCAATCATTACGCCGCAAATCGCCCGGTTGCCTGCGGCCAGCTGCTGCGCCACATCCTCGGCGACTTTCGGCTGCTGGCGGTAATCCTTGCCACTATTGGCATGGCTACAGTCAATCATCAGATACGGCGGCAGTTTCGCTTTTTCCAGCTGTGCCACCGTCTCCGCCACACTGGCAGCATCGTAGTTGGTTGTCTGTCCACCCCGCAAAATGACATGGCAATCCTCATTGCCCTCGGTGGCAAAAATCGCGGTCTTGCCTTCCTTGGTCACCGAGAGGAAGGTATGCGGATGGCTGGCCGCAGAAATGGCATTAATGGCAATATTCACATTACCGTAAGTGCCGTTCTTGAAGCCAATCGGACAGGAAATCCCGGAGGCCAGCTCGCGGTGGCCCTGACTTTCGGTGGTACGCGCCCCGATGGCCGCCCAGCTGACCAGATCGGCAACATACTGCGGGCTGATCAGATCCAGATATTCTGTGGCAGCCGGAACTCCCCTTTCAGACAGGTCGAGCAGCAACTTACGCGCCAAACGCAAGCCCTTGTTAATATTAAAACTGTTATCCAGATCCGGGTCATTGATCAGCCCTTTCCAGCCGACACTGGTACGCGGCTTTTCAAAATACACCCGCATGATAATGTGCAGATCGTCCTTCAGGGCTTCGCGCAGGACTTTCAGCTTTTCTGCATATTCCAGTGCTGCATCGACATCATGAATGGAACACGGCCCGGAAATCACCAGCAGGCGGTCATCACGGCCATGAATAATTTCATGGGCCTCATGACGCGCCTGAAAAATGGTGTTGGTCGCCACTTCTCCGGCCGGAAAGGCCCGATGCAGATCCTCAGGCGAGATCAGTTCGTGCATTCCGATAATGCGTAAATCATCTGTGTTATACCTCATCATCCGTTACCTTTTCCGACAGCTGCCTTCAATCCGGACAGCAACGTTTGAATTTCATCGTGCTTTAATTTCATTGATGCCTTATTGACAATCAGCCGCGAGCTAATGTCGGCCATGTGTTCCAGCGGCTCCAGACCATTCGCCCGCAGTGTATTGCCGGTATCGACCAGATCGACAATACAGTCCGACAGATTCACCAACGGTGCCAGCTCCATTGAACCATACAGTTTAATAATATCAACCTGGCGGCCCTGCTGTGCGAAATAGCGCCGGGCGCAGTTGACAAACTTGGTCGCCACGCGCAGATTTTCCTTCGGCAGCGGCTTATCGGCAAAACCGGCCACCATCAGGCGGCAATTTGCAATCTTCAGATCAAGCATTTCATACAGGCCCTGTCCGCCATGCTCCATCAGCACATCTTTCCCGACCACACCGACATCCGCTGCACCGTATTGCACATACACCGGCACATCCGTCGCCCGAATCATTACCAGCTTCACATCATCACGGCTGGTATCCAGAATCAGCTTGCGGCTTTTTTCCGGATCATCCAGCGGCTCAATACCGGCTTCCCGCAGTAACGGTACGGTATCCTTGAAAATACGCCCCTTGGACAGCGCAATGGTCAATGTCTTTTTCATCTCTATCTAGTTCACTCGCTCAATTTTTGCGCCCAACGCCCTGAGTTTGTCCTCAATACGCTCATAACCGCGGTCGGTATGGTAAATACGATCGACGGTGGTGTTCCCCTTTGCCGCCAGTCCGGCCAGAATCAGCGAGGCCGAGGCACGCAGATCGGTGGCCATGACCGGTGCCCCACGCAATTCCGGCATCCCGGCGACAATCGCGGTATTGCCTTCCAGACGGATATTCGCGCCCAGCCGCATCAGTTCCGCGACATGCATCATGCGGTTTTCAAAAATGGTTTCGACCATCACCCCGATGCCGGTGGAGCAGGCATTCATCGCCATAAACTGCGCCTGCATGTGCCGGTTTCAATCCGGTCGGGTAATACGGTGTAGTCCACTCCTTGCAGATTGTCCACCCCGGTAATCACCAGTTTATCGGTGCCGATACCGTCGATATCGGCTCCCATCTGCACCAGGCAATTTGCCAGATCGGTGACTTCCGGCTCCCGGGCGGCGTTTTCAATCGTCGTCGTGCCACGCGCCAGTACCGCCGCCATCAGCAGGTTTTCCGTGCCGGTGACGCTGACCATCTCCATGACAATATGCGCCCCCTGCAAGCGCTCGGCCCTGGCCCGGATATAACCGTCGGCTACCACGACTTCCGCCCCCATCGCTTCCAGACCGGCAATATGCAGGTTGACCGGGCGGGTGCCGATTGCACAACCGCCGGGCAGCGACACTTCGGCCTCACCAAACCGCGCCAGCATCGGCCCCAGCACCAGAATCGAGGCACGCATGGTACGAACCAGTTCATAGGGCGCACGGTAATGTGCAATGGTCGAGGTGTCGGTATGAATATTGTGGTCATCATCAAACCTGACCGTCACCCCCATTCCCTCAATCACCGCCGC
>PDRT01000054.1 GCA_002746895.1 Thiothrix nivea
CCAAGGAGAAAGAGAATGCAAGGCAACCCTGTCGGTTGGTTCGAGATCTATGTACAGGACATAGCGCGGGCCAAGGCTTTTTACGAAAATGTTTTTCAGCTCACACTAGAAGCGCTGCCAGCGCCGGAATCACCGGAGTGGCAGAAAGATTGTGCAGGCAAGATGGAAATGCTCAGCTTCAGCCTGTCTGACGAAGGCTACGGTGCCACTGGTGCCCTGATCCGTATGGATGAAGTGCCTTCCGGCCCCGGTGGTACGCTGGTCTATTTCAAGTGCGAAGATTGTGCTGAGGAAGCGGCCCGTGCTGTAGAAAACGGTGGCAGCATATTCCGTGAAAAAACATCTATTGATCCGCATGGTTTTATTGCTATTGTCAATGACACTGAAGGCAATATGATCGGTCTGCACTCCATGAAGTAAGTGATCACGGTTATTATCGGATCCAGACAAAGGCTGGCCGGAGAATTGTTAGCTACCAGCCTTTTTCAGTGCCAGCCACTGCAGGGCAATAATCGTCATGGAAGAGCGGATTTTTCCCTGTTTTAACCACGCCATCGCCGTATTGTGCGAGACCAGTAAGGTGCTGATGTCTTCGTTTTCATCGGCCAGACCGTGAATGCCCGGTTTCACTGCTGATAAATCCAGTGGTGCGTAGTAAATACGGATGGTTTCACTACAGCCCCCGGCGCTGGGGTAGTAATCGGCAATGGGTTCGACGCTGATCAGCTCACAGCCTGCTTCTTCCTGTGCTTCACGACGGGCAACGGCTTCATCCTGCTCGCCGTTCTCGACAATACCGGCAATAATCTCCAGCATCCACGGCCCCTGCGGATCGGCAATGGCACCAATACGAAACTGTTCAACCAGCAACACCTGATCCGTATTTGGATCGTGCAATAACACGGCGACTGCCCGCCCGCGAGACAGCTGTTCACGGCACACCTCATTCGACCAGCCCCCGGCAAACAGCTCATGGCGCAGCTGGTAGACATCCAGCTCAAAAAAGCCCCGGTAAGGTGTCTGTTTATCAATGATTTTGCAACGGCAGATCATTGAAGGAGTCGCTGTAGAAGTAGCTGCCTTGCAGGGTTTCTTCACGGTCAGCCAGCCATTCCCGCAGGCGGATGACCTTGCCTTCGCGGAAAGCCGGTTCGCCCTCCAGTTCGCGGCTGTAATGACCCTTTACCCTTTTCGGTTCAGTCGCCAACAAATGCTCAATACCCAGCTCAGTAGCAATCGGTTCGGTGACAAAACGATTGGTAGCGGTAATAATCATCAGCGTGTGACCCTGTTCACGGTGATGGTGGATCAGTTGCCGCGCCTTGTCATCAATCATTGGCAGAATCATTGTCTGCATAAACTGCCGGTGTAATCTGTCCAGCGTTTCCATGTTATTCTCACTGAGAAACTTCAATGTAAAACGGCTGTATTCATGAATGTCCAGCGTGCCATCCTTGTACTGGCCATAAAAACGGTTGTTGGCCTGGCGATAGGCTTCCGCATCAACCAGTTGGTGGTTGATTAAAAACTCTCCCCAAGCGTGATCACTGTCACCTTTGAGCAGTGTATTATCGAGGTCAAACAGGGCAAGGGTCATGGAAACTCCCGACGTTTAGCAGAAAAAATCAGAATTGTACCCGCTTAAAATTGCCGAATCATGAGGATTGTGAAAAAATTACAGTAGTTCAAGCATTTTGGAGATAGTCGTGATTGATGAGGAAGGTTTCCGTGCCAATGTCGGAATCATCCTCTGTAATTGCGAGGGTAAAGTATTCTGGGGTAAGCGACTCGGACAAAACTCCTGGCAATTTCCGCAAGGCGGGATTGATCAGGGTGAAACACCGGTCGAGGCCATGTTTCGGGAGTTACATGAGGAAACAGGATTACAGGAAGATCATGTCAGGATAATTGGCCAGACGCGTGGCTGGTTACGCTACCGCATTCCCCATTACATGATACGCCGTCGCTCTAAACCGTTATGCATCGGACAAAAACAACGCTGGTTTTTGTTACAGATGTTATGCCGGGACAGGGATGTAAATTTACAAGCCACCCCCAAGCCCGAGTTTGATCACTGGGAATGGGTGGATTACTGGATGCCTGCGAAAAAAGTAGTGTTTTTTAAACGCCGGGTCTATCGTCGGGCCTTGCATGAGCTGGCACCGTTAATTGATAACTAGATGAGGTTTTTCCGTGACAAAATCTGAAGTACTGTTTCAGCAGGCGCAACGGTCTATTCCCGGCGGTGTCAATTCACCGGTGCGGGCCTTTCGCGGTGTCGGTGGTACACCGCGATTTATTGCCCGCGCTGAAGGTGCTTACCTGTATGATGCCGACGGTCACCGACTGATTGATTATGTTGGTTCCTGGGGGCCGATGATTGCCGGGCATGCTCACCCGGAAGTGATTGAAGCCGTGCGTGAGGCGGCACTGGCGGGGCTGAGCTATGGTGCGCCGACTGAAGTTGAAGTGCGTATGGCGGACAAGGTCTGTGACATCGTACCGTCCATGGAGATGGTGCGCATGGTGAACTCCGGTACGGAAGCCACCATGTCAGCGATTCGTCTGGCCCGTGGTTTCACCGGGCGTAACTTCATTATTAAATTTGAGGGTGGCTATCACGGTCACGGTGACTCGTTGCTGGTTAAGGCCGGTTCCGGAGCATTGACGTTTGGTGAGCCTAATTCACCCGGTGTGCCGGCAGAACTGGCGCAATACACGCTGACGCTGGATTACAACAACAGCGAGCAGGTGCGCGAAGTGTTCGCGGAAAAAGGTACCGAGATTGCCGGTATTATTGTTGAGCCGGTCTCGGGCAATATGAACTGTGTGCCGCCAGTGCCCGGTTTCCTGGAGACGCTGCGTGAAGTGTGTGATGACAGCGGGGCGCTGCTGATTTTTGATGAGGTGATGACCGGCTTCCGGGTTGCCCTGGGGGGGGCACAGGCACTGTATAATGTCAGTCCAGAACTGACCACGCTGGGCAAGATTATTGGTGGTGGCCTGCCGGTGGGGGCTTTTGGTGGCCGCCGTGATATTATGGAGCACCTGTCGCCGCTGGGTGCGGTGTATCAGGCCGGTACGCTTTCCGGTAATCCGCTGGCCATGGCCGCCGGACTGAAGATGATGGAAATCATTGGTCGTGAAGGTTTTTATGAGGCCCTGACTGCCAAAACCATACAGCTGGTAGAAGGGCTGTCGCAGGCTGCAGCGGAGGCCGGTATTCCGTTCACTACCCATCATGTCGGTGGTATGTTCGGTCTGTTCTTTACTGATGAAGACAAGGTGACCCGTTACCGGCAGGTCACGCAGTGTAATATTGAACGCTTCAACCGGTTTTTCCATGGCCTGCTGGATCGTGGCGTTTATATGGCACCTTCCGCTTTTGAGGCCGGTTTTGTGTCAAATGCACATACCGATGACGATATTGCTGCTACACTGGCCGCTGCAAGGGCTGTGTTTGCGGAATTAAAATAAGAGGCCGGGTTCGGGTTACAGGGATGTTACGACGGGTTCTTTTTTCAGGGTGGTTTGCAGGGCTGTTAATGGCCCCCGTTCAGGCTGAAACGCTGTCGACCAGTATTTATGCTGAAGCTGAGCAATCCATTTATCAGGTGCAGGTGGTAAATCGTAAAACCAGCAATAAAACCACGATTGGTTCGGGGTTTCTGGTGGAGCGCGAAGATATTCTTGCAACCAATTATCATGTGGTCAGTGATTATGTCAGTGATCCGGGTAATTTTCGCCTGGAATATTTATCGACTTCCGGTGCAACCGGCGAGCTGGAATTGCTGGACGTGGATGTGCTGCATGATCTGGCCGTGCTGAAAGCGAATAATGCACTGGGCAAACCGTTACAGACGGATACCGTGCCAGAAAAAGGGGCCGGGTTGTATTCGCTGGGCAACCCGCTGGATCTGGGGTTTTCGATTATCAGTGGTACCAATAACGGTATTCTCAGTAACAGTGAAGAAAACAATATTCTGTTTTCCGGCAGCCTGAATCCGGGCATGAGTGGTGGCCCGACGCTGAATGAAGCCGGTAAGGTGATCGGGATTAATGTTGCTACGGCCGGGGATGATGTGAGTTTTCTGGTTTCGGCACAGTACCTGAATATCCTGCTGGAGCGGATTAAATTACGCGATTATCGGCCTTCAGATGACTTTCACCGCGAGATTACCAATCAGCTCAGTGCCAAAAGTATCGAGATGCTCGCAGGTTTACTGGACAATGAGTGGGACGGTATTGTGATCGGACGCTTTATTGTGCCCGGGGCAATGGGGGGATCGGTCAACTGCTGGGATGGCAGTGATGAAACGGAAGAGCGCGGTCTGGTGGAAATATCGGCGGCAAACTGCTCCAATGAGCTGGAAATTTATCTGAACAAGAAACAGAGCGTGGGCAGTGTGCAGTATCAGTATGCCTGGTATGAAACAGAGCAAATGATTCCGCCACGCTTTTATCGTAACTATGAGCTGAACAATAATTCCGGTTTGCGGATTCGGTCTGACCGTAAAAGTGTTACCCCGTTTCGCTGCAAGACGCACTTTGTCGATGTCTCCGGCAAGGACTTCAAGATGACGGTATGCCGACGTGATTACCGGCATTATCACGGGTTGAGTGACGTGCTGGTGACTGGTGCGATGGTCGGTGAGCCAAAACGTGGCATGTTATTTGATCTGTATCTGACCGGAGCTGACTTTGCCAGTGCGATCAATCTGTTACAACGTATGCTGGGGTCTTTCCAATGGCACGGATAACTCAAAAGAAACCGGCTGAATGGATTCTGGAGGTGCAGACACGCAGCCTGAGTCACTATCATCGTCTGCAAAGCTTTCCGGTGCGTATTGGCCGGGCGCTGGACAATGATATTATTTTATCGGATGCCACGGTTTCTGCCCATCATCTGGAGATTGATCTGGATGACGACGGTCAGCTGATTCTCTGTAATCTGTCGTCAGAAAACGGCTCGAAAGTCAACCGTCTGCCGCTGGGTGATGAGGCACTGACACTGAAGGTGGGTGATAAACCGGTGGATATTCTGCTGGGCACGCGGCACGCCCGGATTCTGCGTTCTGATATGGCGGTAGAGAAAACCAGTGTGCGCAATTGTTCCGGGGTGTACCTGCTATTTTGCAAACCGGCCTGGTCTGTCGTTCTGATGGTCATCACGTTGCTGGTGTTTTTGTTCGAAAAATACCTGGAAACCATCTATACCAAGGAGTCGTCCTATTATCTCAGCGATCTGATGCCGTATGTACTGGCGATGATGGTGCTGACACTGGTGGTGGCGGGAATCAGCCGTGTCTCGATCCGGCGTTGGGAAATTGGTTCAGCGCTGAGTTTTGCGGCGCTGTTAATGCTCGGGCCACAACTGGTTGGTGAAATCGGCCACAAACTTAACTACCTGCTGACCGCAACCTGGCCGATGGCCTGGGTCAGTGTCATCGGTGACTTTTTTTGGATGCCGGTGTTACTGTATCTGTATGCCCGGCTGGTGCATCATGCCCGGTTCTTGCAGGCAGCCGGTATTGCATTGTTATTCAGTGCACCGATGATTCTGTACCAAGCCGCCGATTATGCTGACCGGCTGGCGATTGCTGATGAATTCACCGGCGAAGCCCGCTTCAGCCGGGAACTGAGCTCGCTGGATCTTCGTCTGGCTCCGACGCTGGCGATTGATGACTATATCACGCAGATAAGGACAGAGCTGGTCGCACCAGAGTCGGCTGCGAATAAAAATGGTGAATAAGTCATACTGTTGAACATCATCAATCAATCACAGATCACCACAGTGTTGCTGCAACAGGGCGGTCACGCTGATTGCTGCTGTTTCCGCGCGCAAGATGCGTGGCCCGAGCGAAGCAACCATGACATCGTTTTGCTGGCATAATGCCACTTCATTATCGCTAAAACCACCTTCCGGCCCGATAATCAGACTGATCTGTTCTGTCTGAGTCAGGCTGGCTGCCAGTTCTGCCAGGCGTGGATAGTCACCCGGCATCAGCATCAGGCGGATTGCTGTGGTACTCACTGGTTTTTCCAGCCAGTCATCAAGGCTCAGCGGTGACAGAATATCAGGCAGGGCAGTGCGTCCGGACTGTTCACAGGCACTGACTGCCACCGCCTGCCAGTGGCCGAGTTTTTTATCCAGCTGGTCACGGCCCAGACGTATCACGCTGCGCCGGGTCAGCAGTGGCTGAATGGCTGTCACACCCAGTTCCACGCTTTTTTGTATCGCCAGATCCATTTTATCCGGCTTGATAATGCTTTGTACCAGTGTCAGTTGCAGTGCAGATTCACGATTGACCGGATCAAAGGTGTGGACAGCAACCGTTGCCTGACGCTTGGTTACGGTCTTCAGCTCAGCCAGAAATTCACCGCCGGTGCCATTAAACAGAATCAGGGCTTCCCCGGTTTTCATCCGCAACACCTGTATGGCATGGCGAAATAATTCCGTGGGCAGCTCCAGTGTATTGCCGGTTTTCAGATCACCAGCGTAATAAAATCGGGGAGTACGCATGCCGGGAATTATCTCAGTTTGGCGCAGATTTGTCGGCCTTTCTGTAAATTAAAAGAGAAAGCAAGATAACGTCTTTGATTCCGGATTCTGATCAGACTTTAATTCACCTTGATCAAACCGTAAACTATGGTTACCTGTGACTACGGGCCGGAGTGTGCCTATGAATCTGGAAAAAGTTGTTTTCGGTTTTTTTATCGTTTTAGCCCTGACCCTGAACTTTGGTTTTTTTATCGGGGATATTGATAACCCGCAACATCATCATGTGCTTGAATTATTTGCTGCCGTGGTCGTCAGTCTGATTGCCACGCTGCTGAAGATTGGCGACCGTACGCACATGGGGGCAATTCTGCTGGCGACCAGTCTGGTGGCTGATCTGCAGTTAATGCTGGCTGCGTTGTTCTGGGGTTGGGTGGAGCATATCAGCAGTACCGGGATGACACCGGGGCATATGGTATCGATTGTCTCCCTGTCCGGCGGGGCATTGCTGGCCAATATTACCTCTGTGCTGCTGTTGCTGGCTGAAACCATTACCGTACGCCGCTAATGCCGGATATTTTCTATATTCTGCTGCGCCGCTTGCGTAAACCGCTGATTCTGCTGATTGTGGTTTATGCAGTTTCGATACTCGGCTTCTGGCTGATCCCCGGTCAGGATGATCAGGGCAATGTCTGGTACATGTCCTTTTTTCATGCCTTTTATTTTGTCAGTTACATGGCCTCCACCATTGGCTTTGGCGAGATACCTTATGCGTTCAGCGATGCCCAGCGTCTGTGGGCGATGTTTACCATTTATGCCACGGTGATCGGCTGGTTATACAGCATCGGAATGCTGCTCAGTGTGCTGCAGGACCCGGCATTTCGCCAGCTGCGCAATGAATATGCCTTCCGGCGCCGGGTACAGCGCCTGCGTACTCCCTTTTATCTGGTGTGCGGAAGCGGTGATACCGGTGCCATTCTGATCCATGCACTGGCTGAAGAGGGCATACGTTCGGTGGTGATTGACCAGGATGAAGCGGCGATCAGCAGGCTGGAGTTACAGGATTTTGCCTACCATCCGCCGGCAATTATCGGGGATGCTTCCCGGCCAACGATGCTGGAGGCGGGCGGGGTGACCAGCCCTTATTGTCTGGGAGTGATTGCGTTGACCTATTCGGATCAGGTGAATCTGCTGATTGCACTGGCGACACACCTGCTGAATCCGGAAATCCGCTTTCTGGCACGGGCGGATTCTGATGAAGCAGTCGCCAACATCAGTTCTTTCGGGGACAATATCGCGATTAATCCCTTCGAGATTTTTGCCGGACGACTGATGCTGGCCTTACAGCATCCCGGTCATTACACCCTGTTTGAATGGATAACCGGAGTGCCACATGAAACACTGATGGAGCCGACATTCCCGCAACCGGGCCGCTGGCTGATTTGTGGTTACGGGCGGCTGGGCAGGATTTTATATGAACGCTTTAGCAACATCGGTATTGAGGCAACCATTGTCGAGCCGGAGCTGCCACTGAAAAACTGGCCACAGCAGTTCGTCAGAGGTGGCGGTACGGACACAGAAACCCTGTGTCTGGCCGGTATCCACGAGGCGACGGGGATTGTTGCCGCGACGGATAATGATGGTAATAACCTGTCGATTCTGATGACGGCGCGTGAACTGAATCCGGATATTTTCATGGTGGCGCGGCAGAATAACCGGGAAAATGCACCGATTTTTGATAAGGCGCGATGCCACCTGACGATGAAACGCGGTG
Source organism: Thiothrix nivea (assembly GCA_002746895.1). Taxonomy (GTDB): domain Bacteria; phylum Pseudomonadota; class Gammaproteobacteria; order Thiotrichales; family Thiotrichaceae; genus Thiolinea; species Thiolinea nivea_A. Next base: position 8,274 of record PDRT01000054.1, read on the forward strand.
ATGTGGTGGCGCATAAGATTTTTGCATTATTACGCACGCCGCTGATCGGGGAATTTCTGGATTTGGCAGCTGAATGTGATGAAAGCTGGGCCAACCAGTTGCTCAGCCGTATTCTGGCGGTGACGGATGATAATGTGCCGTATTTATGGGAGCTGAAAATTGCTAAAAATCGCACACCGGCCTTGTATCAGGTCTGTAAGCCGGGCAGTGCGTTTACAGTGCCGTTATACACCCTGCTGCGTAAACCCAGTGACCGTGAGCAGCGTCTGGCGGTGATTCCATTATTGCTGAAACGGCAGGGGGCCGCTTTGCTGGTGCCGGAAGATGAGGTGGAGTTACAGGTGAGCGACCGGATTCTGATGTGTGCCACCCGCAAGGTGCGCAGGGAGATGGAATGGGCGACGCAGAATGAAAAGGTGTTGCATTATTTGCTGACCGGTCATGATGGTCAGAGTCATTCCATGGTCTGGCGGTGGCTGACGCGTACCGGAGCCACCACCCGCTGAACCAAAGACGACTAATCCGTCGCAACCTCGGGTAACTTAAGCCGGATATGCAATTCCCGCAGTTGCTTGGCCGGAACCCCGGCCGGTGCATCCGTCAGTAAACAGGCCGCCGTCTGTGTTTTTGGAAATGCCATTACATCGCGAATCGACTGACTGCCGGTCATCAGCATTATCAGGCGATCCAGACCAAAGGCCAGCCCCCCATGCGGCGGACAGCCATATTTCAGCGCTGTCAACAGAAAGCCAAATTTCTCTTCCGCCTCTTTATCACTGATACCCAGCAGCTCAAATACTGTGTTTTGCATTTCCGGATCATGGATACGCACCGAGCCACCACCGACTTCAGTGCCATTCAGTACCATGTCATAAGCCCGCGACAGTGCCTTGCCCGGATCAGCTTTCAACTCTTCAGCAGAGCAGGAAGGCGCTGTAAACGGATGGTGCAGGGCATTCCAGCGGTTGTTATCCCGTTCAAACATCGGGAAGTCGACTACCCATAATGCTGACCATTCACGGGTCAGTAGATGACGATCCAGACCCAGCTGCACCCGCAGTGCACCCAGTGCATCATTAACCACCCGAGCCTTATCGGCACCGAAGAACACCAGGTCCCCGTTTTCGGCCCCCACCCGTTGCATAATGCCGTCAATCGTCTCATCCGGCAGGAACTTCAGAATCGGTGACTGCATTCCTTCACGACCGGCACTAATATCGTTGACCTTGATATAGGCCAGACCACGCGCCCCGTAACGGCTAACGAATTTAGTGTAATCGTCGATTTCCTTACGGGTCAGATCCGCTCCCTGCGGCAGGCGCAATGCCGCAACACGACTGCCTCCATCTTTCGCCGGAGCCGCGAAAACCTTGAATTCCACGTTCTGCATCAGATCACTGACTTCCACCAGTTCCAGCGGAATACGCAGGTCGGGCTTGTCAGAGCCAAATCTGTCCATCGCCTCGGCATAGGACATGCGCTGGAAGTGATCACCCAGATCCACGCCCAGCAGCTGTTTGAACAGTTGCCGGATCATGTTTTCCATGATGTTCATAATGCCGTCTTCATCCATAAAGGAAGTTTCGACATCCAGCTGTGTAAATTCCGGCTGCCGGTCTGCCCGCAGATCCTCATCGCGGAAACAGCGTGCGAACTGAAAATATCTGTCCATGCCTGACATCATCAACAGCTGCTTAAACAGCTGTGGTGACTGGGGCAGGGCAAAGAAGTTACCGGGATGGGTGCGGCTGGGCACCAGATAATCGCGTGCCCCTTCCGGAGTTGCCTTGGTGAGCATCGGTGTCTCAATATCCAGAAAGCCATTGTCTTCCAGATAACGGCGCATAAATCCGGTGACTTTGGCCCGCAGTTGCAGATTATGCTGCATTTCCGGGCGACGCAGGTCAATATAACGGTAAGTCAGGCGATGTTCCTCACCAACATGGTCTTCATCCAGCTGGAAGGGAGGGGTTTCCGCAGCATTCAGTACGGTCAGCTCCAGCCCGAGAATTTCTACCTTGCCACTGCGCAAGGTGTCATTGATAGTGCCTTCGGGGCGATGGCGCACCCGCCCCCTGACCTGTAATACGTACTCATTACGAATCCGCTCGGCAGTGGCAAACATGGCTTCATGATCCGGATCAAAAACCACCTGTACCAGTCCTTCACGATCACGCAGATCAACGAAAATCACCCCACCGTGATCACGGCGACGATTGACCCACCCGCACAAGGTAACTTCCTGATCCAGCAGGTTTTCATCCACCTGTCCACAATAATGACTACGCATTTTTAGTTTCCGATTCTAGATATTTTTCTGAAAAGACCGGCATGGTAAGCCTTGCCGGGCTTTGGTGCAAGCCGGAACAGGAAACGGGTCAGCAGATTTTGCCGCTTTGCAACATAGGTTGTGAGTTGATGATCCGATAAGACTCGGCGGTGTTCTGTTTTTTCTTTTTGCCAGTACAAGGGTTGGGTTATAATCGAACGCTGATGAGCATTTAGAAGGGTTTTGAATTTATATGGCACGTGTAACCATTGAAGACTGTCTGGAACATGTCGAAAACAACTTTGAACTGGTGTTAAAAGCCGCTGAACGCGCCCGTGCGATTGCCAACGGTGCCCAGCCGCTGGTGGAAGAAGAAGGTGATAAGCCAACGGTGATCGCCCTGCGTGAAATTGCCGTCGGACTGCTGGATACCGCACCGGCTGAGCCGGTGATTGAAGATGCCTTTGAGATTAATATTCCGGCAATGGAATAAGCTTATACGGTTCAGGTATCCTTAATTAAAGCCGGTAACGGGTACACCATTATGTCGAGTACTCCTCCTTCCAATGATCTTTTCCGCGCTGCGGATCTGATGAATATGGTTGAGCGTTATCTGTCGGAAGAAGACAGCCACCGGGTTTATAACGCTTTTATTCTGGCGGGTGAGGCCCATCAGCATGTTGTGCGCCTGTCCGGTGAGCCTTATATCACCCATCCGCTGGAAGTAGCCCGGATTCTGGCAGATATGCACATGGATGCCGAAACCCTGTGTGCGGCATTGTTGCATGATGTGATTGAGGATACGGATTACACCGAAGAGGATATTGCGGAACGGTTTGGTACAGTGGTGGCACAGCTGGTGGATGGTGTCACCAAGCTGGAGGGCGACAGCTTCGCCAATAAACAGGAAGCGACCATTGCCAGTTTTCAGAAAATGATGGCGGCAATGACCGGGGATTTTCGTGTTGTTCTGATCAAGCTGGCAGACCGGTTGCATAATCTGCGTACCCTCGGATTCAAAAAAACCGCCTCACAACGGCGAATTGCCAAAGAAACCCTGACGATTTATGTACCACTGGCGCGACGGATGGGTCTGAATGCCCTGCGGCGCAATATGCAGGTACTGGCTTTTCAGCACCTTTACCCGTGGCGCAGTCAGGTATTGCAGCAGTCACTCAACCGTTATCTTGACTATAATCGTGCGCTGCATAAGGACATTCTTAATACGGTACTGGAGGCGGTGCGGGAAAAAATGCCTGGCAGCCTGACGTTTATCTGGCGAAAAAACCCGTTTTCGATTTATGAGCGCATCAAGCGCTATGGCAAGCGTTTTGATGAAAAGCGCGAGACGCTGGATATCCGCATCCTGGTGGGCACAGTAGACGAATGTTATCGCGCCCTGGGTGTTGTGCATGCGTTGTATAACCCGAAACCGGACAGCTTTATCGATTTTATTTCAACACCGCGCACCTATGGCTTTCAGGCGCTGCGTACCGTGGTGTATACCCCGAACAGGCAGGCGGTACGTGTCCAGATTCAGACCCGCTCCATGTATCACGTCGCGCAATACGGCATTACTGCACAATGGCGCTATCCGGATTTACAATCCAGCCAGAAAGCGCAGATTACCCAGGATGCCCTGGATCGCTGGCTGGAGCAGGTCAGGGATCTGGGACTGAAAGCGGGCAGTGCCGTTGAGTTTTACTCGGATCTACAGGCTGATCTGTTTTTGACCGAGATTTATGCCTTTACCCCGCGTGGTGATGTCAAGGAGTTTCCGCGCGGTGCCTCAATGATTGACTATGCTTATGCCATTCACAGTGCAATCGGCCAGCATTGTGTCGGAGCCAGAGTGGATGGTGAGGACGTGCCATTGCGCACCCGCATTCCAAATGGTGCCACTATTGAAATCATGACGGATGATGCCGCAACCCCGCAGCCTTCCTGGTTGAATTTTGTGGTGACCGGTAAGGCACGGTCACAGATCCGCAGCTGGCTACGTCAGCAGAAAGCAGCGGATCGGCTGGTGTTGGGGCGGAAGCTGCTGGAACAGGCATTGCAGAACCATAATAGCTCACTGGCAGCAATCAGGCCGGATGACCTGCAACGTTTCCTGCGTAAATTCAAAATGGCCGATCTGGATGAGCTATTTTTGTCACTGGCCAAAGGCGAACATTATGCACGGCTGTTGTCCCGGCAGCTATTGAACCTGAGTGGTGACACCAGGGCCGGGCCGAGCGAAGCCGGAACGGAAAATGAGCATACACCGTTGCTGGTAAAGGGAGCAGATGGCCTGTTGGTGCATTTCTGCAGTTGTTGTTATCCGTTGCCGAAAGACCCGGTGCTGGCGCACCTGAATCCGGATCACGGCCTGGAAGTCCATCGCGAGAACTGTTCGGTGCTGGCCGCCACTGTGGAACCGGAAGCCATTCTGTCGGTGGCCTGGGCGGAACAGGTGGACAACGATCAGTTATTTATGGCTGGTATTCATACCCAGGCCTACAATGTGCCCGGTGTTATCTTTCATGTCGCCGAATTGTTCCGGCAGATGAATGTCAATATTGAAGATATCAGTACCAGTGGCGACCAGAATATCAAGGAAACCCGATGGATTGTCCGCGTGCGTGATCTGGAGCATCTGCATAAAATTATCCGGTTGGTTGAGCATATACCCTCGGTGATCAGGGTCAAGCGCTTGCAGGAAAAAGCACCGGACAATGGTACGGATTACTTCCATGATGATTAACCTTTTAATATCCGCTTGCAGTCAGGTTCAGGGCGACTTTTATTGACTGAACTGTCCATAGAGTGTCAGGGGGGCAAAATACCAATGAGTACACAGAACGAGCGTAAAATTGCGGCCATTGATCTGGGGTCAAACAGTTTCCACATGATTGTGGCCGGTGTTGATGAACTCGGGCACATGCGCATACTGGACAAGTTGCGTGAGTCGGTGCGACTGCGTAGTGGGCTGGATGAAAACAAAAATCTCTCCGCAGAAGTGAAGGAACGGGCACTGGCCTGTCTGCAGCGTTTTGGTGAAAGAATCCGGGATTTTCCGTCTGCGGATGTCACCGCCGTGGGCACCAATACATTGCGCCAGACCCGCAAGGCACGGCGTTTTCTGGACGAGGCAGAGCGGGCGCTGGGTCACCCGGTGTCGGTGATCAGTGGTCGTGAGGAAGCACGGTTAATTTATCTCGGGGTGTCGCATATGCTGGCGGAAGAGGATAGCCGTCAGCGTTTTGTCATGGACATTGGTGGGGGCAGTACCGAGTTAATTATTGGCCGGGGTTTTGAGGCCAGTCACCTGGAAAGCCTGCACATGGGCTGTGTCAGCAGTAGCCAGCGGTTTTTCCCTGACGGCCAGCTGGAAAAATCCTGCTGGAAGCAGGCGATGACGGCGGCCAGGCTGGAACTGATGCCGATTCAGCGCCGCTACCGGCAGATTGGCTGGGATTCTGCCACCGGTGCTTCCGGTACCATCAAGTCGGTGATGAAAATGATTCATCAAAGCGGCCTGTCGGAATACCGTATTACGCTGGAGCATATGAAAGCGCTGAAAAAGCGTATGATTGATGCCGGACATATCAGCAGACTGGATATTCCCGGTCTCAGTGATGAGCGCAAGCCGGTGATTGCCGGTGGTCTGGCGATTCTGCTCAGTACTTTTGAGGCGCTGGAAATTGAAGAGATGCTGGTTTCGGAAGGGGCACTGCGCGAAGGGCTGGTATATGACTGCATTGATCGGCTGCAATACGGTGATCTGCGTAGCAAGACGGTGCAGGCGCTGCAACAGCGGTTTCAGATTGAGGTGGAGCATGCCACAACCGTGCGCAGGACGGCAGAGGAATTATTTGATGCCTGCGCCGATGACTGGAAATTAACCCCGGAACTGCGTGAGTTACTGGGCTGGGCAGCGGATCTGCATGAGTTGGGTTTGTCGGTGTCGCACAGCAGCTACCACAAACATGGTGCCTATTTGCTGGAAAATATGGATCTGACCGGGTTTTCCAGCGAGGAACAGGCCTGGCTCAGCGTGCTGGTGCGGACTCATCGGCGTAAAATTCCGGCACGTTATTATGATGATCTGGAATCTGAGCGTTTCAGGGCAGCACCGTTTATGAGTGTGATTCTGCGACTGGCGGTATTGTTACACCGTTCGCGGGGTGAACAGGCGCTGGAGCTGAAGAAAATCCGTGCTGGCAAGCGTGAACTGGCACTAGGTTTTGCAGCAGAGGATACGAAACGGCCGCTACTGTTTGCGGATCTGGAGGAAGAACGCCATTATCTTAAAGTGATTGATTTTAAGTTGAATTACCGTGTCGATGAGTAAATTATAAATAATAACCTGTATCAAAATACAGGTGGTACAGAACAGAGGTTCTATTGCACACGGGCCGGTTGATAAGCCTGCTCCGCTTTCTCCAGTGCCGCATCTGCGTGTTTGGCTATGGAGCGGGTGTAAGTGCTCAGTTCCTTATCCAGCCGTGCATCGGCAGTCTTGCTGGCCAGATTCATGTATTCAACCACATATCTGGTTTCTGTAGCGTACAGCAGACGATATTCGGCGTAATAATTGCTGTCCCTGGCCTGTGTCCAGAGCTGTTCGGTACGGGCTAGCCGTTTGTCCAGATCGGGATAAAGCTGGCGGTAGGATTGAATTTGCCGGATACGGTCATTGATCAGTTTGCGTTGTTCCACCAGTTCATTCAGTACGTCTGAAATATCCATTGATCCTTTCTCATGTAGCCACGCGGTTATCAATTCGCGGTTCTGCCGGGTATAGGCGGTTATTTTTCCGGCCTGGTGACCGGGAACGGTGTGGCGCTTTAATGAACCTCCGGCCTGTTTCATGGTATTGCTGATCACCTGCGCCTCACGGCGTTTATTGCTGCTCAGTTCGCTGCGGGTTTCCTTGATTTTCTGGATGAGCTGTTCCGCCAGCGGAGTGAATTTTTTAATGGCATCGTGCGAGTTGCCAGTATTGTAATGCACCCAGAAATCCCGCAGGTGCTGACTGACACTGATATTGCGCTGTTTCAGTTTTTTATAACTGCTGTAACGAATCAGGGCGATCTTTTCAAGCAATGCATATTGCTTGGGGGTTTTCTCTGCCAGTGCCCGGATACGCTGCAGGAAACCTTCCAGATCACGAATATCGCTGTTCAAGGCTACGCGCTGCTTGTAAAGCTCGGGGAAGTGGCTGGTTTCAAACAGGTGCAGCTGATCAGCCTGGGATTGGTTCTGTAACAGTGGCCCGGCTTTATTGCTGGGGTAGGCGATTGCCTCCCGCTGCTTGTGTTGCGGTGGTACGGTAATTTCCGGTGTTTTCGGAACGGCTGTTTCTGTCGGCTCTGTGCTGTTTGCTGGCAGTATCATGCGTTGTTTATTGAGCTTTATGCCCAGTGAGAAGGCAACAAAAGTCAAACAGGCTGTCATAATGAGGGTCAGCAGGATGCGCTTCTCCTGAGTATAGTTCAGCCGGCTCATATAACGCCACAGCCACATCCCCAGACCGGCAATAACCAGCGGGATCAACAGCAGGTAAATAAAAAAGAGCAATGACAGAAGGCTCATGTAACACTCCGTTCACTGACAACAGCATGATTGTAGCCTGTGCCGTCTCTGTTTGTCGTGTTATTCACAGGCGGACGCAGGGCAATCGCTTGAAATATTCATACATCTTGCCGCAATAGTTTCTCAAGGAAATCGACCGACCACGCCGCTTTTTTCCGTTTGACCTTCAAGCTTGACTTGTCCTTCATCTGCGTGGTAGTGGGTCACTTCTGTTTTTTTGATGTATAATTAGCCATGTGTTGTTATATCAAAGTATGCTGCCCTCATTGCGGTAGCGACCGAATCACTCGTGCAGGTAAAAGTGCCTCGGGC
>PDRT01000055.1 GCA_002746895.1 Thiothrix nivea
TGGCGGAGAGTGAGGGATTCGAACCCCCGGACCCTTTCGAGTCAATGGTTTTCAAGACCACCGCTTTCGACCACTCAGCCAACTCTCCGAAGGCTGCGTAGAATAATCAAAACGGCGGTGGATTTCCAGTATTTTTTCGGCACGGGTGCGGAATTTTATTGAATCCGATTTAGCAATGGAGTTTTGCTGTGCCGGAGCGGTTCGTGTCATTGTGCAACGCAGAAATGGCATAGGAAAATGGTACTAATGCGATATACTAGCGCACAACCATTGTTTCGGAGGAGCCTGATGGCCATTAATAATCAACCGGTTAAACGTACCGTTACCACTCTGCGTAAAATGAAACAGGATGGCGAGAAAATTGTCATGCTCACGGCTTATGATGCCAGTTTTGGCCGGGTGCTGGATGAGCAGGGTGTCGATGTGATTCTGGTCGGTGATTCACTGGGCATGGTGATACAGGGGCGTGAAACCACGATTCCGGTCACTGTCGATGACATTATTTACCACACCCGCGCGGTGAGTCATGTGGCTGAACACGCGCTGGTGCTGGCTGATCTACCGTTTATGAGTTATACCTCGCCGGAAATGGCGCTGCGGAATTGTGCGCGACTGATGCAGGAAAGTGATGCTCATATGGTCAAGCTGGAAGGTGGTGCGCCGCAGGTGGAAACGGTAAGACAATTGACGTACCACGGGGTACCGGTTTGTGCTCATCTCGGTTTGCAACCCCAGTCCGTACACAAGCTGGGCGGTTATCGGGTACAGGGGCGCGATGCGGCGGTGGCGAAACAGATGCAGGAGGATGCGCTGATGTTACAGGATGCCGGAGCGGATATGCTGGTGCTGGAGTGTGTGCCGGTGAGTCTGGCGGATCAAATTACTGCCGAACTGGATATTCCAGTGATTGGTATCGGGGCCGGCGGTGGCTGTGACGGTCAGGTGCTGGTATTGCAGGATATGCTGGGGATTACGCCGCGTGCCCCGAGTTTTTCACGTGATTTCATGCCGGATGCCGGTACGATTCCCGGCGCTGTAAAAGCCTATATTGAAGCGGTTAAAGCGGGTTCCTTTCCTGCTTCAGAGCATGGTTTTATCTAGGGAGAAGGTATGAAGGTTGTTAATCAGATCAGTGAGTTACAGCAACAGGTAAACGACTGGCACCGTACCGGGGAGGTGGTGGCGTTTGTGCCGACCATGGGGAATCTGCATGGTGGGCATTTTGCACTGGTCGAACGGGCGCGTGAACTGGGAACGAAAGTCATTGTGTCGATTTTCATCAACCCGGCCCAGTTTGACCGCAAGGAGGATCTGGCAGCTTATCCGGTGACGCTGGATGCGGATTGTGCCTCGCTGGCAGAACTGGGTACCGATGTGGTGTTCGCTCCGTCGGCAGCAGATATGTACCCCACCGGGGCGTTGCGTACCAGGGTCGAGGTTCCGGGTATCAGTGATGTACTGGAAGGGGAGAAGCGTACCGGACATTTTATCGGCGTGGCGACAGTGGTCAACAAGCTGTTTAATCTGGTACAGCCGGATATTGCGGTGTTCGGTGAGAAAGATTTCCAGCAATTGTTGGTGATCCGCCAGATGGTGACCGACCTGAACCTGAATATTCAGGTGGTCGGGGTGCAGGCGGTGCGTGATGCTGACGGGCTGGCGAAAAGTTCACGCAATGGTTATCTGACAGCCGCCGAACGTGAGATTGCGCCGCTGCTGCACCAGGTGTTACAGGAAACCGCCCGCCGGATTCTGGCAATGGGGGCGGTCGGCAGTGCGGCTTATTCTGCATTACAGGATGCCATGATGGCCAGACTGGATGCCGGTGGTTTTCGTGCGGAATATCTGGAAGTGCGGCGCAGTACAGACTTGCAGTTACCGAAAGTCGGTGATGAAAATCTGGTAATCCTGGTTTCGGCCTGGTTAGGCAAGGCGCGGTTAATTGATAATGTGCAGGTATTAGTGGGTGAACAGACAGTAATTTAAAAGAAAACAGCGCTGCAAACGCTGGGTTTTAGTTATTCTTATATCCGGCGCTTACAGTGCCCAAATAACTTTTTATTATTATTATCGCCTGCAAGGGTAGCCCCAACCCTTTTTAATTACAAAGCCCCGTGTAATTAAACAGACGTGTTATCTTGCTTACCGGTCAGGATATAAACCCCCTGTTATCCTTGTCCGGTCGGCTTTTTTAACAGCCCATTGCTTTTTTGCCGTAACGCGGGGAGCAGAATAGTCAGGTGTCACTGAATTCGCACTTAATTTTTCAGCATTAATGACCGTTTACAGCCTTTCCTTGTCGCCGGAGCGCAGTGTATAAAATTCCTGCACAAATTCCGCAAACTGACCTTCATCCAGTGCCTGTCGCAGGCCACGCATAAGTTCCTGATAGTAATAAAGATTATGGATGGTATTGAGTCGCGCACCTAATATCTCGCCGCATTTATCCAGATGGCGCAGGTAGGAGCGGGAATAGTGCTGACAGGTGTAACAGCCGCACTGTGCATCAATCGGGCCGGTGTCATGCTGGTGTTTGGCATTGCGGATTTTCAGCGTACCGTAGCGGGTGAAGAGAAAACCATTTCTGGCATTGCGGGTCGGAATGACACAGTCAAACAGGTCAATGCCGCGACGCACCCCTTCAACGATGTCTTCCGGTTTGCCGACTCCCATCAGATAACGTGGCTTGTCAGCGGGTAATTCCGGCACCGTGGTTTCCAGCACCGCATCGCGTTCAGCTTTTGGCTCACCCACAGATAGACCACCGATGGCGTAGCCATCGAAGCCGATTTCCTGTAATTGCTGTGCTGATTGTTTGCGCAGATCATCATACATGCCACCCTGTACGATACCGAACAGCGCGGAGGGATTACCCGTATGGGCGGCCTTACTGCGGGCTGCCCAGCGCAGGGATAACAGCATTGACTCACGGGTCTGATCGTAGGTGGCCGGGTAGGGCGTACACTCATCAAAAATCATTACAATATCCGAACCCAGCTCGCGCTGTACCTGCATGGAGGATTCCGGGCTCATTAAATGGCGACTGCCATCCACCGGCGACTGAAAATACACCCCTTCTTCCGTGATTTTGCGCATTTCAGCCAGAGAAAAAACCTGAAAACCACCGGAGTCTGTCAGTATCGGTTGCTGCCAGTGCATGAAGTCATGCAGGTCGCCGTGGGCCCGGATAATATCCGTGCCGGGGCGCAGCATGAGATGAAAGGTGTTGCCGAGAATGATTTCCGCTCCCATGCCTGCCAGTTCTTCAGGTGTCATGGCTTTCACGGTGCCGTAGGTACCCACCGGCATAAAGGCCGGAGTCTGTACGCTGCCCCGCGGAAAGGTCAGTTGTCCACGACGAGCAGGGCCTGTACTGGTGATGAGTTTGAACTGCAAATGTGACATGTCAGCGGTTCCGGTGTTGAACGATGATAAAACCACCCATTATGTCGCAAGTGGTGGGAAACCAGAACCTTTTCCGATGTTGAGGCCAGGAAAATACATGAAGAAACCCGCAGAATCCCGAATGCAGCGCGGCTCTTACAGGCGCAAGACCCATTTGGTATTGATCCTGTCAGTATTGATTGCCCTGGTCCTTGTCCTTACTTTTTATACCTCACACACTGGCGATATGCCGACATTCGGTGACTCATTGCCGGATAACACTGAACAGTCTGATTCAACACCCCGGCAAACTACTGCGGAATCTGGTGCCGTCAGGCGGCAGTTGCCGGATAAAGAGAAAGCAATCGCGGCTTTTCCCGGTGCGCAGGGGGACGGAGCCGCCAGCAAGGGTGGTCGTGGCGGCAGGGTGCTGATTGTTGAGCGGCTGGATGACCCCTGTCCGAGCAAGGCCTGTACAACGGCAGAGCTGGCTGATGTAGCCTTGACAACACCGGGCACCCTGCGCTGGGCGCTGTTACAGGACTATCCGCGCACCATTGTATTCCGGGTTTCCGGCATTATCCGTTTGCAGGAAGATCGGGTTGAACAGGTTGATAAGCAGTTGCATGTCAGGCGTTCCGCATTGATCCGGGTCAGTCATCCGTATCTGACCGTGGCTGGACAGACCGCTCCGGCGGGTGGTATCACTATTGCCGGTAACGGTATCAGTATTGAAACGCATGATGTGGTATTGCGCTACCTGCGTTTCCGCACCGGACGGGGCAAGCAGGCATTTTTTGAGGATCAGCAAAACCCGGAAACCCTGATGATCGGCAATGGGGCCGAAAGAGTAATGATTGATCATTGTTCATTCAGCTGGATGCCTGCGGAGGGTGTGAGTGTGTACACCGGCAGCAGTGATCAGGGTGACGGTACCGCCAAAGATATTACCCTGTCGTGGAATATGATCGGCGAGGGTCTGGTACAGCATAAGGATGGGCGGGGCCATCCGAATTCCGCTTTTATGAGTGGTTTTGACGGTGATCCGCGCTATGCGGCACGAAACATTACCCTGCATCATAACCTGTTACTGCACACCCAGAAGCGTAATGGTGACCTGTTGAGTTATAACGGACGGCTGGTGAATAATCTGTTTTATAACTGGCAGTGGCTGCCGACTGTGCTGGCCGGTGGGGTGGAGGCGGATCTTATCGGCAATCTCTGGAAGCCGGGGCCGCTTTCTGAATTAATGGATAAACAGCCGCAGGGTATCCATCTGGTACCGGCAGCCGCCACTGTGGGGGGCAAGGAGCCGGATGACTGGTGGCATGCCGTGCCCGGTACACCATCCTTATGGCTGAGTGGTAATGCCTTTGCCAGCCCTGAACAGGTTCCGCCGAATCAGCAGGACCTGATCTGTTATTACCGTCATCATGAAGAAGACTGTCAGCCGGTTCAGCCAGAATGGTTCCGTGAGAGGGCAATGCCGCCGGGCAGCTATCCGGTGGTGGCTGAGGCCATCGACCAGGCAGTACCCGCCGTGCTGAAGCAGGCCGGAGCCAGTCAGCGTATTAATCTCACCGGTCAATGGGTGGCCAATCGTGATCCGGTTGATGTGCGTTTTGTTACGGAATATCAGAACGGGAATTATGCACTGGAGCATTTCCCCTGGCATGAGGATCAGGTCGGCGGCTATCCACAGCAGATTGACGGGGTAGCCTATCCGGATACGGACCGTGACGGAATGTCTGATCTGTGGGAAGTCAAACAGGGACTGGATCCGGCGGATGCTACGGATGCCATTCAGCCTGCCAAACAGGGTGGGGGTTATACCAATCTGGAAGTGTTTATTAACGGGGCAGGGGGCTGAGAGTATCGGGATGCTTGCGATTCAGGCTGTATCAACAGGTCGGTTAATCAGCTCAAGCTTATTATTCCGCTCAACACGCAGGAAACTGCTCTGTGTGTACCAGTCTCCCAGCACAATGCGTCGGACCGCCTTGCCATCCAGACTGAAGTCATGAATGGCCGGGCGGTGGGTGTGGCCGTGAATCAGCCGTGTGACACGGGCTTCGCGCATCGCCTGTTCCACGGTGCGCTGATTAACATCCATGATACCGGCATCTTTATGACGGGTGGTATTCTTGCTGATTTCACGCATTTCCCTGGCACGTTGCAGGCGTTGCGGAATGCTCTGGGACAACATTTGTGCCTGCCACTCCGGGCTTCTGAGGATGGTGCGGGCCTGCTGATAATCCACATCATCACTGCATAACGTGTCACCGTGCATCAGCAGTGTTGGTGTGCCATATAAGTCAATCACCTGTTGTTCCGGCAGCAGCACACAGCCGGTTTCATCAGCGAAACGCTGACCAACCAGAAAGTCACGGTTACCATGCATAAAATACAATGGTACGCCGCTGTCATACAACGCAGCCAGGGCGTTGATTACCGGTAACAGCGGCTCGGCTTCCGGAGTATCAAGAAAATCATCCCCCACCCAGTATTCAAAGAAATCCCCCAGTATATACAGGGCATCGGCCTGACCACGGATCTGTTGCAGCAGGGCGAATAATTGCCGGGTGCTGTCCGGGCGTGATGGTTCGAGATGCAAGTCGGCAATAAACCAAGTGGTCATGCAGTGTACCTTGCCTTAAAATAGCACCCTGATCATCAGGTGGGTCAGATGTCTTTTGGAATACGGATTTTCTGGCCCGGAAAAATCAGGTCAGGGTCTGTAATCACTTCGCGGTTTGCTTCAAAAATGGCCTTGTATTTGGCACCATTACCGTAGGCTTTTTCGGCAATTTTCCACAATGAATCCCCTTTCTCGATGATATAAAACTCATCATCACTGGCAAATTGTGCCGTCTGACCACTCACCGTCGCCTCCTCGGCACGGACTTCCTGAATACCCATGGCGTTACCGGCCATCAGGATGGCTTTTTCCAGTGCAGCAGGTGATTCGGCATCGCCTTTCAGAGTGGCGACACCGTCTTGTACTTCGACCTGTAAATCATTGACACCGGGATTGGCGCTTTCGATGTGTTCCTGAATTTTTTTCGCCGGATCATCGTCTCCTCCGAACAGCTTCTTACCGATATGGCCGGCAAAGTCAAACAGTCCCATGTGCTTCTCCCTGGATTGTTGTATCTGAAAAAATGGCCCTGCCAGTATAGCCTTAAACCACCGTTCGGGGATGAAAATTTGGGAATACGTTCGATATTCCATCAAGCCGGTGTCGTTTAGCCGAGAAAAGTACCGTATTTATGCAGGCGCTTTTGCCAGTAATTTTTGCGTAAATCATCCACCATGACCTTGCCACCGCCTGAGGCGGCATGAATAAAATGACCGTTGCCGAGATAAATACCAACATGGTTGACTGTGCGGCCTTTGGTCCTGAAAAAGATCAGGTCGCCGGGTTTCAGGTCGTGGCGGCTAATGGTACGGCTGGCCTTGCTTTGCTGGGCCGCAGTGCGTGGAATGCGGGTGCCTAGGGCTTTCAGGCTGTATTTGGTAAAGCCGCTGCAATCAAAACCTTCTCGCGGCGTATTACCTCCCCAGCGGTATTTGATCCCGAGCTGTCTCTTGGCGGCGGCGATCACCTGTTGCCGTTCTGCCGACAGGTATGACGTGAAGGTCATCTGACGCGGTGCAGGTTGGATATTGCGGATCTGCGGACGTGGCATTGGTGGTATTCGTCGCAGTGGTTGAACCACGGGTCTGTACGGTTGTATGGCCACCTGCGGCGGAACATAAGGCAAAATTTCCGGTGGTGCCGAAAAAAGGTGCGGTGGCGAATATGCCGTTGCCGGATAGGCGGCCTGCTGAAAACTGACGGAGGCATTGTCGGCAATATGGCCATATTGCGCATTGGCTGTGGATATCAGTGATAATGCACTGAAGGCCGCCATGAGGACGGGATGAATAACAGGATGTTGGGGTTTGTCTGACATTAGGGGCCTCTTTATTATTTTTGTTATAAGCCAGAGAGTAACCCAATCAGGATAACAGGCAATATTTTTTGTGTAAGTGGTATGGGCTTGTGGGGTATTTAAATCCAGCGCCTTACCTGCTGTTTGTAGGCAAGGTATTCTGCGCCGAATTTTTCCTCCAGCACTTTCTCTTCCGGCACAATCTGTTGCACCGTCAGCACCTGGACAAATACCGGTAACATCAACAGCGGTGACAGGCTGCCCAGATACAGCCACCAGCCGAATAATACGATTAACAGGCCCAGATACATCGGATTACGGCTGATGCAATACAGTCCTCGCACCACCAGTTTATTGGCGGCCCCCGGCTTCATCGGATTCGGCGAAGTCCCGGCACGGCGGAACAACCCCAATGACCACACATCCGCCAGCAGGGCCAGGGCAATAATGACCAGACCTGTCGTATTGAGTACACTTTCCGGCCAGCTCAGCAATGGCCAGCTGTGATCCAGCCACCACATGATACCGCCTGTTCCCAGCGCATACACTGGCGGTGGGATCACTGTTTTCAGCATTATTGCCCTCGGTATTGTTTACAGGGTTTTCTGGCCCCGGATTTTTTATCTCTGTTCCGCGGCTTTCTTTTCCAGCAGATAAACCAGACGTTCGCGCTGGACAGCGGCCTGTTCCTGTAATGCCTGCTCTTCCTTGCGGTTCTGTTTAATCGCCTCGTCATAAGCAGTGGTATTCTGCTGGTTGGTGTCGATAAATTGCTGTACTCTTTTTTTAGTACCGGCATTTTTGCTTGCTTTGAGTTGTCCGTTCAGCCGCTCATACTCTTCCTGTAGCTTGCCGCGCAGCAATTTAAGCTGTGCATATTCATCATCCAGTGTTTTCAGGCGCTCGGCATGCAACTCGTCAAACTGCTCGACGGATGGGTAACTGTTCAGTAGCAGATTATCATCACGTTGCTGTTGTTGCTGTTTTACCTTGAGCTTCTTTTCCAGCTCCGTCAGCCATTTTTCTTCCTCAACCTGTTCTTTCGATTTCGCCGGTGCCACTTTATCAATCTGGTTGCCGTTTGCGTCCAGCTCCGCATGACCGCGCTGTGACAGTTCGGGGGGCACACTGTCCGAATAATGTACCTTGCCATTTTCATCTGTCCAGCGGAACAGTCCACCCACAGCAACCGGTGTCAACAGGGAGGTCAGTAAACAGAAGGTACTGCATAACAGGGTTATCCGGGTTTGTATGGTATACATAGTATTAAGTTATTATTGTTGATTAAAGGTTATTGTATTGCTTTTAGCACATTTTTCATTGGCGGGCCATTGCTTGCGCTAAATGGCTGTTTATGGCTGTTTACCGATAGACAACTGACCGCCGGTCATTTTATAATAGCTGCCAACTGACTGAGAGTCAGTTAGCATGAACATTGTCAATAAACGATTATTGCGGGATACCCTGGTTCAGCATGAGTTCACCACGCGCCATCCATGAAAAGGACAAATTGCTCAAACGTGAGCTGATTCTTGATGCCGCACAACAGCTGTGGCTCGACAACGGCGGTGCGGTCAGCAGAATGGATGAGCTGGCAGAAAAAAGCGGTGTTGCCAAAGGCACGCTGTATCTGTATTTTCGTAGCAAGGATGAAGTGCTGTTGGCCCTGCATGAGCGTGACCTGATGCAGTTTCTTGACCGACTGCTGGAGCGTACGGAGCAGCTGCCGGCCATTACCATTGAGGATATGGCAGATGTTTTTATCCGTTTTATTGAGTCCTCCCCGACGTTTCTGCCACTGTCGTCTTATTGTCACGCTCTGCTGGAGCATCAGATCCCCGCAGAACAGGCGCTGGCATTCAAGACTCGGGTTTCCCGGCAGATTGATCAGACCGTACAGATCATCAACCCCTGCCTGCCCGTCATTGATCATCTGGCCCTGTTACAGGCCTATGGTATGGCGCTGGGTTTGTGGCAGCTGTTACAGCCATCACCGCTACAGGAGATGCAACGGGAACATGGTCTGTTTCTGTATCAGCAGCCGGAATTTACAGAACTTGGTTTTACAGCTATTCTGCGCCAGTCCCTGTTGACCCTGTTCCACAATCAGCGCCATCATCGCCCAACTTCCGACAAGTACGCCCCCACTCATCCGGACACAAAGGACATTTCATGAACAAGTTTGCCATTTTTATAGTACTGAGTCTGGGTCTGACCAGTTGCCAGCAAAGTGACACGGTTGAGCAAAAACCCATACGCCCGGCACAGATATGGGAAGTCAGTGAACAGATTTTTGAACATGTCGATACCTATTCCGGCACCATTGAACCCGGTAGTACGATGAATCTGGCGTTCCGGGTCAGTGGTAAATTATTGCAGCGGCTGGTTAATCTGGGGGATAGCGTGACCAAAGGGCAGGAAATTGCCCGACTGGATACGGATGATTCCAGACTCCGGGCGGACAGTGCCGATGCCAACCTGGATGCGGCCCGTAGTGAACGGGAATCGGCCCGTGCCAATTTGACCGCCGTCCGCAATAACTACACGGCCAGTCAGGGCGCTCTGGCTTCGACACAGAGTACCCTCACCGCTGCACAGGGCACCATCAGTTCGGCCAGAGGCAATGTTGCCGCCATCCGTGCCTCACTCACTTCGACCCAGGCCGCTGCGGATTCGGCTCGTGCCACACACCGCTCGGCACAGGCCAATTATACCGCCGCCCAGGCAGCCATCGGGGTGGCAGAGGCCGAGCTGCAAAATGCACAAAGTGAGTACGACCGCACCAGGCAGTTATTTCAGCAGAAATTTATCAGCAAAACGGTACTGGAGCGGGATCAACAGCGCCTGCATACAGCACAGGCTAATGTCAAATCCGCAAAAGCCCGGGCCGCCTCATTACTGGAGCAGGTCAAGTCGGCACAGGCACAAATCAGTTCGGCCCAAGCACAAATTAAAACAGTACAGGCACAAATTGCCGCCGCACAGGGTGAACAGGCCTCGGCACAGGCCAATGCTGAAGCCTTAAAGGGACAGGTCAAATCCGCCGCTGCCCAGGCTGAGGCCGCCAGAGCGCAGATTAAAATTGCGGAAGCCCGGTTAAAAAGTGCAGAGGCCAAGGTGGAAGCACTGAAAAATCAGCGCGGGCTGGCTAAGAATCAGGTCGGTTACACGGTGTTAAAGAGCGACAGCAAGGGGGTGGTGGTCAATACGCTGGCTGAGCCCGGTCAGGTGATCAGCGCCGGACAGCCCATTGTGCAACTGGCCGCCACCGATCAGCCGGAAGTGCATATCCGTGTTGGTGAGAAAGTGATTCAAAGTATCCGCCCCGGCCTGAATGCCGATGTGAGTTTATGGAGTGATACTGCCTTTGAACAATCGGAGCCACCCAAACCACTGACCGCCACGGTCAAGGAAATTTCTCCTGAGGCCGACCGCAGCCGTACCTGGCTGGTGAAGCTCGGTCTTAATAATCCGCCGGACAATATCCGGCCCGGTATGACCGCCCGTGTCAGCTTTCACACACCACTGGATAAACGTGTGGTCTGGCTGCCTGCCACAGCCCTGTATCAGCTGAACAAGGAACCGGCGGTATGGCTGGTGGATGCCAATAATCAGGTGCAGCTGCAAACAATTACGGTCAAAGAGTATCGCAATGACGGCATTCTGGTTGCGGGGCTGAATATCGGCAGCAAGGTAATTACCGCCGGGGTCAATCGCCTGTATCCGGGGCAGGAAATTACCCCGGTACCCTATGACGGTCAGGCACAACCGGTGGTGGCAGAATAATGAAAACCAATCTTTCTACCTGGGCATTGAATCACCAGAGCTTTGTCCTTTACAGCATTTTTCTGGTCATCACACTGGGTATCTTCGGCTACACCCAGCTGGGGCAGGCAGAAGACCCGCCGTTTACCTTTAAAGTCATGGTGGTACAGGTGCAATGGCCCGGTGCCTCCGCCCTTGAGGTTGAGCAACAGGTAGTTAATCGCATTGAAAAAGTGCTGATGGAATCACCGTTTGTCAAAACAGTGCGCAGCTATTCGCAACCGGAATCCGCCAATATGATTGTGGTAGCCAGGGACAGTACACCCTCGGTCAATATGCCGGATATGTTTTATCAGGTGCGCAAGCGTGTGAATGATATTCGGCACACGCTGCCACAGGGCGTGCTGGGGCCGTTTTTTAATGATGAATTCGGTGATACCTTCGGCAATATTTATGCACTGACCAGTGATGGTTTCAGCATGGCACAGATGCAGGATGCTGCTGACCGGATTCGTAAGGAATTATTGCGGGTGCCGAATGTGGCCAAGGTGCTGCTGATCGGTGAGCAGGCCGAACGTTTGTACATTGAACTGAGTCAGGAAAAAGCCGCCAATCTCGGCCTGACCCTGCAACAGCTCAGCAACAGCCTGATCCGTCAAAACAGCATGGTGCCCAGTGGGCAGTTTGATACCCGCCATGACCGGATTATTGTCTATTCCGATGGGCGCTTTAACCGTCCGTCCGATGTACGCAATATGCCGTTGCAGATCGGGGACAAGACGCTAAGGCTGGGCGATGTGGCAACAATCCGCCGGGGGTATATTGATCCGCAGAGCAATAAAATCCGTTACCGGGGGCAAGCGGCACTGGGACTGGGCGTTTCCATGCAGGCCGGTGGTGATATTATTCAGCTGGGCAAGGATCTGGAAGCTGCTCTGCAACGCATCCGGCAACAGCTGCCGGTCGGTATGGAGCTGTATCGGGTCAATGATCAGCCCTCGGCAGTCAGAAGTTCGATTCAGGAGTTTCTCAAGGTGGTTGCCGAAGCGGTGATTATTGTGCTGGCGGTCAGCTTTGTCAGTCTGGGCATCCGTGCCGGTACCGTCGTTGCATTGTCGATTCCGCTGGTACTGGCGGGTACCTTTTTTACCATGTACCTGTTTAATGTCGGGCTGCATAAAATTTCGCTGGGGGCGCTGATTCTGGCACTGGGACTGTTGGTGGATGATGCAATTATCGCCATTGAAATGATGGCGCTGAAAATGGAGGAGGGCTGGGATAAATTACGTGCGGCCAGTTTTGCCTATCAAACCACCGCTTTTCCGATGCTGACCGGTACTTTTGTCACCGTGGCGGGATTTCTGCCGATTGCTACCGCAAAATCCTCCACCGGTGAATACACCCTTTCCATTTTTCAGGTAGTGGGATTGTCGCTGATCCTGTCCTGGTTTGCGGCAGTGATTATCGTGCCTTATCTCGGTTTTCATTTGTTGAAAGAGGGCAGACACGATCCTGATGCACCGTCAAAATCCGGTTTTTTCGCAGCACCGGGGCGGCTGAAACACCGCTTTGCAGAAGGCTTCAGCCGCCTGTTCCGTCATTTGATTGAAGGCTGTGTACGCTTTCCGCTGACGGTGATCCTGCTGACACTGCTGACTTTTGCCGGTTCACTGTATTTATTCCAGTTTGTCCAGCAGCAGTTCTTCCCGATGGCCACCCGGCTGGAATTGCTGGTTGATCTGAAGCTGGCAGAAGGTTCATCGTTGCAGGCTACCCAGCATGAAGCGGAAAAGGTCGAAGCCTTCCTCAATACCCAGGATGAGCACATTGATAATTATGTCAGCTATATTGGTAGCGGTTCGCCACGTTTTTACCTGCCACTGGATCAGCAATTGCCGAATCCGAGTTTTGCCCAGTTTGTTATCACCACCAAAAGTATCCCGGATCGTGAAGCCTTGCGTGAAAAACTGATCCCGCTGATTGACAGCGCACAGTTCAGCAATGTACGGGGCCGGGTATTACGGCTGGAAAATGGCCCGCCAGTGGGCTATCCGGTGCAGTTCCGTGTATCCGGTGATGATCTGTGGACCCTGCGCCAGCTGGCGGAGCAGGTGGCAATGAAAATGCGCGAGAATCCGCACCTGCGTAATGTGCATCTGGACTGGAATGAACTGCGAAAATCCATCCGGCTGGAGGTTGATCTGGAAAAAGCCGCTTCACTGGGAATTACTCAGTATGAGATCAACCAGCTGATTAACAGTACCGTACAGGGGGCACGGGTCGGTGAGTTCCGCGAGCGGGATCAGACCATTCCCATTCTGCTGCGCGGTGATGCCTCTGACCGGACAGAGCCGGATCAGGTCATGTCGCTGACCCTGCCTGCTGCCAATGGTGATCGCATTCCGCTGAGCCAGCTGGCCAGACAGATACCGGTACAGGAAGAAAGTATGATCTGGCATCGCAATCGTACGCCGACCATTACCATTCGTGGCGATATTTACAGCGACCAGATTCAGGCTGCTACGGTCACTGATGAGGTAATGTCGCGCATGGATGATTTTATTGTAGCATTGCCGCTGGGTTACCGTTTTGAAATTGGCGGTGCGGTGGAGGAAAGCGCCAAGGGCAGCAATTCGATTGTCGCCGGTATGCCACTGTTTCTGATTACTGTGCTGACCCTGCTGATGATTCAGCTGCAAAGTTTCCAGCGGGTGATTATGGTGGTACTTACTGCACCGTTCGGGATTATTGGCGTGGCGGCCTTTCTGCTGTTGTTCAATAAACCGTTTGGCTTTGTCGCCCTGCTTGGCACCATTGCACTGTCGGGGATGATTATGCGGAACTCGGTGATTCTGGTCGATCAGATTGACCGTAATATTGCGGAAGGGATGGTACCGAGAACAGCAATTATTGAAGCGGCAGTACGGCGTTTCCGGCCAATTATGCTTACCGCACTGGCGGCGATTCTGGCGATGATTCCGCTGTCGCGGAGTGTATTTTTCGGGCCGATGGCGGTGGCGATTATGGGAGGTCTGCTGGTGGCAACCTTGCTGACCCTGTTGTTTTTACCGGCAGTTTATGCGGTCTGGTTCCGGATGACGCGGGGGCAGCAGGAGTTTCTGGGGGCAGAGTCAGTCAAGGGAACAACATGACTGAGTCAGTAAACCCGGTAGTGGCCGAAGTAACCGCACGGATTGTGGCGCGTAGTGCAAATACCCGTAGCACCTACCGGCAGCGTATCCGTCAGCAGAAACGGCGCGGCAAAACCCGTCCACTCAGCTGCGGCAATATGGCGCACGCGGTTGCGGCCTCGCCCGCACCGGATAAACTGCGGATTGTTGAACACCAGACCCCTAATATCGGGATTATTACCGCCTATAATGACATGCTTTCGGCGCACCAGCCGTTTGAACATTTTCCGGAACTGATTAAGCAGACGGCCCGCGCTGCCGGAGCCAGTGCGCAGGTGGCCGGTGGTGTACCGGCAATGTGTGATGGTGTCACCCAGGGCCAGCCGGGTATGGAGCTGTCGCTGTTTTCCCGCGATGTGATTGCTCTGGGGGCGGCAGTCGGACTGTCACACAGTGTATTTGATGCGGCGGTTTTTCTCGGTGTCTGTGACAAGATTGTACCGGGCCTGGTGATAGCGGCGGCGACTTATGGTCATATTCCGGCTATTTTTCTGCCTGCCGGGCCGATGGTCTCCGGTATTTCCAACGATGAAAAAGCCAGAATCCGTCAGGACTATGCCGCTGGTCAGGTGGACCGTGCCGCCTTGTTGCGCGGTGAAATGGCGGCTTATCACAGCGCCGGTACCTGTACCTTCTACGGTACTGCAAATAGTAACCAGATGCTGATGGAATTTATGGGTTTGCAGTTACCGGGCAGCAGCTTTGTAACGCCCAATACCCCGTTGCGTGATGCACTGACCAAAGCCGGTGTGCAACAGCTGCTGAATATCACGACAGCACCCGAAGCCATCACCACAGCCGATATTCTGGACGAAAAAGCCTTCGTCAATGGCATTGTCGGTCTGCATGCGACGGGCGGTTCGACCAATCTGGTACTGCATCTGGTGGCGATGGCACGGGCGGCGGGTGTAATGATCAGGCCGGAAGATTTTGCCGACTTGTCCGCCGTTACACCGCTGATTGCCCATGTGTATCCGAACGGTGCGGCTGATATTAATCACTTCCATGCCGCCGGTGGTTTGCAGTTTGCAATTACCCAGCTGCTGGCAGCCGGGTTACTGCATCCGGATGTGCAGACGGTGGCCGGGAAAGGGCTGGAGCATTACACGCGGGAAGCTGTGCTGTCTGAAAAGGGTGACACCGTGCAGTGGCAACCGGCAGTCGCCAACAGTCTGGATGAGAAGGTGCTGCGCCCGGT
>PDRT01000056.1 GCA_002746895.1 Thiothrix nivea
CCCGGTGATGATGCGGCGATTCTGCGCCGGGGTGAGCAATATCAGGTACTGACCACTGATCATTTACGGGCCTTCACCGAGGATCCGGCACTACAGGCGCGGATTGCAGCGATTCATGCGCTGGGCGACATTTGGGCCATGGGCGCACAACCACAGACAGTACTGACCCATATTATTCTGCCGCGTATGTCGGCGACCCTGCAGCAACGCTGGCTGACAGATATTATGGCCGCAGCCGCTGAAGTATTCAGTGCCCAGGGTGCTACGATTGTCGGTGGGCATACCTCGCTGGGTTCGGAGCTGACTATCGGATTTACCATCAGCGGAGAGTGTGAGCGGGAACCGATACAGCTGTCCGGCGGGCAGGCTGATAATGTATTGATTCTGACCAAGCCACTGGGCAGTGGCACACTGCTGGCAGCGGAAATGGCGATGCAGGCCAATGGTGAGGATGTACTCGCTACATTGCAGTGTATGCAGCAGGAACAGGCAACGGCGGCCACAATATTGCAGGATGCACAGGCAATGACCGATGTCACCGGCTTTGGCCTGGCCGGACACTTGCTGGGGATGTGTGAGGCCTCACAGTGTGGTGCTGAGCTGAAGCTGGCCGCATTGCCATTACTGGATGGGGCCGTGAAACTGGCACAGCAGGGTGTGCGTTCCTCACTCTTCAAGGATAATCACCAGGTGGCAATACGGATGATATTGCCGGAAAGTGATGATGAGGTGATGAATGCCAGAATCAACCTGCTGTTTGATCCACAGACAGCCGGTGGTTTGCTGGCAGCGGTGAAAGCGGAGACTGCGGAAGATAAGCTGGCACAGTTGCAGCAGGCCGGTTATCAGGCCGCGATAATGGGGCGTCTGGTTGCCGGTGAGCCGCTGATTCAGGTGATATAGCCAAATGATTGACCACGAATCCGTGATTTTGCTGCATGGTCTGGCACGAAGGTCGCATTCCTTGCGGCGCATGGCTGCGATATTACGCAAACAGGGCTACCATGTGGTGAATAATGACTATCCGTCGACTCAATACCCGATTGCTGAACTGACAGAAAGTGCCGTAAGTGCAGCACTGGCACAATGCCCGGCGGATCATAAAATCCACTTTGTCACCCATTCAATGGGTGGCATTCTGGTGCGGCAGTATCTGAGTCAGCACCGTCTCAATCAGCTGGGGCGAGTTGTGATGCTCGGCCCGCCCAATCAGGGCAGTCAGGTGGTGGACAAGCTGCGTGACTGGCCGGTATTCAGATGGATCAATGGTCCGGCGGGTGTCGAGCTGGGTACGGATATGGCAAGTGTGCCCAGGACCCTGGGGGCAGCTGAATTTGAATTAGGGGTCATCGCCGGTTCGCGCAGTATTAACTGGCTGTTATCAACCCTGCTACCCGGCCCGAATGACGGCAAGGTAACGGTGGAGAGTACCAGACTGGCCGGAATGACGGATCACCTGGTATTGCCGGTGACACATCCGCTGATGATGCGTCATCCGGACGTGATCCGCCAGACGCTGTATTTTTTACAATATGGCGAGTTTCAGCACTGATTCACTGGATTCAGTGCCCAAATTCGATAAACGGCATTACCGAAAAATAAGCCACTGCCGCCGCCAGCGCCAACAAGGCAATGACCCGTAGTGGATATTCACGGATTTCATCCAGCAGTTTGCGTTGTTCACCACGCTTGCAGCGTTGCTGGTATTCGGCCTGAATGCGCTGGCTGCGTTCCCGCTGGTAGCGTTCCAGCATTGGCCTGGCGATATCCAGATCTTCCGGTTCGCGCAGCCAGATCATTGGTGCGGAGATACCCCAGTTTCCGGCAGGGGTTTCGTAATAATCGAAACGACGTTCGTTGAGCAGGGCACGAATTTCTTCGGCTTCTTCATCGGATACATCGCGTAACGACATTAATTTAACCGCCATCAGACTTCCTTTTTACTGATCTGTTATTTCGATTGAAATCGATTTTTTGTCTAAAAAAATGTACATGCTGACCGGGCTTGGCCCAGCCCGCATAACAGCGGGTTTCCATTGGTTTATCCACAGGCTATTCACAGCTTTATAACAATATATAGTGCTTGACCCTTTTCTGAAACACATCCTATAGTGTGTTTACCGGGTTTTGTACCCTACGTTCATCACATCCGAACAATAATTTTATCACCACGCTGTGGGCCGTGGTTGAGGATTTCTATGCAAACTGCGAATGTACAACATCAACCTGAAAACAGAGACGAAGCACAAATCCAGATTCCCGAATTTATCACGCCAATGTGTAAAGTCATCCGCCGCAACGGTCAGGTCACGGACTTTGACGCTGGCAAGATCCATGTTGCCCTGACCAAGGCGTTTCTGGAGGTTGAAGGCATGTCGGCCTCCGGTTCGGTGCGTATTCATGATACTGTAAAGCAGCTGACCGAACAGGTGGTTGAGGCACTGTTCCGTCGCATGCCGGACGGCGGTATGCTGCACATCGAGGATATTCAGGATCAGGTGGAACTGGCGCTGATGCGGGCGGGTGAGCATAAGGTTGCACGCAGTTATGTCTTGTACCGTGAAGAGCGTTCCAGACTGCGGGCGAAAAAAGAGAAGAAGAACAAGAAAAAATCCGATGCCTTGCAGATTCATGTAAAAACGTCAGATGGCAGCTCCGTGCCGCTGGATGAGGAGCGTCTGCATCAGATTATCGCTGAGGCCGTTGCAGGACTGGAAGGTGTCAGTGCGGAGCAGGTTACCCAGGCTGCGATGCGCAATCTGTACGACGGGATTTCCGAAGAAGAAGTCGCGACCGCACTGATTATCAGCACCCGTGTACTCATCGACAGTGATCCGAATTACTCACAGGTGGCCGCACGGATGTTGCTGGACAGTCTGCGCCGTGAAGTGCTGACCTTTCTCAATGGACGACAAACCGAAGCCACGCAGCAGGAAATGGTTGACCTGTATGCAGAAATGCTGGGAAAGGCACTCAAACGTGGTGTCAAGGTCAGGCTGCTGGATGAGGAACTGTTGCGTTACGATCTGGAAAAACTCGGTGCAGCACTGAAACCGGAACGCGACCTGCAATTCACCTATCTCGGCCTGCAAACCCTGTATGACCGCTATTTTCTGCATGCTGACGGTACTCGTTTTGAATTGCCGCAAGTGTTCTTTATGCGCGTCTCAATGGGGCTGGCGATTAATGAAGTGCATCGTGAAGAACGGGCGATTGAGTTTTATAACCTGTTGTCCAGCTTTGATTTTATGAGCAGTACACCGACCCTGTTTAACTCCGGTACCTTGCGCCCGCAGCTGTCTTCCTGTTATCTGACCACCGTGCCGGATGATCTGGATGGGATTTATGGTGCGATTAAGGATAATGCGCTGTTGTCCAAGTTTGCTGGTGGTCTGGGCAATGACTGGACACCGGTGCGGGGTATGGGGGCACATATCGCGGGCACCAATGGTAAGTCGCAGGGTGTGGTGCCCTTTCTGAAGGTGGCGAATGATACGGCGGTCGCAGTGAATCAATGTTTTGCCCCCGAGACCTATATTCATACAGCGGAGTGTATTAAGCCCATCCGTGAGGTGAAGCAGGGTGATCTGGTACTGGGTATCAGCGGCACTTACCGTGAAGTACAAAAGTCGATGGTGTACAACCAACAGGATGCCATGGTGGAAGTCAATGTCAAACATGCGATTGATCCTGTACAGGTTACGGCAGGTCACCCGTTTTATGCGCTACGTGGCATTCCAATGGAGCAGGCTAACAGCCGCAGTTACCAATGGTTGGAAAAAGGTAAGGTACAACCGGAATGGGTGGATGCCGGACAGTTACAGAAAGGTGACTATGTGGCACAGGTAATCCCGACAGAAACCGTTGTGGTCGATGATTTTGATGAAGATGATGCCCATTTGTACGGTATTTTACTGGGCGATGGTCATCTTGCCAAAGACGGCAGACAGTGGGGTGTTTCAGGTAATCCACAGTCTGATAAGCATTTACAGTTTGTGCGTGATTATCTGGAAATGCGGGGTATCCATTATTGGGAAACCGGCCGGGGTGAGACCTATGCCCAGATACACTGGGCCAGTGGTCGTGGTGTGGTACGCGATGCGACAACCGGACGTATTGTCGGAGCGGGTGCAGCGACGCTGCCATTTACCTATGAGGATCTGTATAACGCCCAGAGGGAAAAGCGAATTGCCCGGCGCTTTAATCATCTGCCACGTCCGCAGACGCTGGCCCTATTACAGGGGCTGCTGGAAACCGATGGCGGGGTGAGTCGTGGCAAGGAAATTTATTTCACCAGTACCTCCCGTGCACTGGCTGAGGGAGTGCGTTATCAGTGTTTACGTCTGGGTGTACCGACTGCCGGTCAGTACCGTGAACGTGATAATGCACACACAGGTACACGCTCCGATGGCAGCACTGTCGAATTCAGTGGTACGACCTGTGCTTTCGATATTCGTATTCCTGCGGTTCCGGAACTGGCAGCACGGGTCAATTGCCAGCCGGTGACCAAGCATAACTGGCTGGTACATCAGGGTTGTGTATTCAGCCGGGTGCGCAGTGTGGAAACCATTGAGACACAGCCGTTTGTCTTTGACCTGATCGTAGAAGGTGATGAGTCGTATATGACGACTTCCGGTCTGGCTCACAATGGAGGAAAACGCAAGGGTGCCGTCTGTGCCTATCTGGAAACCTGGCACATTGACATTGAGGATTTTCTTGAGCTGCGCAAGAACACCGGTGATGACCGTCGTCGTACCCATGACATGAATACCGCGAACTGGATTCCGGATTTATTCATGAAACGGGTGGCTGAAGACAAGGAATGGACGCTGTTTTCGCCGGATGATACGCCGGATCTGCACGACCTGACCGGAAAGGCGTTTGAGCAGCGTTACACCGAATATGAGGAAAAGGTTGCTCGTGGCGAAATAAAGCTGTTCCGCAAGCTACCGGCTAATCAGCTGTGGCGCAAGATGCTGGGCATGTTGTTTGAAACGGGGCATCCGTGGGTGACGTTTAAAGACCCGTGCAATGTGCGTTATACCAACCAGCATGTCGGGGTGGTGCATAGCTCGAATCTGTGTACCGAAATCACCCTGCACACCAATGATGATGAAATTGCCGTGTGTAATCTGGGCTCGATTAATCTGGCTGCACACACTAGCGCCGACGGGCTGGACATGGACAAGTTGCAACGTACCGTGACCACGGCGATGCGCATGCTGGATAATGTGATTGATTATAACTATTACAGTGTGCCACAGGCGCGACGCTCCAACAGGCAGCACCGCCCGGTGGGTATGGGAATTATGGGCTTTCAGGATGCGCTGTATAAGCAGAAGCTGGCCTATACCTCGGAAGAGGCGCTGGAATTTGCGGATCGCAGTATGGAAGCAGTGTCGTATTTTGCGATTGATGCCTCCAGTAATCTGGCAGTTGAGCGTGGACAATATTCAACCTTTAAAGGCTCGCTGTGGAGTCAGGGTATTCTGCCGATTGATTCACTGGCGCTGATGGGTGAGGAGCGTGGTGAATATTTTATTGTTGACCAGACCCAGACGCTGGATTGGGACAGCCTGCGCAATAAGGTTAAAGAGCAGGGCATGCGTAATTCCAATGTGATGGCGATTGCCCCGACTGCAACCATTTCCAATATTTGCGGCGTGTCACAGTCGATTGAGCCGACCTACCAGAACCTGTTTGTGAAATCGAACCTGTCCGGCGAGTTTACGGTGATTAATCCTTATCTGGTGCAGGAACTCAAGGAATTGGACTTGTGGGATGAGGTCATGATCAATGACCTCAAATACTTCGATGGCTCGGTACAGAAGCTGGATCGGGTGCCGGATGAGCTGAAAGCCCGTTACGCCACGGCCTTTGAGATTGATGCCCGCTGGCTGGTGGAAGCCGGTAGCCGTCGCCAGAAATGGATTGATCAGGGTCAGTCACTGAACCTGTATATGAAGGAACCTTCCGGCCAGAAATTGGACAATCTGTACAAACTGGCGTGGGTGCGGGGTCTGAAAACGACGTATTACCTGCGCTCAATTGGTGCAACGGGGGCGGAGAAACTGAATGATGCCTCGACGACGGATACGGCACAGCCGAGTCTAAAAGTGGCACCGGATACGGGAAAAGTGGGATCAGCAGCACCACAGGCCTGTTCGATTCTTGATCCGGATTGTGAAGCCTGTCAGTAAGCTGACCTGTCAAACAGAGGAAATAATGATGATGTTAAACTGGGATGATCCACTGGCGGCACCGGTACCACGGGTACAGCCAAATAAGGATGAAAAAGACACAGACACAAAAACACCGCTAGCGGAACAGGTGGCTCCGACTGCAAAAACGGAGTTGCATCTGGTGAAAACCACCGCAGCGGAGGTGGACGATACACCGACCAGGCTGCAACAGCGTCGTGAGGCAGAGGCGGCAAAACCATTTACACCGATGGCACCGGTCAATCCCGAAGACAAACGAGTGATTAACGGTATGGGCGATATTAACCAGCTTGCACCGTTTAAATACCCGTGGGCCTGGGATTTCTTTATCAACGCCAATAAGAACCACTGGACACCACTCGATATTAATATGGCGTCAGATGTGCATGATTATCATCACAATTTGAAGCCGGAAGAGCGACATGTCTACGAAAATGTACTAGCCTATTTAACAACATCCGATATTTTGGCGATGCGCAATATCGGGCTGGCAGTGATGGAGAAAATGACTGCACCCGAGTTACAGATTTATCAGGCGCGTCAGGTTTATGAAGAGTCGCTGCATACCTGGACGTATCAGCACTGTATCGAGACCCTCGGGCTGGATCAGAGTGAGATCTATAATCGCTATCGTGTGGTGCCGGAGATCAATCAGAAAATCCAGATCGCTAATCGTCGCTTAAACGCAGTGATGAGGCCGGATATTGATCTGCATAACCCGGATGACTTGCAGGAGTTCGTGCTCTCCTACACGTTCTTCGCAAGCATTTTTGAGGGATGCTGGTTTTATAATGGTTTCAGCCCGATTTTTGCTTTACAGCGCCGTGGCCTGATGAAGGGCACGGCTGAGCAGTTTCAGTACATTATGCGCGATGAGGTGATGCATTGTTCGTTCGGGATTCGGGTGGTGCGCCAGATTATGCAGGAAGAAAGGGTTAAACTTGATCCGCGTGATATTCGTGAGATGTGGGATGAGGCCGATGCTGCGGAAGCCGCTTATTCTGAATTCCTGTTACCCAAACCGATTCTCGGCTACAGCCAGCAGGATCACCATGAGCAATTCCGGTTTATTGCGAACCGGCGTGCGCGGCAACTGAGTATGGATGAGCCATTCCCGGGGGCTAAAAATGCCCTGCCGTGGCTGGATGAGCAGTCGAATATGCGCAAGGAGAAGAATTTCTTTGAAACACGCGTGACTGAGTATCAGACGGGGGGCGCATTGAAGTGGGACTGATTTGATTCTGCTGACTTACTGTTGCAGCCAGAATGTAACCGGGCCGTCATTAATCAGGTGTACCTGCATATCGGCACCAAACACCCCGCAATTCCGCTGCCCCAGCTGTTTCTCTGCCTCTGTGCAAAAATAATCAAACAGCTTAGAACCCAGTTCTGGCGGGGCAGCCGGGCTAAAGCCCGGGCGGTTTCCCTTACGGGTGTCCGCAGGCAGGGTAAATTGTGGCACAATCAGTAACTCATACCCCTTATCCAGCAGTGAACAGTTCATCCGTCCCTGCGGATCACTGAAAATGCGATAGTTCAGCACCCGCTGTAGCAATCGATCAGCCTGCGCATGGCCATCATTTTTCTCCACCCCGAACAATAAGGTAATCCCTCGCCCAATCGCGGCAACCGTCTGGCCGTCTATGACCACTGACGAGCGACTGACCCGCTGGATTAAACCAATCACTCCAGTTCATCCGCCATAAAATTGGTCGCATTGACCAGTGTTTCCTGAATACCCCGTTCGCTGGCGGCATGGCCACTGTCCTGCACAATGGTGAAATCAGCCGTTGGCCAGGCCTGATGCAAGGCGTAAGCCTGTTCCAGCGGGCAGATCAGGTCATAACGACCATGAATAATGTGACCGGGAATATCGGTCAGCCGACTGGCATTCAGCAATAACTGATTCGGCTCCAGAAAGGCATGGTTCACAAAATAATGGGTTTCCAGCCGCGCGACACTCATTGCGGTATGTGGATTGGAAAAATGATCAACGGTGGCATCCACCTGTAACAGATTGGCTGCCCGGCCTTCCCAGGTTGACCAGGCTTTGGCGGCCTGCATCCGGGCAATTTCATTCTCTCCGGTCAACCGCTGATAATACGCCTGTAACAGATTACCCTGCTCTTCCGGTGGAATCGGTGCGAGAAAATCCTGCCAGTAATCTGGCAACAGGCGATGGGCACCTGCCTGATAGAACCAGCTGACATCCTGCGGGCGTGCCAGAAAAATGCCACGCAGAATCAGGCCACTAACCCGCTCCGGATACTGCTGTGCATAAGCCAGCCCGAGCGTGGAGCCCCAGGAACCGCCAAACACCACCCATTCTTCAATGCCCAGATGGCGGCGTATCTGTTCCATATCGGCTACCAGATCCCAGGTGGTATTATTTTCCAGTGCTGCATGCGGCGTTGAACGACCACAACCGCGCTGATCGAACAGAATAATCCGGTAGCGTTCGGGGTCAAAAAAGCTGCGATGCCACTTTTCACAGCCCGAACCCGGCCCGCCATGCAAAAAAACCACCGGAATGCCATCCGGTTCACCGCATTCTTCTACATACAGCGTATGTATATCATCAACCGGCAGAAAAAAATGCTGATTATCACGAATTGGGGGGTATAACGGCGACATGGTCATAAATTAAATAATCCTCTCCTCAAGTGCATTGCTGGCACATCCAAGCCGCGATAAAACGTAAAAGATAGCATTACAGCCCATCATAAGCCAAAATGCCTGGAACGGAATAGAAAATATTATCCAACCATCCATATTAACCGGCAGGATTTGCACTGTTGGATTTGATCATCAAGGCGGCAAAGTACACGCCGGGTTCGCGGCTGGTTTTGCCTGCGGCGGTTCCGTGTTATGTTTGGTAAAAATCACCTGAATCAGGTAAGCATTTATGACTAAACTACAAACAACCCTGACCGACCGTTTTGGCCGCCACATTACCTATGTCCGGATGTCTGTCACTGATCGCTGCGATTTCCGTTGTGTGTATTGCATGGATGAACAGATGACCTTTGTGCCGCGTGAACAGCTGTTGACACTGGAGGAAATGGCACGGTTGGGTCGGGTTTTTGTGCAGCTGGGTGTGCAGCAGATTCGCCTGACCGGTGGTGAGCCACTGACCCGGCGTAATGTTATGCGGCTGTTTAATGATTTGGGGCGGCTGGAGGGTTTGCGTGACTTGACCCTGACCACGAATGGCAGTCAGTTACCCAGGTATGCCGATCAACTCAAGGCAGCTGGCGTGACGCGGATTAACATCAGTCTGGATACGCTGGATGCGGAACGCTTCCAAAGGCTGACCCGCATCGGCAGGATTGAGCAAACCTTGCAGGGTATTGATGCAGCGATTGCGGCGGGTTTTGAGCGCATTAAACTCAATGCAGTCATTCTGAAAAACCGTAATCACGATGAAATTATTCCGCTGGTCGAGTTTGCACGGGACAAGGGCGTGGATATTGCCTTTATTGAGGAAATGCCATTGGGAACGATTGGTGATCATGACCGGGCAGAAGCTTACTATTCCAGCGATGAGATTCTGCACGATCTGCGCACCCGTTTTGATTTGCAACCGATTCTGGTGCAAACCGGTGGGCCATCCAGATATTATCAAGCGGCTGACAGTGATACCCGTGTCGGCTTTATTTCGCCGCACAGTCATAATTTCTGCGATGACTGTAACCGGGTCAGAGTGACCGCCGAAGGCCAGTTGCTGCTCTGTCTCGGGCAGGAGCATTCTGTGGATTTGCGTCGTGTGCTGCGGGCCAATCCGCTGGACGATGCTCCCTTGTTAGCAGCATTACAGAATGCCATGCAGATTAAACCCCAGGGCCATGACTTTGATCTTGATACACAACCGATTCTGTTCCGCCACATGAATGCCACCGGGGGCTGAATGATCGAATGCTGCACTGGATGCTGCCATCATGTAGCAGCAAAAAATGAATATGGGTAACAATGTCAGCATGATTTTGGCTGGCACTCGAAAGTAGCTTTTGCGGTATCAATTGAAATGATGGTAGTTTTCACTGGAATGGCACCATGATGCGGATTGTTGAGGCCATTCCATCATTTCTTGCACATCAGAGTGGAATATCTTTGAACGGTCTGTGGTTTTTTCATCTGTGGGTGCTATTATCCTGAGTAATCTCTTTAAATCATTAATGTTTTCAATATGACAAGAATCCGGAACCCCCTCTGATTCAAGTCACACAAAAGGATGAGTGTTATGTCAGACAGGCCTTCATTTTGGTGCAGTTCGTTCTCCCGTTTCTGGTGGTGGTTATTGGCCTTGTTAGGCTTGCCATTATTGCTGTTCCTGATGAATTATTTTCAGCAGCCGAAGATTGAGGCTGATCTCACCACACGGGTATCCGCTGCACTGGCCGCAGAAAATATCCACTGGGCTGAAGTCAACGTGCAACAACGTGGGCGTGATGTCCTGCTACAGGGTGAGCCGGATAGTGACATTGAGCGCGAACATGCTCAGCAGGTCGCTTTGGGTGTATATGGCGTGAACAGGGTGGACTTTGCCGGTAATCAGACCGGACAGGATATGACACCAGGACAGTCGAATACATTAGAGACCTCAGCAGATGATCAGGCCGGACAGGATATGGCATCGGAGAATGCCGAAGAATCGACCAAGCCCGCCGAAGATGATCAGGCCGAACAAAATATGGCACAGGAAGAGGTCGAAGAAACTAACAAACCTTCCGAAGGTGATCAGGCCGGGCAGCAAACGGCTGAGCTGACGGTACCAGATAGTGAGAATAAAAACGAGGATATGGTTTCGGCAGAACAGGAGCCCGCGGTGGAAAATGCTACTGAGGTACCGACTGAGCCTGTGGCACAGGAAAATGCGGACACTGAAGGCAAATTATCACCACCGGAGTTGCCCGCAACGATGCAGACCGAGATTAGCAAGAGTAGTGGTGAACCGAAGACGAATACTGATCCGTCGGCCTTGTCTGATGAAGCAGCGGAAGCCGGTAATGCAGAAAAACTGACAGAACAGACTGCCACTGTGCGGGCAGAAGCGTGTCAGTCGCGCCTGAATACCGCGATGCAGGACAGGAAAATTCAGTTTACCTTTAATGATGCGAGTATTAACAGTGCGAGTAATGCCTTACTGGATGATCTGGCGCAAATTATCCGTGAATGCAGTGATGTAATGGCTGGTCGGGTAATTGTGATTGGTGGTCACACTGACAGTGTGGGTCAGGACGCCTACAATCTGGATCTGAGTCAACGACGGGCCAATTCGGTGCGCGACTACCTGAGAGGCAAGCAGATTGATGAAGCCCTGCTGGAAGCAAAAGGCTTCGGTGAATCACAACCGGTTGCTTCAAACAAGACTGCGCAGGGTCAGGCACAAAATCGTCGTATCACCTTTGAAATCAAGCAACAATAAGGAGCAGGTACAATGATGTATTTAATATCTCAATTATATATCTGGCTATTGGCCGCATTTCTGTTGGGTTTATTGCTGGGCCTGTTTCATAAAGCAGCCAGCGAGGATTAAAGTATGGGAACTTATTGGATTCAGACCGCTTTATTAATTCTGGTCGCGTTTATTATTGGTCTGGTACTCGGCAAACTGTTACGCAAGCTGTTTTGCCGTCCGGTTAAGCATTTTGATTATGGTCGTCGTGAAGCAGATGAGGATTCCACTTATCACAAGCCTAACTATGGCTTGCCAAAGGCGGATAAAAACCATAAATCTCACCTGAGCGAGGCAGCGGTAGGTGCCGGGGCGGCGGGTGCAGTTGGGTTGGCAGCAGCGACATTGAACACCGATAGCCCGAAGGCTGAGGTTAAAGATGTCGAACTGGATGTGGATCTGCCGGATGCACATTTTCCGGAGGCGAAATTTTCTGATTTCAGTATGAAAGAAACGGAAATAGATGCCGGAATGTCCAAAATTGATGTGGATCTGCCATCAGCTGATCTGGATATACCGGATGTGGATATTAAAGCCCCCGATGTTGATATTCCGGATATTGCCAGCAAGGTTCCTGATGTGGACTTACCCTCAGTGGACTTGAATATGCCGGACGTTGACATTAAGACCCCGGAAATTGATCTGCCATCAGTAGCGGCAGGTATTCCGAACGTGGGTGCGGGCGTTAGTCTGCCGGAAGCGCAGGAAGGAATCGGCCTGGATGATCTGGCAAAAGGTGCTGTCACTGCAGCCGGTACTGTGGGTGCCGGTATCGCAGCAAAGATCGGTCTGGGCAAGGATGAGAACGATGCAGATATAACGGCCGATACTGACATACCGGATGTCAATGTTGATCTGAACCGGCCAAAAGATGAGGACAGCCATAAGCTGACCGGGATAGCCACCGGTACGGTGGCTGCCGTAGCAACGGCAGCCGTTTCAGGAATAGTCGGTACTGACCGTGCTGATGCGCCACCGACACATTCGGTACAACAGTCGCTGGTTGAACTGATTCGCGCCGAAATGGCATTGCCGGTATCTGCTTCTACCGTTCGTATCAAGGTGCTGGAGCTGGACGATTGTCGCTGTGATGAACTGGAACTGGCGGCAGAGAATGAAATCACTCTGACAGCCGGTGGTAAAGGCAAGCTGAGCAAGGTACCGTGTGAGGTCACTGCCAGTGAGCAGGTCATGGTCGATCAAAAGCACAGCCGTATCAACAGTGGCCAGATTGCATTATTCCTGGATGCAGGCATTGTGGTGTGTCGACAGGATCATGATTATACATTTGCCAAATTGTGAGTTCACAGATACACAGATAATGTTTCAACTTTTAAACAGCCGTCCCTGAAGGTTTTAGGGGCGTTTTAGGGACGGCTGTTTAATACCTGCAATCGTTCAGGTGTGCCAATATCCAGCCACTCCCCTGTATATAGTTCGCCACTCACGGCCTGATCCTGAATCGCTTCACGCAATAATGGACCCAGAGGATGTTTACCGTAGCTTAGTTGACGGAATAGTTCCGAGCGATAAAAACCAATACCACTGAAAGTATAATGTGGCAATACCTGATTATTAATAACGCGATTTTTCTGTAAGGCAAAATCACCCTCAGGATGATGCGGCGGATTTGCGACCAGCACCAGATGAGCCAGATCGCCATGATCCAGGGTTATCGGGCGGCAGGGATAATCACACCAGATATCACCGTTTATCACCAGAAACACCTCATGACCGAGTAAGGGCAGAGCCTTAATAATTCCCCCGGCGGTCTCCAGTATGCCCTCCTGTTGCTCATCCGAGTAATACAGCCGAACACCCCATTGTTCACCGCATCCCAGTGCAGCCGGAATCTGTTCACCCAGCCAGCCGATATTAATGACAATATCCTGATAACCGGCGGCGGCCAGCTTTTCAATATGCCAGACAATCAGAGGTTTACCTCTGACTTTAAGCAGTGGTTTAGGTGTCTGGTCGGTCAGGGGACGCATACGTTTGCCATAACCGGCAGCGAGGATCATTGCTTTCATTCGTATTAAATGCCCTGCTGCTGCAACCACATTTCCAGCAATGCCATGTGCCACAGTTTACTGCCCTGAATCCGGGTCAGATGCTGTTCTGGTGCTGCAATCACCTGGTCAATATAAGCCTGTTGAAACAAACCACGTTTCCGGCATTGCTGCGAATTCAGTAAATCACACATCATTTGCAGAAACTCACCACGCACAAACTTCAGTGCCGGAACCGGGAAATAACCTTTCGGTCGGTCAATAACACTATCCGGCAACAGCCCACGTGCAATCTGTTTCAGCACATATTTTCCGCCGTCACGCAGCTTCAGCTCAGGGGGCATTTGTGCCGCCAGCTCCACCAGTTCATGATCCAGAAACGGTACCCGCGCTTCCAGTCCGTGGGCCATGGTCATATTATCCACCCGCTTCACCGGATCATCGACGATAAAGGTGGTAACATCCGCCCGCAGTACCGCATCCAGTGTTTCATCCGCATCCAGACTGTTCAGTAACTCGCGCACCAGTTCGCCGGTGTAATCATGGGTCTGGAATGCCGGTTGCAGCATCGCTGCCATTTCGCTGTGATCGCGGTCAAAATAATACGGGGCCAGACGTTGCAGTCTGTCCGGGTGGGTATCCGCCTGTGCCTGCGGGTACCAGAAATAACCACCGAACACCTCGTCCGCTCCCTGTCCGGACTGTACCACCTTAACCTGTTGCGAAACCTGTTCTGAGAGCAGGTAGAAACCAATCGCATCCTGTCCAAACATTGGTTCCGCCATATTTGCCACCGCTTCCGGCAGACGCGACAGGGTTTGTTCATTCGGAATATGAAACTGGTGGTGAGTCGGCTGAAAACGCTCGACGACAGCATTGGAGTATTCATATTCGCTGCCTTTTTCTTCCGGCTGGTCATCAAAGCCAATGGTAAACGTGCGAATATCCTGTACACCAATTTCAGCCAGCAAGCCCACCAGCAGGCTGGAATCCAGACCACCGGAAAGCAATACGCCCACAGGTACATCGGCAATCTCATTACGCCGCCGGACAGCAGTTTGCAGCGACTCATGAATAGCCTCAATCCATTCCTGTTCAGTGCGGAGTTCCGCCGGACGTTTGGCGACCAGATTCCAGTAGCGTTTCAGTTCCTGGCGGCCATTGACGTGAATCATTAGGGAATGCGCCGGTGGTAGTTTGCGTATGCCATTCAGTACGGTGCGCGGTGCCGGAACCACAGCATGCAGGGTAAACAGGTTGTGCAATGCCAGTGGATCAAGACGGGTGTCGATGTCCGGTGTGCTGAGTAAGGCCTGAGTATTGGAGGCAAAGCGCAACCTTTGTTTATCGCAGGTGTAGTACAGCGGTTTGATACCCATACGGTCGCGAGCCAGAAACAGTGTGTGTTGACGCATGTCCCAAATGGCAAAGGCAAACATACCCAGCAGATGTTTCGGTGCCTCCTCGCCCCATTCAGCATAGGCTTTGAGAATCACCTCGGTATCACCTTCGGAGCAGAAATGATGACCTTTAGCCTTGAGTTGTGCGCGAAGTTCGGGATGATTATAAATCGTACCATTAAAGACAATGGCTAATCCGGATTCAGCATCGACCATCGGCTGGCTGGACTTATGTGACAGGTCGATAATCGCCAGGCGGCGGTGACCCAAGGCCAGCACACCATCAGAAAAACTACCGGCATGATCCGGGCCGCG
>PDRT01000057.1 GCA_002746895.1 Thiothrix nivea
GTCGGCTGGCCGTAATTATCCACATAACGCAGTGCCACCAGCCCATCATCCAGCACATCCTCCGCACGGTTCCCCTCAAACACCGCCCGTCCTTCACCATGTGCCACCGCCACCGGCAATATTGAGCCCGCCATGCCCTGCAAAAACAGGGACGGTGACGGCATAATCTCCACCGCAGCATACCGTGCTTCAAACTGCTCAGACTGATTACGGTAAAAACGCGGCCAGTGCCCTGCCCCCGGAATCATATTGCGTAACTGTGAGAACATCTGGCAGCCATTACAGACCCCCAGCCCGAAGCTGTCCTCACGCGCAAAAAATGCCGCAAACTGCTCACTGGCCCGCTCATTCATCAGAATCGTTTTCGCCCAGCCCCCCCCGGCCCCCAGCACATCACCATACGAGAAGCCACCACAGGCAACCATGCCCTGAAAATCACCCAGATTGACACGACCTGTAATAATATCCGTCATGTGTACATCGACTGCACGGAATCCGGCCCGGTCAAAGGCCGCCGCCATTTCTATCTGGCCATTGACACCCTGTTCACGCAGTATTGCCACTGCCGGACGTGTCTCTTTAGCCCCTCGCCCATTGAAGGTGTGGGGTTGAGGTGCAGGTGCTTCCACAGCAAAACTCAACCGGAACGGCAGCCCCGGATCATTTGCATCATCCAGCCGCGCAAATTCCTGTGCCGCACACTCCGCGTTATCCCGCAATGCCTGCATCCGGTAGCTGGTTTCAGCCCAGATTTTCTGCAACTCCACCCGTGGACGCCGTAATAACTCCTGATGCGCAAAGGTCACTACCAGCTCGTCCGACTCATTCAGCTCGCCAATCACATGGGTATGTTGCCCCAAACCGGCTTCGCGGAAGGCTTCCAGCACGGTATCCGTGTCACTGTGACACACCTGTAACACCGCCCCCAGCTCTTCATTAAACAGGGCAGCCAGGGCATCATCACCCAGATCACCAAGGTGCACATTGACACCACAATGCCCGGCAAAGGCCATCTCGGCCACCGTCGCCAGCAGGCCGCCATCAGAACGGTCATGGTAGGCCTTGATCAATCCATCAGCCCGCAAATCCTGTACGGTATCAAAGAAGTTCCGCAAGGCCTTAGCATCATTTACATCTGGTGCATGATGCCCCACCTGCTGATACACCTGTGCCAGCGCCGAGGCCGCCAGACGATTTTTGCCCTTGCCAAGATCGACCAGAATCAGATCAGTATCATCCAGATCCGTGCGCAACTGCGGTGTCAGTGTCTTCCGCACATCCACCACCGGTGCAAACGCCGAAATAACCAGTGATAACGGGGCAGTCATGGTGCGTTCTGCGCCATCCTGCTGCCATACCGTTTTCATCGACAGCGAGTCCTTGCCCACCGGAATCGCCAGCCCCAGTTGTGGACAGATGTCTTCACCCACCGCTTTCACCGTGTCGTACAGTGCCGCATCCTCACCGGGATAACCCGCCGCCGCCATCCAGTTGGCAGACAGACGAATATCACTCAGCCTGCGAATATCGGCGGCGGCAATATTGGTCAGCGCCTCACCAACCGCCATCCGCCCAGAGGCCGCCGGATTAACCAGCGCCAACGGCGGGCGCTCGCCCATGGTCATGGCTTCACCGTAATACGTGGTGAAATCACTGGCGGTTACCGCAACATCCGCCACCGGCACCTGCCACGGCCCGACCATCTGATCACGCGTTACCATGCCGGTAATGGTGCGATCGCCAATAGTAATCAGGAAAGCCTTCGATGCCACCGTCGGCAACCTCAGTACCCGTTCCACCGCCTCACCCAGATCAATACCAGTCAGTGCCAGCTCCGGTTTATGAAAGGTCTGATGCTGTACATCCCGCAGCATTTTCGGTGGTTTGCCCAGCAAGACATTCATCGGCATATCCACCGGCTGATTATCAAAGTGCGCATCACCGACCAATAAATGCTGCTCTGCGGTCGCCTTGCCGACCACCGCATACACGGCACGCTCACGTTCACACAGGTTACGGAAAGTCTCCAGCCGTTCGGTGGCAATCGCCAGCACATAACGCTCCTGCGCCTCGTTGCACCAGATCGCCATTGGCGACATACCCGGCTCATCATTCGGTACCGTGCGCAGCTCAAAGGTACCGCCACGCCCGGCATCATGAATAATTTCCGGAATGGCATTGGAAATACCGCCCGCCCCGACATCATGAATCGACAGAATCGGACTTTCCTCACCCAGTGCCACACAACGGTCAATAACTTCCTGACAGCGGCGCTGCATTTCCGGGTTACCACGCTGTACAGAAGCAAAATCCAGTGACTCACAACGGGAACCGGAGGCCATGGATGAAGCGGCTCCCCCGCCCAGCCCGATCAGCATCGCCGGGCCACCCAGTACCACAATGGGTGTGCCTTCCGGCAGCGGATGCTTGTCGACATGACCTGCGCGGATATTTCCCACACCACCGGCAACCATAATCGGCTTGTGGTAACCGCGTAACTCTTCACCGTAAGCCCCCGGTACCTGCTGTTCAAAGGTACGGAAATAACCACTCAGATTTGGTCGCCCGAATTCATTATTAAAGGATGCCGCACCCACCGGCCCTTCCAGCATAATTTCCAGTGCCGAGACGATACGTTCCGGCTGGCCGTAATCCGTTTCCCACGGCTGGCTGAAACCGGGAATCTTCAGGTTCGATACCGAAAAGCCACACAATCCGGCCTTGGGCCTGGAACCACTACCGGTTGCCCCCTCATCACGAATCTCCCCCCCGGAGCCGGTTGCCGCACCGGGGTACGGTGCAATTGCCGTGGGGTGATTATGCGTTTCCACCTTCATCAGAATATGCACCGGCTCCCTGACATACTGGTAGGTATTTCCTTCACCGTTCGGCATCAAGCGGGTCGCCACATGGCCGGTCATCACCGCAGCATTATCCTTGTACGCCGATAAAATCCCCTCCGGTGCATGACGGTAGGTGTTACGGATCATACCGAACAGTGACTGCTCCTGTGGCTGACCATCAATAATCCAGTCGGCATTAAAGATCTTGTGCCGACAGTGTTCCGAGTTCGCCTGGGCAAACATCATCAGCTCAACATCAGTCGGATTGCGCCCCATTGTCACATAATTTTCTGCCAGATAAGCAATCTCATCGGCAGAGAGTGCCAGACCCAGTTCGTTATTCGCCTGCACCAGGGCGGCCTGTGCATCGGCGGAAATATCAATCTGTCGCAGGGGTGCCGGTTCTGCTTCACTGAACAGGGCAATGGCATCCTCCAGTTCATAAAATACCGTTTCAATCATGCGGTCATGCAGTAATGCCTGCACAGCACTGAGGGAATCATCCGCCAGTAGCGTTTCAGTCTGCAAATGATAGGCGATACCACGCTCAACCCGTTCAACCACGCTCAAGCCACAGTTATGAATAATATCAGTAGCTTTGGTCGACCACGGTGAAATGGTACCTGGGCGCGGTGTAACCAGTACCAGCTGGCCGTCCTGGTTCACCGTTTCACGGCGATGTTCACCGTAGGTCAACACGGTGTTCAGCTGTTCCAGCTCCGCCACCGACGGTTCATTAACACACCGCACAAAATGCACATAATTGGCGGTGAGTGCAGTTATCTGCGGGGCAATGTTTTGCAGGGCCTGCAGTAACTTCTGACTGCGGAAATCGGAAAGAGCAACGCTACCGGGAAGAATCAGCATGTGAAGGGTCTCAATGGGCTTTTTCAAAGCAGGTATGATACCGAAAGGTATTGTGACAACCAAACCGGAAAACCGTTTTCGCCTAAAATAACCTGTCTCACCATCAATCATCACCCGGGAGAATCCGTATGAAACAGATCGCGGTATTAGGGGCCAATGGCCGCCTTGGCAATGAGGCCGTACATGCCTTCCATGCTGCGGGCTATCAGGTTATTGCCGTCACCCGTAACGGCCATATCCGCTGCGCACCGCAAGGTATCACCTGTCGTGCCGCAGAGGTCATGAACCTCCAGCAGCTCAAAAAAGCCGTGACGGGGGCAGATATTATTTTTAATGCCATCAACCCGCCCTACACCGAGTGGCTGACCTCCGCCCTGCCGATGGCACGTAATATCATGGCAGCCGCCCGCAGCCAGCAGGCACTACATCTGTTTCCCGGCAATGTCTACAACTACGGGCAGCAGATTCCCGCCCGCTGCACCATCGAAACTCCGATGGCGGCGCACGGTGTGAAAGGTAAAGTCCGCATTGAAATGGAAAAACTATTCCGCCTTGCAGCCGCCAAATACAAGGTTCAGACCATTATCCTGCGTGCCGGTGATTTCTACGGTGGCAGTGGTACCGGTTCCTGGTTTGATCTGGTGCTGGTGGACAAACTCCACAAGAATCAGTTTGTCTACCCCGGCCCGACAGATGTCGTGCATAGCTGGGCTTACTTGCCGGATCTGGCACA
This sequence comes from Thiothrix nivea, assembly GCA_002746895.1. Lineage (GTDB taxonomy): Bacteria > Pseudomonadota > Gammaproteobacteria > Thiotrichales > Thiotrichaceae > Thiolinea > Thiolinea nivea_A. The sequence continues at coordinate 4,444 of PDRT01000057.1, forward strand.
GGCTTTTGTCGCCTTGGCGGAAAAACACCAGTCACTCAGCACGTTTGAACAGCTGCTGTATACCGGCCATGCCCTGACCGGTGCGGAATTACAGACACGGGTTGAGCAGGTTTGCGGCAAGCCACTGCAAACACTGGGTATGCCGTGGAAACTGATTAAACGATTGCTGAAGTGGCTTATCTGTGGGAACAACCACATGTGCTGGATGGCTCACGTTTACAGGCCGTCATAGGTAAATGGCCGCAGACCCCACCGGCGGTAGCCGTTCGGGAGGCACTGGTTGCGCTGGGGAAAGCTCCAAAAACTTGATCCATGACAATAAAATGACTTCGCCCGGTCAGGAAATTCATGTAACTTTGAGGTTTCGCAAAGCCGGATAATACAGACCAGCTTAGGATAAAAAGCCGTATACCCAGTTCCAAGGAGTCCAATACATGAATTTTTTCGCCAGTTTTGAAGGTATCCTGTTGATGTCAACCATTACTATCGTGTTCATTCTCGGTTTTTTGGTCTACCTGTTCTGGAAATTCATGAAGCTGTCCAGCCACAAGCCGAAACCGGGTGAAAATATCTGGTAAACACCCCACTTTAACGGCAGGTTTATGGCTGCTGGAAGTCATCAGCCATCGGGTAGGCACAGGGATAAACGCTACCCTAAGGCGGGTTCAGTGCCAGGGCCTCCGCCCGGAAGTAGGTCGGTGCATCCCGGCAAATCTGGCAAAAACTCAAGTCAGCGACTATAGTCATTATTAAAGGTGGATTAATTATCCGGGTTTGGTTACAGGTCAGATTTTCTAATGTACCCAGTGACAAATAGTAGCTTGCCAATAAATTTCCGGATAATTAGTATTTTCACCCATGCAGCACGACACAGACAAGAGGCAGATTTTGTCATAAGCCACCAGAGCGCATTTCTTCCTCCTTCGGCGTTCTGGTGGTGCGGATAACAGTGTATTTTGTTTGAGCGGCATGTGGTAAAACCATTCGTAGCACAAAAACGGTACGTGACTCCTCCTCTCCTCCTCCAATCATTTACCGTGCTACGAATGGTTCTTTTTCACCTCCCGGCTCAGCCACACACTCAGCCCCTGAATCAGTATCACTGCACCCCCAAACCAGTACAGACCTTCATGTACCGTGACATTGGCCAGTGAACCCAGCTTCACCGAAACAAACAGTAACGCCACCACAAACACATCCAGCATTGACCACTTGCCCCAGGTTTCCAGTATGTACAGAAAACGCTCATGGGCTTTACGGAACGGTTTATCCGTATTGGCAATCAGCACCAGCCCGGTCATTTTCACCAGTGGTGTCATAACGCTGAATAAAAACAGAAACCAGAACAAAAAGATCTCATCGTGTTCCCACAGCGTTTGCAGGCCGGAATACAGTGAGTATTGATTATTGAATACCCACAGTTTTTCCAGCTCCATTAACGGTGCAAAAACACCTTCACGAAAGGCCAGCAGCGCAAGCAGCATTAATAGATTAAATGTCCATCGCTGAAAAACAGTCAAATGATAATTCTCTATTGAAAAAGCTTGATTATAGCTGTATCAATACCTGTACTCTGCCGAAACCAGATAGAAAACCCGGAAAAATTGAGGTCTCATATGATTGCTGTCATCTTCCGTGCCAACATCAAAACATTGGATAGTGAATATACCGAAACTGCGAACAGAATGCGCAATCTGGCCTTCGAAAAGTACGGTTGCAAAGACTTTATTGCCATCTGCGAAGGCAATCAGGAAATTGCCATTTCTTACTGGCCAGATGAAGCTTCAGCTCAGGCATGGAAAAATGATCCGGAACACATACAGGCCCAACAGACCGGCCAGCAAAAATGGTATGAATCCTATACAGTTCAGGTTACTGAAGTTAGACGGGAATACCAGGGATGAACCTTCAGTATCAATAATGCATTGATAGGGCACCCCGCATAAAACCAAAGCCTTGTAAGCTTTGGTTACACATTTCAAGGCTGGGCGATTAGGTCGATTAGTGTAAGGATGCTAATGCCGCATTAAACAGCGTACTGGGCCGCATCACCTGATTCGCCATTTCATCATCCGGCAGATAATAACCACCAAGATCCGCTGCCTGTCCCTGTACGCCATTCAGTTCTGCGACGATACGCTCTTCATGGGCTGCCAGTTGTTCAGCCAGTTTGCTGAAGCTCACTTTCAGTCCGGCATCGTCATTCTGTGCCGCCAGTGCCTGCGCCCAGTACATTGCCAGATAAAAATGACTGCCACGGTTATCCAGCTGTCCCAGACGACGTTGCGGTGACTTATTGTTTTTCAGCAGCAGACCGGTTGCCTCATCCAGTGTGGTTGCCAGAATAGCCGCCCGCTGATTGCCGGTCTGCCCGGCCAGATGCTCAAACGATACGGCCAGTGCCAGAAATTCCCCCAACGAATCCCAGCGCAGGTAGTTTTCTGTTATCAGCTGCTGCACATGTTTCGGCGCAGAACCACCGGCACCGGTTTCAAACAGGCCACCACCGTTCATCAGCGGTACAATCGACAACATCTTGGCACTGGTACCCAGCTCCAGAATCGGGAATAAGTCAGTCAGGTAATCACGCAATACATTACCGGTCACCGAGAGGGTATCCTTGCCGCGGATCAGCCGTTCCATGGTGCGGCGAATAGCCACGACCGGTGACAGGATACGGATATCCAGCCCTTCGGTGTCATGATCATGCAAATAACGCTCCACCTTTTGGCGCAGCTGCTGGTCATGCGGACGTTCGCGATCCAGCCAGAAAATCGCCGGTGTGCTGGAGTCACGGCAACGCTTTACCGCCAGCTTCACCCAGTCACGAATCGGCGCATCCTTGGTCTGGCACATGCGCCAGATGTCGCCTTCCTCCACCTCATGCTGTAACAGTGTTGCGCCGCTGTTCTTATCGACAACGCGCACAATGCCATCCGCCACCATTTCGAAAGTTTTGTCGTGTGAACCGTATTCCTCCGCCTTTTGCGCCATCAGCCCGACATTGGGCACCGTCCCCATCGTGGCCGGATCAAAGGCACCGTGGGTACGGCAGAAGTTCATCACTTCCTGATAAATCGTCGCGTAGGTACTTTCCGGAATCACCGCCTTGGTATCTTTCAGCTTGCCATCTGCGCCCCACATCTTGCCGGAATTACGGATCATCGCCGGCATCGAGGCATCAACAATCACATCACTGGGTACATGCAGGTTGGAAATCCCGCGATCAGAATCCACCATTGCCACTTCCGGACGATGGATGTGACAGGCACGAATATCGGCTTCAATTTCAGCGCGTTTCGCCTGCGGTAGTTCCTGAATACGCAGATACACATTGCCCAGACCATTATTCGGGTTGACACCAATTTCCTTGAAGGTCTCGCCCCATTTATCAAACAGCTGCTTGTAAAACACCGTCACCGCATGACCGAAGACAATCGGATGCGATACCTTCATCATGGTCGCTTTCAGGTGCAGCGAGAATAAAACGCCGGTTTCACGGGCATCTTCCATTTGCGCCTCAAAGAATGCCCGCAATGCCTTTTTGCTCATAAACATGGCATCAATGATTTCACCGGCCAGCAACGGTGTACTTTCTTTCAATACCGTCACCGCACCACTGGCTTTATCGATAAACTCAATGCGCACATCCGTAGCATTATCCACCACCATGGATTTTTCACTGGAATAAAAATCCCCGCCACGCATATGCGCAACATGTGAGCGTGAAGCCATGCTCCACTTGCCCATCTTGTGCGGGTTCTGACGCGCATAATTCTTGACTGAAAGCGGCGCACGACGATCGGAGTTGCCCTCACGTAATACCGGGTTGACCGCACTGCCGAGGATTTTGCTGTAGCGATCTTTAATTGCCTGCGCCTTTTCATCTTCCGGCTCATCCGGATAATCCGGCACCGCGTAACCCTTTTCCTGTAACTCGGCGATTGCAGCCCGCAACTGTGGCGTGGAAGCACTGATATTCGGCAATTTGATGATATTGGCATCCGGTGAATGGGTCAGATCCCCCAGTTCTTTCAGAGCATCAGCAACCCGCTGCTCTTCGTCGAGATACTCCGGAAACGCAGCCAGAATACGTCCGGCCAGCGAAATATCACACAGATCAATATGAATCCCGGCGGTTTTGGCAAAGCCCTGCACAATCGGCAACAGCGAGCGGGTCGCCAGTGCCGGGGCTTCGTCGGTTTTGGTATAAATAATGCTGTGAGTTGCGTCAGTCATAAAAACCCTGTGGCTCCCGATGAGTTTATCAGGCGTTATACTATCACGCGGGGTGCAACTTTCACATAACCGGCGAATGCCTTATCAGGCCTGGTCGGGGCAAAGGGCCAATACCGGGTCTGTATTCAAATAATCCGCTCTTCCGGAAACCGCGCGGCAAACACCGTTTTCCCCGGTACACTGCTGATATCCAGCGTGCCACCATGATTCAGCACCGCATGTTTAACGATGGCCAGTCCCAGTCCGGTGCCGCCCTTATCCCGTGAACGGCCTTTATCCACCCGGTAGAACCGTTCGGTCAGGTGTTCCAGATGTTGCGGGGCGATCCCCGGACCGTCATCGGTCACCGCCAAACAGGCCTGTCCGGCATCATTTCGTTGCCAGTCCACACGAATCTGTGAACCGGCGGGGGTGTATTTCACCGAATTTTCCAGCAGATTAGTTACCACGCTGGTCAGGTCTTTTTCAATTCCGCTGATTTTAATCGTTTCATCGACCTGCAACGAGAGCTGATGCGAGTCGGCGGCAATGGTTTTTTGCAGGTTGGTCGCTGTACTGCGGATCAGTTGCGGGATATTCACCGGCTTGTCGACAGAGGCCTTGCCTTCACTGTTTTCAAGTTGTGAGAGTTTGAGCATATCACTGATAATGCGCTGCATGCGTATACCCTGTTCGCGAGCCTGCCGGATGGCGGGTTTCAGGTGTTCCGGCAAGGCCGGGTCGTCCTCAAATAATTCAAGGTAACCGGATAGCACCGTCAGTGGTGTACGCAGTTCATGCGAGGCATTGGCAATAAACGCCCGGCGCATATTATTCAAATGTACCCGCTGGCTGATATTGCGCACACTGAGCATATACAAACCGGGCTGTACCGGCAGAATTTTTGCGCTAAGGGAAATGGTTTCGTCACGGGGGGAACGAAAACGTACTTCCTTGTCCGGATTCATTCCACCGGTCACCAGTTTGGTGATCTTGCGTACCCTGATCAGATTATCAATACGCTGACCCGTGTCACGCTCATTATCAATGCCCAGCAAGGCTTTCGCCGCCCCGTTTGACCACTGGATAATATGATCCGGATTCAGCAGGATATTGGCATCCGGCAGAGCGGCCATAATATTATTGAAGCGTGACAGCAGTTCCTGCTGTTTGTATTCGTGCGCTTCGTATTGCTGGCGGCGGCGGTGTACGGTATAGGTCATCTGTTCCCAGGCTCCGTCACTGTCCGGCATTTTTTCATCGGGCTGCCCTTCCTCAATCCAGCTCTGCAGGCCATGCAACTTGTACAGCATCCAGCCAATCAGTACCAGACTGGCCAGCCACTGACTGACAAGCCAGTAACCACTGAAATAACCCAGGATCAGGCCGCCGATAATCATCAGGATGAGACGGCGGGTTTCGATACGCCAGTATTCATTCAACACGGGTAACTTCTTCCGCAAACAGGTATCCGGCTCCCCGGACAGTTTTAATCACCTGCGCAGCATCGTGTTTTTTCAATGCCTTGCGCAGCCGCAATATATGCACATCGACAGTGCGTTCTTCAATAAAGCTGTTCTGTCCCCAGATGGTATCTAACAATTGGGTACGCGAATATACCCGGCCGGGATGTTTCATCAGATGCTCCAGCAGGCGGTATTCGGTAATCCCCAGATGCACGGGTTCATCCCTGATCTTCAGCTGTAGCCCCTGCAGGTCCAGTTGCAGGGAATCGGCCTGCAACAGTCTGGCCGGTGTTATATTAAGGGTATCCGTGCGTCGAAGCAGGGCCTTAATCCGCGCCTGCAGATTTTTCAGTGACAACGGTTTGTAAATATAATCATCGGCACCGGCCTCCAGTCCCTTGATCATGTACCGCTCCTCGGCCCGCGCGGTCAGCATAATCATCGGCACCGCACGGGTACGTTCTTCCGCCCGCAGGCGTTTAATCAGCTCCAGACCGGACTGATCCGGCAACATCCAGTCCACCAGCAGCAGATCCGGCACCTGTTCTGCAATCGCTGTGCGGGCCTCGGCAACCGTACCGGTCTCAATGATTTCATAATGCTCACGCTCCAGTGCCAGCCGGATCATTTGCCGGATGGCCACTTCATCTTCAACCAGCAGAATTTGCTTTTTCGACACCATCTTGTTCGCTTTACAGTATTTACAGTGATAAGCCTACAAACGCAGCGGTTATCTCTGCCAGAGTTGCAGCGAGTGGTCAAGATAAAGTTGATGTTGACGACAATAAGATGAACAATCAATGACAAGGTTAAACGGGAAGAAAATGAATGAAAAGTGTTGCAGCAATCCAGATGGCTTCCGGGCCGAATGTCTCCGCTAATTTACTGGAAGCCGGGCGGCTGATCCGGCAGGCGGCAGAAGCAGGAGCGGGTCTGGTGGTACTACCGGAAATGTTTGGTATGATGGGCTACCGTGATCAGGATGCACTGGCGGTGGCGGAACCGTTTGGCCGTGGTCAGATGCAGGATTTCAGCCGTCGTATTGCCCAGGAGTGTGACGTCTGGGTGGTGGCGGGTACAATTCCACTGCGCACGGATAATCCGGACAAGTATGCTGCCGCCTCGCTGTTATACAATTCACAGGGAGAGCAATTGGCCCGCTATGACAAGATTCACCTGTTTGATGTTAAGGTTGCCGAAGAAGATCAGGTTTACACCGAAAGCCAGACCGTCATGCACGGTCATCATGCCGAAGTAGTGGACACACCGTTTGGCCGTCTGGGGATGAGCGTGTGTTATGATCTGCGTTTTCCGGAGTTATATCGTTATCTGATGCGTCAGGGTGCAGAGATTTTTACCGTACCGGCCGCGTTTACTGAAGTGACCGGCATTGCGCACTGGGAATCCCTGCTTCGTGCCCGGGCGATTGAAAATCTGGCCTATGTCATTGCTCCGGGACAGGGAGGCTACCATGTTAATGGCCGTACTACCTGGGGCCACAGTATGGTTATTGACTATTGGGGACGGATTCGTGGTCAACTTAACAAGGGTGCCGGGATTACATTAATCGAAATTGATCTGGATGAACTGCGTGCCACCCGCAAAACCTTTCCGGTACTGGAGCATTGCTGCCCGTCCGGAACGTTGTCTGCTGACAGAAAGGACTAAAGGATAAACGAGGATATGCAATCTGAATATACGCAATCCGCAATGGATCATGCCCGTCGCGCATTTTTTGCCGACGGTCTGGGCGAGCAGGATCTGGACCGTGTGTTTGGTCAGTTACTGACCCGCGATACCACACTGGCCGACCTGTATTTTCAGTCCGCGCGTTATGAGGCCTGGGGACTGGAGGAAGGGATGGTCAAAAGCGGCAGCTATAGTATTGAACAGGGCGTTGGTGTCCGTTCGGTGTGTGGCGAGCAGACCGGCTTTGCCTACAGTGATGAAATTTCCCTGCCAGCGCTGCTGGATTCCGCCAGGGCAGCCAGTGCTATCAGCCGTGCCGGATCATCCGGACAGATGATGGTGAGGAAAGCAACATCACCATCGCGAACACTGTATGGCCCGGATGACCCGCTGCTTTCTCTGGCAGAGCAGGATAAAATTGACCTGTTGCAGCGCATTGATGCCAGGGCACGCGCGGCCAGCCCGCATGTGCAGCAGGTCATGGCCAATATGGTGGCGGTGCATGAAATCATCCTGATTGTCGATGAACAGGGCCGCATGACCGCTGATGTGCGACCACTGGTGCGCACTAATGTTTCGGTGATTGTTGAGCGTGACGGCCAGACCGAAAGTGCAATGGCCGGTGGTGGGGGGCGCTTTGACCTGGATTATTTTCTGGCAGATGACCGGGTGGATCAGTATGCCGACGAAGCGGTACGCCAGGCATTAATCAACCTCGACGCACAGGCAGCACCGGCAGGCAATATGACCGTGGTACTGGGCAATGGCTGGCCGGGTGTGCTGCTGCATGAAGCCATCGGGCACGGCCTGGAAGGTGATTTTAACCGCAAGGGTACCTCCGCCTTTGCCGGACGCATTGGTGAGCAGGTCGCCAGCAAGGGCATTACCGTGGTGGATGACGGCACCCTGGAACAACGTCGTGGTTCGCTGACGGTGGATGATGAAGGAACGGAAACACAATGCACCACACTGATCGAAGATGGTATTCTCAAAGGTTATATGCTGGACCGCCAGAATGCGGCATTGATGAACAGCCGCTCCACCGGTAACGGACGACGGCAGTCTTATTCGCATCTGCCAATGCCGCGTATGACCAATACTTATATGCGTCCCGGTGAGTATGATCCGGAAGAAATTATTGCTTCGGTGGATCACGGCGTGTATGCCGTGAACTTTTCTGGCGGGCAGGTGGATATTACCTCCGGTAAATTTGTATTTTCCGCCTCGGAAGCCTATCTGATTGAAAACGGCCAAGTGAAACAGCCACTGAAAAATGCCACACTGATCGGTAACGGGCCGGATGTACTGACCCGGGTCAGTATGGTGGGTAATGATCTTGAACTGGACACCGGTATCGGAGTCTGTGGCAAGGCCGGACAGTCTGTGCCGGTGGGGGTCGGGCAGCCGACATTGCGTGTTGACGGTCTGACCGTTGGTGGAACAGCCACAGCCTGAGGATAAGTGATGATTGAACTGGAAAATAAAGCCGCCTTAAGTGCCGGGTTTCAGACGCTGGCTGACGAGATTCTGCGGTCTGCAGCGGCCAAAGGGGCAACAGCCGCCGAGGTCAGCATTGATAAAGGCACCGGCCTGTCGGTGGAAGTGCGTATGGGCGAGGTGGAAAAATTACAGTACCACCGTGACCAGGGGGCCAGTCTGACGGTTTATTTCGGGCATAAAAAAGGCGTGGCCTCCAGCGGTGATTTATCGCCACAGGCCCTGGAAGAGACGCTGGATGCCGCATGCCGGATTGCACGATACACCGCTGAGGATACGTTTAACGGTCTGGCGGATGCGGAACGGATGGCCACGGAAATTCCGGAGCTGGATCTGTACCATCCTTGGGATTTGACTGCCGATCAGGGCATTGAACTGGCACTACAGGCAGAAACCATTGCCCGCGATCAGGACGAGCGTATCGTCAACAGTGATGGCAGCGGCGTGGACAGCTACGCCGGATTAAGTGTTTATGCCAACTCGCACGGCTTCAGCGGTGTCAGCAGCAGTACCCAGCACTCATTGAGCTGCTCACTGGTGGCCCGGCAGGGCGATGATATGCAACGTGACTACTGGTACAGTACCGCCTGTGTGCCAGAACAGTTGGAAACAGCAGAGGCCATTGGTCTGAAAGCGGCGGAACGGACACTGCGCCGCCTGAACGGACGCTCACTGACGACCCGCGAAGTGCCGGTGTTATTTGTGCCGGAACTGGCAAGAGGACTGGTCGGGCACCTAGTCAGTGCATTGAGTGGTGGTGCGCAATACCGTAAGGCAAGTTTTCTGCTGGATTCTATTGGACAGCAGGTGTTTCCGGACTTTGTTCAGCTACAGGAGCGCCCCCATCTTAAACAAGCACTGGGCAGCCGTGCTTACGATGATGAGGGCGTGGCCACCCGTGATCGTGCTATTGTCCGCGATGGACAGGTTCAGGATTACTTCCTCAGCAGTTATTCTGCCCGTAAACTGGGCCGACAAACCACCGGTAGTGCCGGTGGTTCCGGAAACCTGCTGCTGGCGGATACCGGTGTCAGTGCTGAAGCCATGCTGGAGCAGATGGAAACCGGACTTATGGTGACCGAGCTGATCGGACAAGGGATTAACGGTATTACCGGCGATTACTCCCGGGGTGCTGCCGGTTTCTGGGTGGAAAACGGCGAAATTCAGTACCCGGTGGAAGAGATTACGATTGCCGGGAATCTGAAGGACATGTTTATGGCGATTCAGGCCGTCGGTAATGATATTGACCGGCGCGGACGGATACAAAGCGGTTCGGTGCTGGTGGGCAAAATGACAGTGGCCGGACAGTAGATTATATTCAGGATGCGACTACCCCTCCCCCTGGATGGGGGAAGGGTCAGAAATATGGCTGTTACTCAACTGCGCTGTCTGGCTCTGGCAAATGCCTCTGCAAAAGCGTTGTTATTAGCACTGTTAACCGGCGCACGTTGTTGAGGTTTATTAGCATTCGCCTTGCCACGCTGCGGCTGATTGTTTGCCTGCGGGCGCGGCTTTTGTTGTGCATTCCGCTGTTGTGCTTTCGGATTCGGATGGGCCACTTTTTCATCCAGCTTCATCGTCAGGGCAATGCGCTTACGCTTTTCATCCACCTCCAGCACTTTTACCCGCACCACATCACCCGCCTTGACCACTTCATGCGGATCTTTCACAAAGCGGTTCGCCAGCATGGAAATATGCACCAGACCGTCCTGATGTACGCCAATATCAACAAAAGCGCCAAAATTGGTGACATTAGTCACCACGCCTTCCAGCTCCATCGCCGGTTTCAGGTCAGCAATGGTTTCCACGCCATCCTTGAAGGCAGCAGTTTTAAACGCCGGACGCGGGTCACGCCCCGGTTTCTGCAATTCGGCAATAATATCGGTCACGGTCGGCAGACCAAACCGCTCGTCCACAAACTCTCGCGGGTTCAGTGCTTTCAGCCGATCATCATTACCGATCAACCTTTTTACCTCCAGCCCGGTGCTGCTGGCAATACGTTCAACCACCGCATAACTTTCCGGGTGTACGGCTGAAGCATCCAACGGATTATCACCATCACGCAGTCGCAAAAATCCGGCGGCCTGTTCAAAACCCTTGGCTCCCAGCCGCGGCACTTTCAGCAATTGCTTACGGTTTTTAAAGCGGCCATATTCATTGCGAAATGTGACAATGTTATCGGCAATGGTCTGATTCAGTCCGGCCACACGCCGCAGCAGGGCTGCCGAAGCGGTATTGACCTCCACCCCCACCGAATTGACACAATCCTCAACCACAGCATCCAGATTCTTCGCCAGCTGTACCTGACTGACATCATGTTGATACTGCCCGACCCCGATTGACTTGGGATCAATCTTTACCAGCTCTGCCAGCGGGTCCTGTAAACGTCGGGCAATCGACACCGCCCCCCGTACAGTGACATCCAGATCCGGAAATTCCCGGGCAGCGATTTCTGACGCGGAATAGACCGACGCCCCAGCCTCACTGACCATCACTTTTTGCAGTTTAAGTTCAGGATGGCGCTTAATCAGCTCACCACACAGCTTGTCGGTTTCCCGTGAGGCGGTGCCATTACCTATCGCCAGCAAGGCCACCTGATGTTTTGCCGCCAGTTTTGCCAATGTGGCCAGTGATTGATCCCACTGGTTACGCGGCGCATGCGGGAAAATCGCCGTGTGATCCACCAGCTGGCCGGTGCCATCCACCACGGCAATCTTCACCCCGGTACGCAACCCCGGATCAAGCCCCATAGTTACCTGTTGCCCGGAAGGTGCCGCCAGCAATAAATCCTTCAGATTGTTGCCAAAGACCTTGATCGCCTCGTCTTCAGCCCGCTGACGCAGCTCCGCCAGCAATTCGGTTTCCAGTTTGCCGTGCAACTTGATTTTCCAGGTCCAGCGTACCACTTCCGCCAACCAGCCATCCGCAGCACGCCCTGCATTTTCAATGCCGGTGTGACGGGCAATCATCTGTTCACAGGGGTGAGCATCCTCATGCTCAACATCCACTTTCAGCTGCAACACGCCCTCATTGCGCCCACGAAACATCGCCAGTGCGCGGTGTGAAGGAATCTTACCAACCGCTTCAAGGTGGGAAAAATAATCACGGAACTTGGCCCCCTCCTCTTCCTTGCCACTGACCACAGTCGCCATCAGCTGACTTTCAGCCGCCATGTATTCACGCAACTGCCCCACCAGCTCGGCATCCTCGGCAAAGCGTTCCATGAGGATGAATTTCGCCCCATCCAGCACTCCTTTGCTATTGCTGAAAGCGCCTTTGAACACGTCATCAGTATTAATAAATGCGGCTGCTTCCACCACCGGATCCTTCTGCGGCTGCTGAAACAATAAATCAGCCAGCGGTGCGATACCGGCCTCAATAGCAATCTGTCCGCGGGTACGGCGTTTCTGTTTATACGGCAGATACAAATCCTCCAGACGATTTTTCGTCTCTGCCTGTTGAATCTGCTGCTCCAATACCGGTGTCAGCTTACCCTGTTCAGTGATAGCGTTCAGAATTGTGCGACGCCGGTCTTCCAGCTCACGCAGGTAATCCAGGCGTTCATGCAGGGTACGCAACTGGCCGTCATCCAGCCCGCCGGTAACTTCTTTACGGTAACGGGAAATAAAGGGCACCGTCGCACCCTCATCCAGCAGGGTAATGGCTGATGTCACCTGCTGCGGGGAAACGGCCAGCTCCGTGGCAATGTGTTCTGCAATACTGATCATTTAGACACCATATTCCGCCCGATAAACCTCAATCGCTTTCAGCAGCTTTGCATCCGGCTGTGAGTCCTTCATATAGCTAATGACCTCAGACAATCCGGCAATACTCAGCACCGGAACCCCGAAATCGGCCTGCACTTCCTGCACGGCTGACTGCGTCCCCTTGCCGCGTTCCTGTCGATCCATACAGATACAGACCCCCCCGACAGCTGCTCCTTGCTGACGCACAATGTCCGCAGCCTCACGAATGGCGGTTCCGGCTGTAATCAGATCATCCAGAATCAACACCTTACCTTGCAATGGTGCTCCAACAATGGTGCCACCCTCACCATGACGCTTGGCCTCCTTGCGGTTAAAGGCATAAGGATAATCACGGCCATGCTGCTCATACAAGGCCAGTGCCGTCACCGATACCAGCGGAATCCCCTTGTAGGCCGGGCCAAACAGCATGTCGAACTCCACCCCGGAATCAACGATGGCTTGCGCGTAAAACTGCCCGAGCCGACTCAATGCCGAGCCGGTCTGAAACAAACCGAAATTGAAGAAATAAGGGCTGACCCGCCCGGATTTCAGCGTGAACTCGCCGAAACTCAGTACATTTTGCGCAATGGCAAAATCGAAAAAAGCTTTCTGGTAATCTTTCATGTCTAGTGGTTGCTATGCCGGTTTCTAAATATGCAATGAACACGGGCAAGTATACGAGGAGTGAACGGGGAAACAAAAGTTTTGTTTCGAGACAACACCGTCACAGTCTTGCAATAAAATCCACCAAATCCCGTTGCTCAGGCAACAACGCCCCCGTCATCTCAGCCACCATCCGCCGCAAATCAGATTCCGTATCCACATCCGTCATTGCCTCAAGATAGCGGATACGATAAGCCGCCAACTGTACCCGCAGATTTTCCAATGTATCCTCACAGCCGTATTCCACCGCCGTCCAACGCGGTAACGGTACGGTGATATTTCCGGCAAATAAGTAAAACCCCCCATCCCGTGCCGGTCCGATGAGCAATGATGCCGACTGCCGAAGTAACTGCGCGACTTGCAGCAAATGTTCAGCGGAGTTCTGTGGGCTATCCATTCCCATCAGTATCACAGCCTGATGATTTTCCAGCAGTGTACTGTACACATAATGCATACGTTTACCCAGCCCGCCATGGCCGGTGTGCATACGCTGTATGGTTTCGCTCTGCCACAGTGGGTGTTGCAATCCCGCCGTCTCACCCACAGCCCAGTAAACAGCCAGTTCAATGCCCTGCTCAGCACACAGTGCAACCGCCCGGGTGAGTATCGCTTCATTTGCCGCTTTGGCCAGATGGAAAAATGCTTCAGCCTGCTGGTGACCGAGGGTAGCGGCCAGACGGGTTTTCACCGGCGATAAACCCGGTGTCTTGACCAGAACCGCAATAGCGACTTTCATCCGGCTTTTCCACGCTGGTGCCGCCACCTTGTGCGCAGTAACACCTTAAACTCCGGCCAGGCCTGCCTGGCCCACAGGTAAACATGCCATCCGGTGGTTTTCAGCCAGCCCTGTTCAACGTATTTACGCGCACTGGTGAATAATGCCGTACCGGTACAACGCAGCTTTATCCCCTGCTGCAATGCGTGCCAGACCAGTATATGATCCTCGCCCATACCTGCCGCTTCCGGGTAGGTGCCGATTCGGAAAAAGTTCTGTTGCGACAGACAGAGTGCCTGATCTCCGAACGGGGTTGCCAGCCAGTGTGAACGCAGCCACACCCCCAGCGAATTCAGCCACATCAGCGGATGACCGTAAAAACGCAGATTGAAATAGTGCAAGGCATCAGGAGATTGAGCGATGGAGTGTTGCAGGGAACGAATATGCCTGGCCGTCAGCCGCGAGTCAGCATGCACAAACCACAGATATTCACCCTGGGCTAATGCGGCTCCGGCATTCATGGCCGTCGCCCGGCTGTGTCCGGCACAGGCAGTACTGACCTGCTGCTGAAAGGTGCCCGGAAAACGGGATAAAGAGTGTTGTAATGCATCTAACTCCGCAGCATCCGAACCGACAAACAAAACTTCGAGTGCCGACAGCCCGGTCTGTGCCGCCACAGCCGCCAGGTCATTCAGTAGCCCCTGCCAGCTGTGATCACCTGCAGCCACCGGTACGATCATCGACAACTTTCTGTTCATGATGCTTATACCAGTGAGCCGCCACAAGAACTGCCTGCCCCTGCTGTACAGCCAAAACAATGATTCGCCAGTACAATATGATCGGTTACCTCACTCAGATGCCCAATGTCCATTACATTACGCGCCGATCCTGTCACCGGCATTTCCAGCATCTGGTTAAAATCACAGTCGTAAATCATGCCGTCAAAACCCACCGAAACCAACTGGGTACACATCACTCCCAGTGCCGCTCCAGCGTTGAAATTATCCAGCAACAGTTGCATGTAATTTTCCAGCTCACCCTCTCGTTCCAGCGTATGCAGATAACGCTTGATCGGCATATTGGTAATGGTGAACAACTGGTTAAATTCAATGCCAAAATCATCCAGCAGACGCTGTTTATAATCCTGCTGCAAGGCGACCTGATCCGGGGGCAGGAAATGCCCGCCGGGGTTATACACCAGATTCAGCGACAGGCCACTGCCCTCCCTGCCATACCCCAGACTGTTCAGCAGGCGCAATCCCTGTATGCTTTTGTCAAATACGAAACGGCCACGCTGGGCTTCGACATTTTCTCTGGTATAACACGGCAGCGAGGCGACGATATCCACCCCCTGCCCCGCCAGAAATTCGGCGGTATCTTCCTGACCTTCCTCGTAAAGCACCGTCAGGTTACA
>PDRT01000058.1 GCA_002746895.1 Thiothrix nivea
CACCATTACCGCTACATCCGTCATACCACCTTCAATCAGTTCGGCATCACCACGCAGGGCGACCAGCCGCTGCACCCCTTCGTTATGGAAATGACGCACCAGCTCCAGCAGTGAATCCCGTGTATGTCCGGCAGCGGTCAGATGTGCAGCAACCGGTACATGACCTTCCTTCACCATTGAGGACACCATATTCAGGCTGTGCTCGCGTTCACTGCCCAGGGCACCGTAAGTCATCGAAAAATAAGCCGGATTCAGCAGCTCAAGCTGGCCCATCGTGCGCCACAGATTACGTTCCATGCGCGGGGTTTTGGCCGGAAAAAATTCAAACGAAAACTCCGGTCCGGTGGGCTTATTCTGATTGCCTGACAAGGTACTGACAGAAGCGGTCATGGCTTATAAATCCTTTTGTGGATAGTCTTATTCATTGAACAATATTATTGATACCTGCTATTCTCCGGCGTTTGCCGCATAAAAACAATTTCAACTTTATAAAACTGAAATTGAAATAAATTAAAAATGAGTTCAACATGAATATCCAGCGTAAACACCTTGAGCTGATTCTGGCCTTGCAGGACAATGAAACACTGGTCGAGGTCGCCAAACAGCTACACATCACCCCTTCTGCCCTTTCACATCAGCTGGGCGAGCTGGAAAAACGCCTGGGCCTGTCGGTGGTCAAGCGAAAATCAAAGCCGCTGCGCCTGACTGCGGCCGGACAACGGCTGTTTGAAACGGCCCGCGATGTTGCGCCCAGATTTAAACGGCTGGAACAGGATCTGACCCGGATGGTGAATGGCGACGGCGGACGACTGAATATTGCCATCGAATGCCACTCCTGTTACCTCTGGCTGTTGCCGACACTGGATCAGTTCCGCCGCCAGTGGCCTGCGGTGGAGCTGGATATTGCTGCCGGATTCAGCTTTGACGGCCTGCAGGCCCTCACGGACGGTAATCTGGATCTTGTCATCACCGCCGATCCGGAGCCGCTGAATAGCATTACCTATATTCCACTGTTTCAGTATGAAGCAGTACTGGTGCTGCCACAGGATCACCCACTGCTGGCGCATACCTATATCGAGGCCGAAATGCTGAAAGATCAGACCCTGATCAGCTATCCGGTACCACATCGGAAACTGGATATTTTCCGCCTGTTTCTCAATCCGGCGGATATTGAACCAGCGCATATCCGTACCTGTGAACTGACGGTGATGATGGTGGCACTGGTCGCCAGTGGGCGCGGATTGTGTACCCTACCGAACTGGGCAGCGGATGAGTACATTGACCGTAACTATGTCACTGCCCGCTCGCTGGGTAAGGACGGGGTGTTCAATACATTGTATGCCGCCGTGCGCGAGGAAAGTCTGGAAGCAGAATTTATGCGTGAGTTTGTGCTGCTGGCCAAGGATTTACCATTTTCCACCCTGAAAGGGATTGCACGGACTAATCCGGCAACACCTTCCCCGGATTCATAATATTCAGCGGATCCAGAGCCTGCTTGATTGAGCGCATTACGCTTAGTGCCACCGGGTCCTTGCAACGTGCCATACTGGACTTTTTATACACCCCAATGCCATGTTCAGCACTGAAACTGCCTCCCAGCACCATAACGGTTTCCTCGACCACCTCAACAATGGCGGCCTTCAGTTGCTGATTTTCCGCCGCAGTTTTAACACCGTCCGGATCAGGCCATAAGGAATAATGCACATTACCATCCCCGAGGTGGGCCACAATAATTTCCTCCGCATCCGGAATGACCTGTGGCAACCGTTCATTCATTTGCTGCAAAAAGTTCTGTACCTGATCCAGCGGTACAGAAAATATCGGTCATAATTAGCGGTGCTTTCATCATCATCACCTCGTAAGCCGCCTCACGCTGCGCCCACATCGCTGCACGCTGACTTTCATTTTGTGCCACCACCGCATCCGTTACCAGACCGGATTCAAAAGACGCTGCCAGCACTGCTTCCAGCTGGCTGACCACCGGCAGACTGCCATCCTCCTGTAGCTGTGCATCGCTGGCTGAGGTTGCACCAATCTCCAGCAGTACCGCGACCTCGGCCAGTTCATCAAACGGTGCCTGCATCTCCGGAAAACGCTGCAACAGGCGGCGCATATAGTTTTTCGGCATGTATTCAAAGGCCTCAACCGAATGATTGGTAGCAGCCTGCAAATGATTCAACAGCGTCAGTGCATCATGCACATGATGCAGGGCCACCATTGCTGTGGCATACGCTTTCGGCTTCGGATACAACTTCATGACGGCGGCGGTAATAATTCCCAGCGTCCCTTCCGCACCAATAAACAGATCTTTCAGGTCATAGCCGGTATTATCCTTGCGTAGCTCCGACATCAGGTTCATCACCTGACCATCTGCCAGCACCACTTCCAGCCCCAGACACAGTTCGCGGGTATTGCCGTAGCGCACCACATTCGAGCCACCGGCATTCGTGGATAAATTCCCACCCAGCATACAACTGCCCCGCGCCCCGAAGGTCAGTGGAAAGGTCAGGTCATGCGCATCTGCGGCCTGATGCAGGTCGTCCAGAATCACCCCGGCCTCGGCAATAATTACTCGCGAATCCGGTTTGATGGCCCGGATCTGATTCATACGCTCCAGCGAAAGCAGGATTTTTGAGCTGTCATCACCCGGCCAGGCACCCCCATTCACGCCAGTATTCCCGGCAATTGGTACAATGGGAGTATGCGTGTCGTGTGCCAGCTTGACGATTGCAGCAACTTCGGCGGTAACAGCCGGTCGCGCCACGGCTAATGATCGGCCTTGGTAAAGAGAGGTTGCGTCCTCTTCATAACGGACACGATCATCATCCGCGGTGAGAACGTGCTTTTCGCCGACGATTTGCTGGAGTCGGGTAATGAGATCGGGGTGCTTCATGGTGGCTCCATTGTCCGGATCAGAAAAACAATCTCGCATCATACCCTAACTGCCCCAGACACTCACCGGCAGATGCCCCTCCTGAAAACCGCCTTTGTGCCAGATTTTATTATCCCAGGCAACCGACGGGTTACGATTGAAAATAAGCAAGTGAGCCATGCCTGTTTATCAGAACCAAAGCATCTATGATCTGGCGAATCTTGATATATTGAACATACCCGCACTAAGGTGAGGCGGGACATCCACAAACCCATGGTATTTGCGAGCGATTCCACCGTACTATTCTGGATGAGTTTTATCGGCCTGCCTTACGGAAAAAGATCTATCAGTCTGTCGAGGAGCTACAAAAAGATCTGGACGACTGGTTAGATGACTATAATAATGAACGTACCCATCAAGGGAAACGTTGTTGTGGTAGAACCCCCATGCGGACGTTAGTCGATGGGAAAGCAATCTGGAAGGAAAAGTTTGTGAATTAACCCCGACCTGACAGACACCTTCGGAAAATCGGTAACTGTCAGATCAGGTCTGGAGTTTTACATATTAATAGTCGAGCATCGCGTTATCCTAGTAATCCGTTAAGGTCACCATGCAATACCGAAAGGAAATAGACGGGCTAAGAGCGTTAGCCGTTATGCCGGTCATTTTGTTCCATGCCGGAATCAATGGTTTCAGCGGCGGCTTTGTTGGCGTTGATGTATTTTTTGTTATCAGTGGCTATCTGATCACATCAATCATTATGGCTGAGCTGGAAAACAATAATTTTACCATCGCTGGCTTTTATGAACGTCGTGCCCGGCGTATTCTGCCCGCCTTGTTCTTTGTCATGCTGACCACCCTGCCCGTGGCCTGGTGGTTATTATTGCCACATGAACTGGTCGCCTTCGGACGCAGTATTATTGCCGTCACTATTTTTGCCTCCAATATTCTGTTCTGGCAGGAGAGCGATTATTTCGCCACTGATTCAGAGCTGATCCCATTGCTGCATACCTGGAGTCTGGCGGTGGAAGAACAGTATTATGTTATCTTTCCACTACTCCTGTTCGTGTGCTGGAAATTCGGATTACGCCGGGTGACTGCCGTTATTGCCACCATCGCTGTCATCAGTCTCGGGCTGGCTGAATGGGGCTGGCGACATGATGCTTCAGCAAATTTTTACCTGTTACCCAGCCGAGCTTGGGAGTTAATGGCCGGAGCCGGTTGTGCGCTCTACCTCGGGCATAATCCCCGTCCTGTCGGTATAATGAGCCAGTGGCTGAGTTTGACCGGACTGGGCTTATTGTTATTGTCCGTCGTCTGGCTGGATGACACCATACCCTTCCCCGGTGTCTATGCCATTTTGCCGGTATTAGGTACAGTCCTGATTATCCTGTTTGCGCACCCGGACAACTGGACAGGTAAACTATTATCAATCCCGGTGCTGGTCGGTATCGGGCTGATCTCTTACAGCGCCTATCTCTGGCACCAGCCGCTGTTCGCTTTCGCCCGTTTATATAATGCGGATGAGCCAGCCATTACCGTCATATTAGCCCTGATTGCGCTGACACTGCTGCTCGCCGTGATAAGCTGGAGATTTATTGAGCGACCCTTCCGTCAGCGTCATCACTTTAGTCGTCGACAAATTTTCCTGATGTCTCTGGCCGGTAGTCTGATTCTGATCATTATCGCACTGGCCCTGATGGTGTTTGATGGTTTTCCGGCGCGTTTTGTTCAGGAACCAATCCGTGCTGATTCAATCTGAACTTCTGTAAGAGACAAAGCGTCATATCAGGAAGTAAAGGACTATCGCGGGTTAAATTAATCATGATCAAGCAGTACTTATCCATTTCATTATTAACACTGTTCGTGGCTATCGCCTCGTTTCTCGCCAGCAACCATGCATCAGCGGATTTCCGCAGCGAGATGCTGAAAGCAGCGGACACCAGGGCCAGCGGTGAGTATGTCCGTGCCCGTTTTCTCAAACAGATGAAAAAGCCCTTTGACCCGGCGGACAGTCGCCCAAAAGCACTGCTGATCGGCGATAGTCATGCGCAGGATTTTTATAATGCGATTCTGGAAAGCGGTGCCATGTCCGGCTATCAGCTCAGTACCCGCTATATCCCGACTGTTTGTCAGATGTATCTGGGCAATGAAGACATTAGTGGCTTACGTGATTCCCGCCACAAAGCCATCTGTGAACAGTCAGACAGCTTGCAACAGGCTAAACCACAAATTGCAGAAGCAGATGTGGTCATTCTGGCTGCCAACTGGAAAGAATGGTCAGCTCAACGCTTACCGGAAAGTATCCGTAACCTCGGTTTAAAGCCTGAGCAAAAACTGGTGGTTCTGGGGCGTAAAAGCTACGGTAAACTCAATATCCGCAAATATGCCCGTATGCCGGAAAACCAGCTCAGAACCTTACGCAATGCAGTGGACGGCCCACAACTAAAGATAAACCATATCCTGAAAGCAGCTATCCCGCCGGAACAGTTTGTTGACCAGCATCAGCTGATCTGTAATGGTGGCAATGACTGCCCGGTATTTACGGATGATCTCAGCCTGATTACGTTTGATGGTGGCCACTTTACCCCACAGGGTGCGAAGTATGTAGGTGAGATTCTGTTTAATACACCACAGCTGCGAGCGTTACGGTAGAGCCGCATCAGTACCGGGGCAGTACATTATTCCGTTTCCGGTTGATACACCACCAAATCCCGAAATAACAGACTGTTAGGAATTGATACCTCACTACCATCCTCCAGCCGCAATATCATATTCTGTGCCCGCACTTCCAGCAGCTCTCCCCGATATTCACCCAAAGTGACACGGGTACCCGGCTGGAAGCTTTCGCGGGCATAGAATCCGGCAATCAGGTTATGTGCCAGCTCACGTCCACCCAGCCCCACCGCCAGAGCAATTGCCGAACAAATTGAGGCAATCAGGGTGATCAGTACCGTATGCAACAGACGTGTGTCCAGCTCCAGCTGTCCCAGGGCAACCACTACCGTTACCGCTGCTGTCAGCCCATACACCAGATTACCAACTGCCCTGGTGGAGGTTAGCCCCAAACGACTTTTGCTGTTACGCACGCTTTTGCGCAATGAGCTTGCAACTACCATGCCCAACATCATAATCATCAGGGCAATAATAATTTTCGGCAGGAACAGTACCAGTTGCTGGGTAAGTCTGACCAGTTCAGTCACACCCAGCAGTTCGGTGGCGGGAATAAAAGCGGTGAAGGCTACCAGCCAGAACACCATTTTGCCGATCAGTTTCGATGGCGTACTTTTCAACCCCCTTTCCGTCATAATCTCATTGACCCCCGCCGAACGGCCCAGACGATCAATCCCCATGCGACGCAAAAGTGAAGCCGTTATCTTGCCAAGGATAAATGCCACCAGTAAACCGATAAGCAGTACCACAGCAGCGGCAATCAGCTTCGGCAGAAAATCAATCAGCTCTACCCATTGTGCCAACAACGGATCAATGGCATTGGATTGAATATTCTCCAGTTGCAGCGCCTCTTTCACATTCTCCAGCTTTTCACCAATCACTTCACGGGTGACTTCCTGCCTGCTTTCCTCAACCATTGTTTCGCTTCCCCCTGCACGGTTTTGAGAATGAAGAGGCGACCATGCCTTGTACCAGGGTTCCTGCCAGCATAAAAAACGCCTGCCCCAGATAAATACCGAATATCATCAAATCCCGTAACGACAGTTCTGCCCGTGAGCTGGACAAAATATTATCAATACGCCATCCGGCAGTACGCTTACGGGTATTTGCCGCCTGTTTCCAGATCGCTTTTAGTTCTGCTTCCAGTGCCTGCCCTGATTGCTCTGCCATTGATCACACCTCACATACACAACTTTTCGTAAATATTCTTAAACTGTTCCATCGCCCGGTAAAAACGCATTTTGGTGGCACTTAACCTTGTTCCCAGGGTAGCAGCGATTTCCTCCAGCGACAGTTCACCCATAAAACGCAGGTTAAGAATTTCCACTTCCTGCCCACGCATCTTTTTCAGACTGTATTGCACACAATCCTGCTCATCTTTCACCAGCAGTTCATCTTCCGGTGAAACCTGATCACCGGCGAAACTTTCCAGAAAATGGCCTTCCTCTTCATCACCGGCATCCATTTGTACAAAATATTTACGTTTACCCGCCAGTGCATGACACTCATTGATGACAATGCGGTACAACCAGGTACGGAACTGTGAACGCCCCTCAAAACCGGGCAAGGCGTGGAATACGCGCATAAATACTTCCTGGGTAATGTCTTCGGCATCCTCCATTGAACCCAGATAACGCTGGCAGACATTGAACACATAACGTTCATGGCGGCGTACCAGTTCGCTAAAAGCTAACATCACATAGGGCAGTTCCGCCTGACATTGCCTGATCAAACTGGTCTCATCAAGGTTTTCCAAGGTCTGTTTCATTGTACCGGAGTTTTAATGGGAGGGAATATTTCTGTAAAAAGTCACAAATTGGTGAACTTTAGAGCAAGTTGCCCTATGTCCAAATAGGAGTATAAAAGCATACTGCTCTGACTATTGGATTGCGAAGAAATTTAGCCTCTCAAAAAAATTAAAATAATTTGTGACTTTTCTCCCGATATCCACCATCTCACCTCAAAGCAATATTGCTTGAAACCCGGGCTGGCTTGCCTGGGTTGTGTAGCTGTGTAAAGAAACTTGCAAAACGCTGATAACTTAATCATAAAGACACTGAGCTCAACTTTCATGTACTAAATAAAGGGATAAATTATAAATGGGTAGTTTTACATACAGCCTGCTGGCAATCATTGTGTTACTGCTGGTGAATGGCTTCTTTGTGGCGGCGGAGTTTGCCCTGGTCAAGGTGAAAACCATGCGTATCGGAGCAATGGCGGACCAGGGCAGTCACTCTGCACGCCTGACCCTGCAAATCCATGCCAACCTGGAAGCTTATCTGGCAGCCTGCCAGCTGGGTATAACAATGGCCTCACTAGGCCTGGGGTGGGTCGGAGAACCTGCGGTGGCAGCCTTGCTGGAACCTTTGTTCCATGCAATGGGAATGCCGGAGGCATGGCTGCATACCAGTGCTTTTCTGGTCGGTTTCCTGATCTTTTCATCACTGCATATTGTCATCGGTGAGCAGGTTCCGAAGACTTTTGCCATTCGCAAACCGGAACCGGTGTCATTAATGGTAGCCTACCCGCTATATGGCTTTTACCTGCTGGCCTGGCCGTTAAACCAACTGCTGAATCGCACGACCTCCACCATCCTCAGCCTGTTCGGAGTGGAGGAGGCTTCTCATGCAGATGTGCTGAGTGATGCCGAGTTGCGTGATGTCATCGGCATATCGGAACAACATGGTAATCTGAACAGTGACAAGGCGGAGATGCTGCAAAACCTGTTCGAATTTGATGAACGGACAGTTGAGGAGGTCATGGTGTCACGGCAGGAAATTGACCTGCTGGATATCAGCAGGCCAGTGCAGGAAAACCTGGAATTGATCAGACGGACCGCCCACTCCCGTTTCCCGGTAGTGAATAGGGAGCAGAATCAGGTCATCGGCATTTTACTGACCAAGGATTTGTTCAATGCAGTGCTGGATGGCAAACCGGAACCCTGGGACAACCTGACTGATTACCTGCGTCAACCACTGGTGGTTCCTGAAACACTGCCGGTATCCGGACTGTTTGAGGACATGCGTCAGAACAAGACCCATATGGCCGTGGTGGTAGATGAATACGGCGCATTTGCGGGGCTTGTCACCCTGGAGGACTTACTGGAGGAAATTGTCGGCGAGATTGCCGATGAGCTGGATGAGCAACAGTCCGAATACCCGATTACCGAATTGTCAGACGGTCAATGGGAAGCACATGGCCTGTTGCCACTGGGTGACCTGGAAAAGGCACTGGGTATTGATGTACCGGATCATCTGGATGCCAATACTTTATCCGGGCTGTTTATGCTGCAGCTGGAACGGATTCCGCACATGAGGGATGAAATTATTTTTCAGGGACACCGAATGACTGTGGCTGCGATGCGACACCACCGGGTTGACAAGGTCTTGCTGGAACGCCTGGAGAAGGAAGCCAGTCCGGAAGATAATACCGCCAGCACAATAGCGGCGGGGTTTACTGAAACTGAAAACAAATAAGGGACCTGGACTTTCATGCTGAATGAAACGTATGAACCGGATACCGTACCGGGATTAATGAAAACACAGCATTATTCACCGGAAGAGGCAGTCAGTCTGTTAATTGCCTTCACAGAAACCGGGGATGATGAAAAGTTACATAATTTCATAGCGGATTATGAACCGGAGTATTTGCCACAATTGCTGGCTTCGGTGCCTGCTGAAGTACGCGGATATGCCTGGAAATTTGTTCCGGAACAGCACCGGACCGACGTTCTGGAAGAACTGGATGATGGAGTACGCAGCAATCTGTTGACCAGCCTGCCAGAAGATTCGGCAGTGCAGGCAGCCAGTGACATGGAGCAGTCAGAACTGGTGAATGTGCTGGAATCCGTACCTGTCGAACTGGCGGAGGCGATTCTGCGTTCCCTGAGTGATAATGAACGCAGTGCAATTGAGGCACGTATGGCTTACCCGGAACATTCTGCCGGACGCTATATGAGTGATGAATGGATTGCCATCCGTGCCGATGTCAATCTGGAGACGGTTCGCCGCTACCTGAAGCGGCTGGAGCGGCTTCCGGCACACACCGATGCACTGATGGTAATCGACCGGCAGGGGGTCTATCAGGGTAAATTATCCATCAGCACATTACTGACCGCTCCGGATAAGACCCTGGTAGCAGATTGTATGGAATCTGCCGGACAAAGAGTGGAAACCCATACCCCTGCTTCAGAATTTACCCCTCTGTTTGAATATTACGAAACGGAATCGCTGGCAGTGGTGGACGAACAACAGCATTTGATCGGTCGTGTCACGGTTGAAGATGCTCTGGATGTTATTCGCGAACAGGCGGATCATCAGGTGATGCATATGGCGGGACTGGAAGATGATGAGGATTTGTTTGCTCCAATTATACCGTCAGCAAAACGCCGCCTGTTCTGGCTGGGACTGAATCTGGTGACAGCTTTTCTGGCAGCCTGGGTGATCGGCCTGTTTGAGGCAACCTTGCAACAAGTGGTGGCACTGGCGGTACTGATGCCGATTGTGGCCAGTATGGGCGGGATAGCCGGAAGCCAGACACTGACCCTGGCAATCCGCGGGCTCGCATTGAAGCAGATTAATACAGCCAATACATACTGGCTGGCCTACAAGGAAGTAGCAATAGCCACAATTAACGGGGTGGTCTGGGCACTGGTAGTCGGCTTACTGGCCTGGATCTGGTTTGGAGACCTGAAAATCTCCGGTGTACTGGGTGTCGCAATGTTGATTAACCAGTTTGCAGCGGCAGTTGCCGGACTGGCAGTGCCCTTGCTATTGGACAAGATGGAAATTGACCCGGCGCTATCCGGGTCGGTGATTCTGACGACGGTGACGGATGTAGTCGGCTTTATGAGCTTCCTGGGCCTGGCAACAATGATTCTTCTATAGCCTGTAAACCCATTCCAACTGGATATAAAAAAAACGCCAATGATTGATACCCCAACCAATCATTGGCGGAAACTGAACCGTACAAAAGGAAAAAGATAACTTATTGAAATTATTACTACTGCTCAGGGAGCTAAACCACTGTAGCACAAGGCTACAGCGGCGAACCCAGGATCAGGCCCCTTACTCTGAATCAGCTTTAGCCATCAGCTTGTTCCAGGCTTCCAGTCCACCGAGCAGGTTACGGACATTGGTGTAACCCATTTCCTGCAGGGTATGGGCAGCCAGACCACCACGGATACCTTTGGAACTGATAATAATGATGTTGGCATCACGGTCGGGCAACTTTTCATAGGCTTCCACTTCCAGAAAGTTACGCGGTATATTCAGTTCCACGCCTTCTACGCCGGGCTTTGCAGCAAACTCAGTACGCGGACGGATATCCAGAAAGACAATGTCATCTTTCTCATCACTGTCCAGGATTTTTTTCAAGCGGTCAGCCTGGATGTGAGTAGTCTTTGCCATAATGGACTTGATGTAGGGATTCTGCGAAGTAATCGCCATTGAAGTCTCACTGACCGTGCGGTTTGCTTCTGCATCCTTCGCATCCGTTTGAGTTTCCGCAGCCTGCAGTGTGCCTAGTACCAATACAGAGGCCAGAACCAGAGTCGAAAGTGTTGTCACTGTTTTCATTTAACTATCTCCTGTTTAAAGTTTAATCCACGCATCCTGTGATGCGGTGGAAGTAAGATAGGTTAGCCTCCGGTTTAGTCACAATCTTTTTTAACAGTATCAGCCTCCGCCATTTTCGTTGCTGCCTCCTCCGCCTCAATGCGGGCCAGTTCGGCTGCCATTTCTTCATCGGTCAGCGGGCGGTATTCGTCCGTTTCCTCAAACTGCAGCCCATCACCGACTTCGTCTGCTTCCGCATAGGTGTATTTTTCATCTTCCCATAAAAAATCGTCGAAGTCTTTTTCAGCCGTTGTTTCTGTAGCAGCAGGTGCAGTAGCTTTTGCTGCAGTAGTAGCCACGATTCCGGTCATGGCTGCTGTTTTTGTATATTCGGCATCCGCTGCGTCACGTTCTGCCTGTTCGCGCTCTGCCTTTTCCTGACCGGCAATGGCAATTTGTTTGGCGAAGACATCACTGACAATCAGACCCACTTCAAACAGCAACCACATCGGAATCGCCAGCAATAACTGTGAGATCACATCCGGCGGGGTCAGCAACATGCCGACCACAAAGGCACCAACAATGACATAGGGCCGTTGTCCGGCCAGTTTTTCCCGTGTGGTGATACCGGTGGCAATCAGCAGAACCGTCGCCACCGGCATTTCAAAACCAATACCAAAGGCAACAAATAATGTCATGACAAAGTCCATATAATGACCAATGTCAGGCATGTAAGATGCGACTTCCGGAGTAAATTGCGGCAGGATGCTGAACACCAGCGGCAACAGCACACCATAGGCGAAAGCAATCCCGCAGTAAAACAGTATGGTGCTGGAAATCAGCATCGGCACCGCCAGCCGTTTTTCGTGCTTATACAGGCCGGGCGCAACAAATGACCAGACCTGATACAGCACATAAGGCAGGGCAATCAGAAAAGCCGCCAGTAATGCCAGTTTAAACGGCACCAGAAACGGCCCGGCAGGTTTGATCGACACCAGCTTTTCACCGCTCGGCATCTGGCTGGCCAGTGGATACGCCAGCCAGTTATACAGATCCTGAGCAAATGGCATCAGTACCAGAAACAGAATACCCACTGCGATAACAATGCGTAACAGACGATCACGCAATTCGTATAAATGAGTGAGAAAGCCTAATTCCTGCTCCGCATCCGGGGTTTGCTCTGCCATAGCTTAATGTCTGGTGATTAGATAATTTATCATTGCTGTTTTTATTATTTCTGCGGCTTTTCTTTAAAAGACCGGGTTATTTCGCCGATAGAATCCTTGACCTGCTGGCCGGAGAATTGCAACTGATCCCTGGCCTCCTCAAGCTCCTGACGCAGACCTTTGCCCTGATCCTGCATAATATCGCGCAGCTCACGAATTTCCTCTTCCTGTTTACTTAACAGGTTACGCATCTCTTCGGCACGCAGCTCACGCTCAATATCGCTGCGGGTATTGGCGACAAATGCACGCGTTTTACCCACAAAGCGCCCCACTTTCGCCGCAATCCCCGGCAGGCGTTCAGGGCCGATGACCAGCAAGGCAATCACCCCGACCAACAGCATCTCCAGAAAACCGGCATCAAACATGAGTCAGACCTTACGCTCAGGACTGCTTGCGATCTTGAGTCGTTTTCCGGGTCACGTCAACGTCGATGACCTCACTGTCATCTTGATGTGTGACCTTCTCCTGCCGCCGCTTTTCCTCTTCATCGCTGCCCTCTTTCATCGACTGCTTGAAGCTTTTGAAGGCTCCGCCCAGATCACCGCCCATGTTACGCAGGCGCTTGGTACCAAACAGCAATAAAATGATCACCAGAATAATCAGCAGTGACCAGGGACTAATACCACCAAAACCCATCTTCTATCTCCTCAATATGTATTCCGACCAGCTTTTTCCGCCAGCCCGGACAAGCCGAAACGACGCTGTAATTCCGCCAGTACGTCATCCGGATGCAAATCCTGCTGGGCCAATAACACCATCGTATGAAACCACAAATCCGCGACTTCGTAGACCAGCTTGTCCAGCTTACCATCCTTGGCCGCCATCACGGTTTCAGTGGCCTCTTCGCCCACTTTCTTCAGAATGGCATCCAGCCCCTTGTCATACAATCCGGCGACATAGGAACTGTCCGGCGCGGCCTGCTTGCGCTGTTCCAGCACGTCAGCCAGCTGTGTCAAAATATCGTTACTCATACCGGAACATTATATAGATTTACCGGCGCATTTCGATACCTTTATCGGCCATAAAGCGTTTTGCCTCGCCGATGGTATATTCGCCAAAGTGAAAAATACTTGCGGCCAGCACGGCATCAGCCTTGCCTTTCAGCACACCATCCGCCAGATGCTGTAAATTACCGACGCCACCGGAAGCAATCAGCGGCACATTGACCCGTTCATTCAGTGTGCGCATTAACGCCAGGTCAAAGCCATTGCGAGTGCCATCCCTGTCCATGCTGGTAACCAGTAATTCACCGGCCCCGTAATCCGCCATTTTTTCCGCCCATGCCAGTGCATCAAGGCCGGTTGCCTGGCGGCCGCCATGAGTGAAAATTTCCCAACGCTCGGGTTCGCCCACCTTATTGACCGACTTGGCATCAATTGCCACCACAATGCACTGTGAGCCAAAATAATCCGTGGCTTCACGCACCAGTTCGGGATTAAACACAGCAGCGGTATTGATACCGACCTTGTCCGCGCCAGCATTCAGCATACGTCGTATATCTTCCAGTTTGCGAATACCGCCACCGACAGTTAATGGGATAAACACCTGTGAAGCCACTGCCTCGACCATATGCACGATGGTGTCACGGTCATCCGAACTGGCGGTAATATCGAGAAAGGTGATTTCATCGGCACCTTCACGATTATAACGTGCGGCAACCTCCACCGGATCACCGGCATCGCGAATGTCCACAAAATTGACACCCTTCACCACCCGGCCATTGTCTACATCCAGGCAGGGAATAATGCGTTTAGCGAGTCCCATAACAGTCCTCAGGCCAGGCGGTTAGCGTCGTTAGCATCACCCATGAACTCAGGTCGCTCTTAACCACGGGCATTGTCCACAAACTGTTGCGCCGCCGCCAGATCAAGTGTGCCTTCATAAAGCGAACGCCCGAGAATTGTCCCCATTATGCCCTGATCCTCAACGGCCAGTAAGGCTTTAATATCATCCATATTGGTCACACCGCCGGAAGCCACTACCGGAATCGAGATACTGTGCGCCAGCCTGGCAGTTTCTTCAACATTCACGCCGGTCATCATGCCGTCACGAGCAATATCAGTGTAGACAATCGCGCTCACCCCGGCCTGTTCAAACTGCCTTGCCAAGTCGATCGCAGACACAGCGGAGACTTCCGCCCAGCCATCAGTCGCCACCATGCCGTTTTTAGCATCAATACCGACAATGATCCGCCCCGGAAACTGTTGGCATAATTCCGCTACAAACGACGGATCTTCCACCGCCTTGGTACCAATAATGCAATACTGTACCCCGGCATCCAGATACGCCTGCACCGTTTCTGCATCACGGATACCGCCACCGATCTGTACCGGAATATCCGGAAATGTCGCGGCCACCGCCTGCACCACATCACCATTCACCGGCCTGCCTTCGAATGCACCATTCAGATCGACCAGATGCAAACGTCGCGCACCGGCCTTCACCCAGCGTCCGGCCATCTCCACCGGATTATCGGAAAAAATCGTGGTGTCATCCATGCGCCCCTGACGCAGACGTACACACTGACCGTCTTTCAGGTCAATTGCCGGGATGAGTAACATGTATTTCAGCCTCCTCGGTTCAGATGGACGTATCGTAGCGTAAAACGGGGCGTTATACACTATTCGCGGTCATT
>PDRT01000063.1 GCA_002746895.1 Thiothrix nivea
CAGCGATACCATAAACTCAAAGCCGTGACCTTCTTTCTTTTCAATACGCTCACGTACCCAGACCACATCATCCAGCGCAGCATCGTATTCGCCCAGCCGTGAACGCAGCAACAGCCGGTATTGCCGCGCCTCCACAGAATCCGGTTCCAGCTCAATCCAGCGCGTCAGCAATTTTTTCGCCAACCCGGATTCTTCGGCCTGAATCGCTGTTTCAGTGGCCCGCCGAATCACTTTCGGGTCATTACTGCGACTGGCCACGGCGGCATAATGTTGTGCAGCCTGCTTCAGCATGCCTTCCTTCATCATCATTTCCGCAGTCATGACATGGTACATGCGGTAACTCAGTTCCGATGAAAAATGCTGTGGTGATGTGGCGACCGGAGGCTCAGCAAAACTGCTGCCGCCCACCGTACAACCGGCAACAAATAATGCGGCAGAAAGGGCCATCAAACGATGTGAAAAACTTTTCCGGGTCATAAACGCTCTCCGGCATTTGCCAATGCCTGTATTACTGAACTTGTGATTATATTCATAAATTACCTTGTAATCCGCTATAACGTATCAGAAAATTCGCGCTTCTAAAAATTTATTATATGCTTGGCGACAAGCACTACAGGCCGGTTTCTGAATGTCAATATTTGTTGTAGGTCTTAATCATAAAACTGCACCCGTCTCCGTGCGTGAACAGATTGCCTTTTCACCGGATAATATAGCAGATGCACTGCGTTCGGCCAGCTCACTGGTGCATGAAAACATGATTCTGTCCACCTGCAACCGTACCGAACTCTATGCGGTGGCAACGGATGAACAGGTCACAACAAAAATAGTTCACTGGCTGGCCGACTTCCATCATCTGCCGGTTCAGCAACTGGCACCCTATATCTTCAGCTATCAACAGGAAGCCGCCGTCCGCCATGCAATGCGGGTTGCCTGTGGACTGGACTCACTGGTATTAGGGGAGCCACAGATTCTCGGCCAGCTGAAAAGCGCCTTGCAGGATGCCAGTCATGCCCATACCACCGGCAACCAGCTGAACCGCCTGATGCAGCATGCCTTTACCACGGCCAAGAAAGTGCGCACCCAGACCAGTATTGGCTCGAACCCGGTTTCTGTTGCTTTCGCCGCCGTCAGTCTGGCCAAACAAATTTTCAGTCACCTGCACGAACAGACTGCCCTGCTGGTTGGTGCCGGAGAAACCATTGAGCTGGTCGGTCGCCACCTGGCAAGCCATCGTATTGGCCGGATAATCGTTGCAAACCGTAATGCGGAAAAAGCCGAACAACTGGCACAACAGTATAAAGGTACCGGCATTGCCTTAACCATGATCGGCGAATACCTGCCACAGGCGGATATTGTAATTTCCTCCACCGCAGCCCCCCTGCCCATCATCGGCAAGGGCATGGTGGAACGGGCACTGAAAGCCCGCCGCCATCGGCCGGTCTTTATGGTGGATATTGCAGTACCCCGGGATATTGAATCCGAGGTAGAAATGCTGGACGATGTGTACCTTTACACCGTAGATGACCTGCAATCGGTGATTGAAGAAAATCTTGAATCACGACGCTCCGCTGCTGAACAGGCCGAAACGATGGTTGATGGTGAAGTCAAAACCTTCATGAGCTGGCTCAAGGCACAGAGCCGCCGGGGCATTATTCGCGAATACCGCCAGCGCAATGATACTATCCGTAATGAGGTACTGACCAGGGCGCAGAAAATGCTACAGCACAAACCGCCGGAGGAAGTGCTGAATTTTCTGGCCCATACGCTCACCAACAAGTTGGCACACACTCCCACACAAATGATGAATCAGGCAGCCCACACGGGTAATAATGAATTACTAGCCCACGCCATGACTCTTTTTAATCTGGAGAATGCCCACCCGGACCAACCGGACAACACCCATACCGCCACTGAGAAATAATTGATTGTGAAAGCTTCAATCCTTACCAAACTGCAAAACCTGAATGAACGTTACGAGGAAATTGCCCGCTTGCTAGGTGACAGTAATGTCATCGCCAATCAGGATCAGTTCCGCAAATTATCTATTGAATACAGCCAGCTGGAGCCGGTCGCGCTGGGCTTCCGCGAATATCAGCAGACACTGGAAGATATGGAAACCGCACAGGAAATGCTGGCCGACCCGGAAATGAAAGCAATGGCGGAAGAAGAGCTGCCAAAGGCAAAAGATAAACTGGCCGAACAGGAGCTAATACTGCAAAAGGCGCTGCTGCCAAAAGACCCGCATGATGACAGCAATATCTTTCTGGAAGTCCGTGCCGGTACTGGCGGTGATGAGGCCGCCATTTTTGCCGGAGACCTGTTCCGCATGTATGCACGTTATGCCGAACAAATGCGCTGGCAGACCGAGATTATCAGTCAGAATGAAGGCGAGCATGGCGGCTACAAGGAAATCATTGCCCGTATGACCGGCAATAATGTTTACTCACGACTCAAGTTTGAATCCGGGGCACACCGTGTACAGCGGGTGCCGGAAACCGAATCACAGGGCCGTATTCACACATCCGCCGCCACGGTCGCTATTATGCCGGAAGCAGATGAAGTGGAGGCACAGGCAATCAATAGTGCTGATCTGCGGGTGGACACCTATCGTGCCTCAGGTGCCGGTGGTCAGCACGTGAACAAGACCGACTCTGCCATTCGTCTGACACACCTGCCCACCGGCATTGTGGTGGAATGTCAGGATGAACGCTCCCAACACAAAAACCGTGCACGGGCCCTGTCGTTATTACAGGCCAGACT
>PDRT01000059.1 GCA_002746895.1 Thiothrix nivea
GTGCGGTACAGCAGAAACTGCTTTAATACCCTGCTATCACCGGCAATAAAGCCGGAACGCATCCCCGGCGCATTGGAGCGTTTGGACAGGCTGTGAAAAACCAGACAACGTTTATAGTCCGTATTGCCCATTGCCGCTGCTGCCTGCAATAAACCCGGTGGCGGCTGATCCTCGTCAAAATACAGCTCGGAATAACATTCATCCGAGGCAATCAGAAAATCATATTGCTCAGCCAGATTAATCAGTTTTTGTAGGGTTGCCAGCGACATCACTGCCCCGGTCGGATTACCGGGTGTACAAAGATATAATAGCTGGCAGCGTTGCCAAGCCGCCTCCGGCACGGCATCAAAATCCGGGATAAAATGATTTTCCGCCGTGCAACTTAGATAAACCGGCTCCGCTCCGGCCAGTAAGGCCGCTCCCTCGTAAATCTGGTAGAATGGGTTCGGCATGAACACGGCAGCTTCCCGACTCCGGTCAACCACGGCCTGTGCAACAGCAAACAGTGCTTCACGCGTCCCGTTCACTGGGATCACCTGCTGCTCCGGATCGACACTGTCTTCCGGCAGCTGAAAACGCCGGATCAACCATTGAGCAATCACAGCCCGCAATGCGGCATCACCCTTGGTCAACGGATATTTACCCAAATCCTGCTGCAGATTTGCATTCACTGCCTGACAAATCAGCTCCGGCGTCGGGTGCTTCGGCTCACCGACAGCCAGTGAAATGGCAGGCAGATCAACCGCCTCGACACCCGCCAATAGAGCACGGATCTTTTCAAACGGATAGGGTTGCAAGCGGGTCAGGTCAGTATTCATTCTGACCCACCGGTAATCTGTATCTGATTCATCTGATTCAAGGTTTACTGGACCACCTCATTGGCAACACGCCGGTAAGTCGTCAGATTCAAGGTCACATTGTTTGCCCCTGCCTTTCCTTCAGCACCCTGCTCGACCTGTAAACGCTCAACATAAGTCAGTGGCCGCTGCTGGTAGGACTGATCAATAATTTCATTCAGAATCTTCATTTCCCCCTGAAAACGGGCCTGAACAGCAACAGGTTGATAACCCTGTTGCGCTGCTACCGGCTCATCCGGCATGTTAAAGCCAATCAAGGTGCCTTCATATTGATCAATAATATCGGTCAGCCGTCTTTGCAGGTTATCAGCCACCTCTTCGGCACTCATGCTCTGCGGATAAAACAGGCTATCACCAGCAGCTGCCGGTTGCGCAGCAGATTGCTCTGTTTCTGTATCAGCAGCCGGTTGTTCGGATTCCTGGGTGGATTCTTCCGTGGCCGACTCTTCTGTGTTCTGAGTGGATTGGTCTTCAGCCGATTCTTCAGGCTTTTGAGTTGCTTCCTCAGCTTCAGGTTCTCCAGTTTCCTGAACAGTATCGTTCTCAATTGCAGGTTCTTCGGTTTCCTGAGCAGTATTTTCCTCAGCTTTTTTTAACTCCTGAGCAGCATCTTCAGTCTTTGCTTCGGTTGTTTCCTCAGCGACTGGTTTTTCAGATTCCTGAGTGACCTCTTCAACCTCCTGTGTCACTGTCTCAGGTACAGTTTCGACCGGTTGAGCCATTTCCTGAACAGTTGTTTCGGTCAATGCTTCTGCCTCCTGAGTCACTGCTTCAGTAGTCGATTCCGCTTCCCCGGTTGATATTGATTCTTCAGTAGCGGTTTCAGCAGACTGAACGGTTTCTTCAGCAACCGCTTCTGCTTCCTGTACCGTTTCTCCAGTAGCCGCTTCGGGTACACTCTCTGCCGACTCATCCTGAGCAACGGCTTCTTCAGCCACAGGCACTTCGATGTCCTGGGCAACTTCGGTTTCGGCAACAGCTGACTCCTCCTCTGAAACCGGAACCGTTTCCTCGGTCACGGGTTCCATCGTTCCCTGCTCCTGCTCAGTGTCCTTCGCTTCAGGCACGTTTTCATCCTGTTTTACGGTTTCTTCAACGGTTTCCGCAACAGTCGGTACCGTTCTGTCCTGATCGGCTTCCTCTGCCGCTGTGGGTACCGTCCTGTCCTGATCAGCTCCCTCTGCCGCTGATGCCGTTTCTTCCTGTTGTTCCTGCTGAACTCCTTCCGTGGCTTTGGCTTCCTCTGGGGTTTTTGCCTCCTGGGTTTGCTCTACTGCCGCCGTCTCCCTGGCCGCTTTATCTTCTCGTTTGTCACAGCCACTCAGTAAACCGAGGGCCAGAAACAGTGCTGAAATACTCACAGCCACCTTGATCATGCGAAAACTCCTGAACTTGACTTTTAGTGTTTATCAAAATATTTGAATTTATTATCTTAACGCCCTGAATTATAGTCCAGACAATGTTTAATTTATAGCTACAACAGGGACTTTTATTTAACACCAGGATGGAGCAGAAACCACATTGACCATGCACAATAATCGCACTATATGGATTTCACTGGTTGCCGGAGTAGCACTGACCGGCCTGCTGATGCTGGTTCTGTACAGCCAGATCAGCCCCCTGGAACAGGCCACCACGCAACCCGCACATGAAACAACCGTGAAAACAGCGGTAGAAACAGTCGTGAAAAAGCCGGTCAACAAAACTGTTCCCGTTGAACCGGAACCGGTTGACCTGCCCGAATTACCTGCTGATCCGACCTTGTCACGGCAGGAAATCGGGCAATTAAGCCCACAGGAACGTGAAAAATATGAAGCACTGGTCAAGACCTATCAGCAGGTCAGGGAGCAGGTATTAAATCTGCACCGGGAGCGTCAGCAGTTACGCCAACAAATGGATCAAATCATTGAGGAAAATGTAGCCATTGATCAGCAACTGGATCAGCTACGCTCAGAACAGAAACAAATCAAGCATTGATAACCTTGATGGCTGACATTACTTATCAACACGAACAAGTAATGTCAGCATTTCTCAGCGGTTTAGCGCTGGATTACTGTCGCAGAACAGAACTGACCGCTGGACTGAGGTCTGGTTTCCATTGGATCCTGATGCTTGAGATAAATCAGTCGTGACTTGCGATTGACACAGAATTGCGTAACCGGACGATTACTGCGGGTTTTCAGACCATTCAGAATCTCCCCGCACACCGCCTCGCCATTAAACATGGTCTGCCGTAAACGGGCATAGGGGAAAACACGCTGCTCATCATTCGGCAACGTCACTGTCAGATAGAGATAACCCGGCCCGTTAATTGTTTGCAGGTAGTGCAGGTTTTTTCCGTCGGTACATTTGGCTTCCCATTGCTGGGCAGAAACAGCACCAGAACATAACAACAGAGACAAAGCGAGCAACCAGCCTTTTTTCATGGAAAATCTCCTTTCTAGGGTTTGGATAAAATTTTCAGCACCTAAGCGCCTTAATATTAACAGACCTGTCCGCTGACAACAGAAATCATTGGCAATTTTTTTACCCGCTCCACAAATGGATCAACCACGATTCTGCCTGATACGCCTGATTAAAAAGCGTGACGGATGTAACTGGTAGTAGAGACTCTTTTCGACAGCTAATGGTTCCCGGTTGATTAAACCGGCTAATAACGCGGCACACAAACCACTGGTGG
The DNA here is from genome assembly GCA_002746895.1 of Thiothrix nivea. GTDB lineage: Bacteria > Pseudomonadota > Gammaproteobacteria > Thiotrichales > Thiotrichaceae > Thiolinea > Thiolinea nivea_A. Next base: position 3,538 of record PDRT01000059.1, read on the forward strand.
TCAGCCCACGTGAGCCATAACCCGCCGAGAGGTATAAACCGGGTAAATATTCAGCCTTCGGATAGGCTTTGTTCAATTTCCCGTGCCGCAAATCAGCGTAAGCGATCTGATAATACCCGGCATCCGCTATCGCACCGAGATAAGGAAAACGATCCGGCGTAGTCATTCTCACAGCAGCATGACTGCTGGTCACTGTACCAAGTGATGCGGCCAGCTCCGGTAAATACCGGGTTAATTGCTGCAGGTTCTGTTGATCAGCCGAAGCCGATAAATGGCTGTAATCCTGACCCCGCTCAAAAGTGGCACCAAAAATATGCTGCCCCTCAATAGCCGGTGTCAGATAACCTTCATGGCCCAGTGTTGTTTTTAGTCCGCGGGTTGCTGAACAGGCTTTAGCGGCACTGCTCTGCCCCAGCACCGGCGTAAACGGTAACGGTGCCGTCTCTGTAAACTGCCGAACGTCCTTGCCATTTGCAATCACCACTACATCAGCCATCAACGCATCACGCTGCTCACTACTCACCTGCCATTGCTGATCAACCCGCTGCAACGTCAATGCTTCAGTATCCACCAGCACAGTAATATTACAGTGGCGTACCAGTACCTCACACAAACTGCGCGGATGAATCCAGCCACCTTGCGGGAAATAACTGCCGCCATACGGCAATGCAACTCCGCTGATCCGGGAGGCCTGCCCAGCCTCCAGCAGACGCATAAAACTCTCCGGTAACCGGCGTTCACGCAATGCCTGCGCCCGCTTACTTTCACGCTCATGATGATTCAGCTGAATGGCGCCACAGGCTGACCACTGCAAATCCTTATATTCCCGTTGCAGGCGGCTGAGCTGACGATGGGCATAAAGAAAAGCCTGACGATAGAAACGCTCACCCCACCCCGGCTCTGCTGTCATTTTGGGTGTCAGCACACCGGCCCGATTGCCCGAAGCTTCCTGTGCCAGCGTACTGTGACGCTCCAGCAGGCGCACCTGCCAGCCACGCTCTGCCAGGGCTCTGGCTATCTGGCAACCGGCAATGCCACCGCCAATAATAATCGCCTTCCGGGAAGACGGAGCTGCGGACGGCAGGCTGTACCAGGGCTGTAAAGGAATGGACGGCAAGGGTTTTGCAGCAGCGTAAACCGCTGTCAGCATTTCACGCTTACGCCCGAAACCTTTGCGCTTTGACACCGTAAACCCCGCTGCCTGCAAATGGCGTCTTACCGCACTGGCTGCTGTAAAGGTGGCCAGTGTGCTGCCGGGCCTGCTTAATGCTGCCAGTTGCTGCATCCGCTGCTCGGACCACATTGCCGGATTCACTGCGGGGGCAAAACCATCCAGATACCAGCAATCCACCGCCGCAACCAGTTCATTGAGTGCAGTGCCGACATCCATAAAACACAGCGTCAGGTTAATACGACCAGCCGACAGCTCCAGACGGTGCATACCGGTCAGCAGGGGCGGATAATTTGCCAGTAATTCATCATGGTAAGCTGCCAGCTCCGGCCATTGCATCAGCAAAGCACGCAGGTCAACAGACTGTAGCGGATGCTTCTCGATGGCAATGTAGTGTAAACAGGCTACGGATTGAGTATTTTTAAGCCATTCGTGCCAGGTCGTGAGGAAATTTAAACCGGTTCCGAAACCCAGCTCGGTAATGACAAAATCTGTTCTATCAAACCACCGTTCAGGTAACTGATTGCCCTGTAGAAACACATAACGTGACTCTTCCAGCGCATTCAGCTTTGAATAATAATAATCTTCAAAATCAAGGGCATAAATATGACCATCACTGTCTTTGCCTAATACTGCCGGTGTAATTTCATCCATAGAATGACTGTCAGTTTGCTCTCACCCACGTGATAAATACGATTTTATGGTTTATTAATAGAAAAAAGATTTATTTTTTAGAAAAATAAATAAATGATTGTTATTCCAGTAATATTACCGTTGGTCGCCAAACCCTGAGTTGCACAAAACAGGAAGCCAAGTATAGTCACGCTCAGATTAGCAATAAAGCTTATTATTGGTTTTTCAGCGTGATTAATCAGGATTAATCCGGTTATGAGCGATAATTCCTGATTTACTTTATTTTTAGACATTACAAAGACTTAAAAGATTTTTAGGGTAGGATATGAAGTCAAGTATTAACAGACAAGCCGGTCTCCGGGTTGCTGCAACACTGGCCGGACTTACACTGATTACACTGAGCAGTTCAACATTCGCTGCAACCAAACGGGGATACATTCCGAAAACCTGCGATCAATACAGCCCACAGGTGCTGCACCAGAAAGCCCGCCGCTATCGTCATATCATTCACTCCGCTTCCCATAAATACGGCGTCAACGCCAATCTCATCAAAGCCATTATCACCGCCGAAACCTGTTTCCGCCCACGCGCACGTTCACACAAGGGTGCCGCCGGTCTGATGCAGCTGATGCCTGCCACCGCCAGGCGCTGGGGTGTCACCAACCGTTACAACGTCGCCCAGAATATCCACGCCGGTACACTGTATCTGAGCTGGCTGTTAAACCGCTATGGTGGCAGTGTCCGCCATGCAGTGGCTGCCTATAACTCAGGTGAAGGCACTGTGGATCGATACGGTCTGGGTGTACCGTATCGCGAAACACAAGACTACCTGCGTCAGGTGATGAATGCCTACTACAAAATGAATGGCGGTCAGGCACCGGAATTTATGCGCACCGGCGGCCTGCAAAAAATCGGACTGCCAGCATCCAGACAGATTGTGCGTGACTCCGGTCATTTACCAACTGCCAGACAACTGCAGGCCAGTATTGATGAGGAAACCAAACAGGAAACAGTCGTTACCGAAAAGAAAAAAGTTAGCAAGCGCCGCAAACCGAAACGCCTGTTACCCAGCTGCATGACCGCTTCGCGTAAACTGCACAAGGCCACGTTCCACAGCGACAAGCGTCAAGTGCGCACCTTCTACTACAAGGTCAAGGAAGGTGACTCACTGGGCAAAATCATGGAAAAGACCGGCAAATCCACCACGGCCATCAAGCGTTATAATAAAATCAGGCGCAATATTATCAAGCCGGGGCAAAAATTAAAAATCGCAGAATGCCGCCTGACCTCATAGGCGATTGCTGTTAAACACAGCACTGCGAAAGCCGGAACGTGAGAAAACCCTGTTCCGGCTTTTTTTGCCGATGATAGTTAGCCGGTTCCCGCACTCAGGCTGTCTTCAAACGCTTATATCTGATCCGCTGTGGATTCAGCGCCTGATCACCATGACGCCGTTTGTAATCCTCTTCATAATCACTATAGTTACCCTCGAACCACTCCACCTGTGACTCGCCTTCAAAGGCCAGAATATGCGTGGCAATCCGGTCCAGGAACCAGCGATCATGCGAAATCACCACGGCACAGCCCGGAAAGTTGAGCAATGCCTCTTCCAGCGCCCGCAGGGTTTCGACATCCAGATCGTTGGTCGGCTCATCCAGCAGCAACAAATTACCGCCGGATTTCAGCAGCTTGGCCAGATGTACCCGGTTGCGCTCACCACCGGACAAATCCCCCACCCGTTTCTGTTGTGAATCGCCCTTAAAGTTAAAGCGGCCACAATAAGCCCGCGACTGGATCTGGTAGCCCCCGACAGTGATAAGATCCTGACCATCCGAGATTTCTTCCCACACCGTCCTGCTGCCATCCAGCGCATCGCGTGACTGATCGACATAGCCGATTTCCACAGTTTCACCGACTACAAACTCACCGCTATCCGGCTGCTCTTCACCGGTAATCATGCGGAACAGAGTAGTCTTGCCCGCCCCATTCGGGCCGATAATGCCCACGATTCCCCCACGGGGCAGATTGAAATTCAGGTTTTCATACAGCAGGCGACCATTAAATGACTTGCTGATTCCCTTCGCCTCAATCACCTGATCCCCCAGACGCGGGCCGGGAGCGATATAAATCTCACTGGTTTCGGAACGGGCCTGATAATCACTGGAAGACAGCTCTTCAAAACGCGCCATGCGGGCCTTACTTTTCGCCTGTCGCCCTTTGGGATTGGAACGCACCCATTCCAGCTCTTCTTTCATCGCCTTCAGGCGACCTTTCTCGGCCTTTTTTTCCTGTTCCAGACGTTTTTCCTTCTGCTCCAGCCATGAGGAATAGTTACCCTCCCACGGGATACCCTGCCCTCGATCCAGCTCCAGAATCCAGCCTGCGACATTATCCAGGAAATAACGGTCATGCGTTACCGCAACCACCGTCCCCGGAAACTCCTGCAGGAAACGTTCCAGCCAGGCAACTGACTCGGCATCCAGATGGTTGGTCGGCTCATCAAGAATCAGCATATCTGGTGAAGACAGCAGCAAACGGCACAAGGCTACCCGGCGCTTTTCACCCCCGGACAATTTGCTGACATCCGCATCCCACGGTGGCAAACGCAGGGCATCCGCCGCTACCTCAAGCGTATGATCCAGATTCGACACATCAGAGGCCTGCAGGATATTTTCCAGCCGTGCCTGCTCAGCCGCCAGTGCATCAAAATCGGCATCCGGCTCGGCATAGGCAGCATACACTGCATCCAGCTTTTCCTGTGCCTCCTTTATCACGGCCAGCCCCTCCTCGACATTACCGCGCACATCCTTATCCGGATTTAACTGCGGTTCCTGGGGCAGATAACCGATATTGATGCCCGGTTGCGGACGGGCCTCGCCGATAATCTCCGTATCAATCCCCGCCATAATGCGCAGTAAAGTGGATTTACCGGCACCGTTGTAACCGAGTACGCCGATCTTGGCTCCGGGAAAGAAATTGAGATAAATGTCTTTGAGAATGTGTTTATTCGGCGGTACGACTTTGCCGACACCGTTCATGGTGTAAATATATTGGGCCATCTTGTGCGAAATCCTTTCGGGTTATTACTGATATCGACAGGGATTATGCCGTAACAAGCCACACAGATGCACCCAGTATCATTATCATTGCCTGAAATGGTCGAATGCCAGCAAAACAGCTATTGGTACACTCAGCCGCTCCGCTTGCGCCGCACTTTCCGTGTTTTCTTTTTGCCCGCTCTGGTTGTTTTTGCCTTACCCATTCCCTGCAAACCCCGAAAATCTGCGGATTCCACTTCGTCAATCAGCTGCGTCAAACCCTGTATCATCGGCTGCATAAACTGCGCATAACGCACCTGACGCTGGCTGATCGCTTCCAGCTGCGATTCCCAGTGCGCGGTCATATCCGGCTTGCCCACACTATCCGGCAAGTTGTTAATCAGCGTGCGGCCAATCTCGGTGGCACGGATTTCCTTGCCCTGACGCATTAAAAACTCACGTTTAAACAGCAGCTCAATAATCCCGGCCCGCGTCGCTTCCGTGCCCAGGCCATCGGTTTCACGTAGTACTTTCCTAATTGCCGGGTCGCTGACATAACGGGCAATCCCGGTCATCGCACTGAGCAGTGTAGCATCACTGAAATGCCGGGGTGGTGTGGTTTGCTTTTCCGTCAGCTCCGCCTCAGTACACAACACCGCATCACCTTTTTTCACCTCCGGCAAGCGGGCAACCGGAGTATCAGCATCATCACCGGTTTTAACTTTGGGCGGTGGCAATAACTGCTTCCAGCCCTGTGCCAGCACATCCTTTTGGCGGGCAATAAACAAACCACCGGCGACCTCGGTATCAATCTGCTTGTCCAGATACTCAAATGGCGGATAAAACTGCATCAGATACTGCCGGGCCACCAGCTCATAAATATCCGCTTCCGGCCGTGACAGACGGCTGCCATCTGTGGCTTTGGCCGTGGGAATAATCGCATGATGTGCCCCTACCTTACTGTCGTTCCAGGCGCGGGTTTTCAGTGTCAGATCCGCCTCATCCACCGCCGCTTTTAACCGCTTACAGGTCTGTGCCACAGCCTGCGTTACCCGCCCTGCTCCGGCATAATGCTCCTGTGGCAGATAACGGCAGTCCGAACGCGGGTAGGTAATCAGTTTGTGTCGTTCGTAAAGCTGCTGACAAATATCCAGCACCTGCTTTGCATTCAGGCCGAAGCGGCGGGCGGCATCAATCTGTAATGCCGAGAGATTATAAGGCAGTGGCGGTGGTTGCTGTTTTTTCTTCTGTTCAACCCTGGTGACGGTACCCGGCTGATTCACCACCCGCGAGATCACATGCTCCGCCAGCTTTTTCGATAGCACCCGGCCTTCATCATCCATGTAATCCTCACAGGCCTTGCTGGGTTTCCATTTCGCCCGGTAGGTCTCGTCCTTATCCGTTTGCAGCGTAGCAAATACCTCATAAAACGGTTTCGAGACAAAATGTTCAATCTCCAGATCACGTTGCACCACCAGCCCCAGCAACGGGGTCTGTACCCGCCCGATGGATAACACCCCCTGAAAACCGGATTGCTGGCCTTTCAGTGTACACAACCGGGTCATATTGATACCGTACAGCCAGTCGGCCCGTGCTCTGGCCAATGCCGAGGTGGCCAGCGGAATAAATTCGCTATTACTGCGCAGCGTGGCCAACGACTTTTTCACCGCCGCCGGATTCAGATCGCTGATCAGACAACGCTGTGTGGCCGCAACCTTGGCTTTTGGTACTCCGCAGTAATTAATCACCTCATCAATCAGAATCTGCCCCTCACGATCCGGATCACCGGCATTGACCAGTACATCAGCCTGTTTGATCAGCTTTTTCAGTACGTTAAACTGCTTGCGGGTACTGGATTTCACCACCAGCTGCCACTGCTCCGGCACAATGGGCAGGTGCAGTGTTGACCATGTTTTGAATTCGGGGTTATAGACTTCCGGTTCCGCCTGTTCCAGTAAGTGACCGATGCACCAGCTGACGACATCACCGTTACCCACCTTGATGAAACCGTCGCCTTTCTGGTGCGGACGTGGCAGAACATCGGCGATGGCACGGCCCAGACTGGGTTTTTCAGCGATATACAGGATCATCAGGTCGTAACTTGTTGAAAATCATCACTTACAGCGGTAACTGCCGGTAGTGCCGCCACCTCCACCTGCGCTATGATAACACCAGCAGGAAAGCACAGCACACCGGTTACGGTGTTACAATACATACATCACTCCAAGGATAAGTCGTTATGCAACGTACACAAATTTACCTGGACGATAATCTACACCATACCCTGATAACACAGGCAAAACGGCAGGGAATCAGCATGTCTGAACTTATTCGCCGCTTGTTAAAAACCCAACTAAACAGCAAAAAAGAGCAGTCATTAACTGCTGAAGCCTTTTTTGAAAAACTACAGCCGCTGGAAAGTTTTGTTAATCAGGAACCGGAACAATGGGTACGAGAGCTGCGATCCAAGAGCAGGATACTCCGGTAATGCACAGGTACTACTGGATACAGATATTACGCCGTGTGCAACTTTATCCATGAGTGAAGACACCTTCGCCAACCGCGTCCTGAACTGGTATGACCAACATGGCCGCAAACACCTGCCCTGGCAGCAAAACCCCACGCCCTACCGGGTCTGGGTCTCGGAAATCATGCTCCAGCAAACCCAGGTTGCCACCGTCATCCCCTACTACGAACGCTTTATGCACCGCTTTCCGGATGTGCTCACGCTGGCGGATGCCGAACAGGATGAAGTATTGAAACACTGGCAGGGGCTGGGTTATTACACCCGCGCCCGCAATCTGCACCGGGCCGCACAAACCATTCGTGATCAGCATCAGGGTGAATTTCCCCAAACTCTCGCAGCAGTCGAGGCTCTCAGTGGTATTGGCCGCTCCACCGCCGGAGCGATTCTGTCGCTGGCCTGCGGACAACCACACGCGATTCTTGACGGTAATGTGAAACGGGTACTGGCACGTTATCATGCCATTGACGGCTATCCCGGCCAGACTGCGGTGCAAAAACAGCTCTGGGCCTGTGCCGAACAACACCTGCCCGCTGAGCGCAATGCGGCTTATACCCAGGCAATGATGGACATGGGCGCAACACTCTGCACGCGCAGCAAACCGGCCTGCCTGCTCTGCCCGCTACAGGAAGACTGCCGCGCCCGTATTCAGGGCAACCCGCAGGATTATCCCGCCCCGAAGCCGAAAAAGACCCTGCCGGAAAAACAACGCTTTGCCCTGCTGCTGCGCAACCAGCAGGGTGCCATTCTGCTGGAGAAACGCCCACCCACCGGGGTCTGGGGCGGCTTATGGAGCTTTCCCGAATATGACAGTGAGACGGCATTACAGGCGGCATTGGGTGATTATCTGCCGGAACCGTTACCGGAAACACCGGCCACCATCCCCTTGACCTGCCTTAGCCACACCTTTTCGCATTATCGCCTGCATTTACAGCCATTACTGGTCGATTTGCACACGCCGGAAGCAAGGATAATGGAAGCCGGAGACAGGCTTTGGTATAAAGCAGGTCACGAATTCAAGGGCGGTCTTTCCAGTGCCGCCCAACGCTTATTAAAGAACCTGAAGGAGACACGATGACACGCATGGTCAACTGCGTTTTACTGAAGCGCGAAGCGGAAGGGCTGGACCGCCCGACTTATCCCGGTGATCTGGGACAACGTATTTTTGATAATGTATCGAAAGAAGCCTGGCAACGCTGGCTGGGACAACAGACGATTCTGATGAATGAATACCGCCTCAGTCCGATTAACCCGAAAGACCGGAAATTTCTGGAAGAGGAAATGGACAAGTTTTTCTTCGGCGAAGGCGCTTCAGCGGTAGATAACTTCACACCGCAGTAAAATCGCAGAAATCTGATTTAATCAATACCCCGCAGCGGCGGTTTCCAGACAATCGCCGCCAGTTCCCAGTCAGCCAGTACATCATGCGTCGGTACTTCACCATCCGCCCCCTGACCCGCTTCATTGTCAAATAAATACAGAATATTTTTCGTCTGTGGCGCGTAGCACATGACCTTGCCCGCCCATTCTTCCAGCCCCGGTGCGCACTCCTCGGTTTTACCGTAGGCATAAATCTCGTTAAAACGGTCACCCAGCCGATGTCCCAATTCATTGCCCACGCGATTATCATGCACAATGATCGAGAACACCCGCTGTTCCTTGTAGTCCGCATTAATACTCAGCAGTAACTCATCCCGCTGCCGCACTGTAATCACCGGATATTGGCCAGCATCGCGCAGATGGGTTTCCTGTGCCACATTGTAGTTCTGGAAGGCATCACCAATCTGCACCAGATTAAACGGTGTTTCTGCATTCAGCGGCCCGACTCCGTCAGCAGACAGCGTAAACAGTGGTGTCTCGGGTGCTGTAATATTGCCTTCTCCAGCACGTTCCCCGCCACAGGCAACGATAAAACCGGCCACCAGAGCATGTAATAAAACCACCACCACCTTGTGCAAACCCATCTTTTACTCCTGAAAAATACCCTCACCCGCTGATTTTTTCATAAATCTGCGGGTGATGCACTGCCCTATTCCCGTGTTTTGTCTTTTTCGTTCAAATAAAGCTCATCCTGCTCAGAGTGACGATAATTTTGGCAAAAAATCTTTAAAACTACCGTTTGTCGGCCATTCTCGCAGCAAAGGATGATTCTCTTCGGAAAAAAACCAGAAACCGGCTATAACTCTAACTGAACACATGATTAATGAAACCCGATTATTGTGTGTTCAACTTTAGTCTTTAGTACTGAAATAAAAAAGTAGAAATGCCCGAAATCTTTTGCCGGAATGATTAAAATAAGTTGCCAGATACCAATAATGGATGCTCCCAAACCATTGGCCCCAAGGTAAAAGATATTCTACATTATCCACACCGCTGACTCTGTCAGCGGTTTTTACCTGGATACCGAATTCAGCAACCGGGAAATTGCGATGCCTCACCCCCTGCTTACACGCCACAACAACGAGCGCGTCTGGCTGGTTGATGCCAGTATTTATGTGTTCCGTGCCTGGTTTGTCCGCGGCTACATCCCCTATGATCGCGACCATCATCCGGTCAATGCCGTGCGGGGCTTTTTACACTTCCTGTATGCCTTTCTCCATGAACAGCGCCCGCAACATCTGGCCTTTGCCTTTGATACCAGTCTGCAAACCTCAGCCCGCAAGGCAATCTACCCGGCGTATAAAGCCAACCGCGAACCCGCTCCACCGGAGTTGAAATACCAGTTTCAGCTTTGCCGCGATTTTCTTGATGCACTGGGTATTGTACAGAGGGCCAGCGTGCATGATGAAGCAGATGACCTGATCGGCAGCTGGGCGGCACAACAACGCCATCAACAGGGTGCTGATACACAAATCATTATTATCAGCGGCGACAAGGATCTCGCACAACTCATCAGCAACCATGACCTGTGGTGGGATTATGGCCGCCGTAAACCCCTACACGATGGCGGTATCAAAAGTGAGTTCGGTGTCTGGCCGCAACAACTGGCAGACCAGCTGGCGATGGCCGGTGATAAAGCGGACAATATTCCCGGCATTCCCGGTGTCGGTATGGCGACTGCCGCCAAATTGCTGAAGCGTTTTGGTAATCTGGATAACCTGCTGCAAAACGCCCGGCAAATCGGCCAGATGCAGATACACGGTGCAAAACGTCTGCAACAGCTGGTGACAGAACATCAGACAACCGTGCGTCTGGCACGACAACTGACCGGTATTAACTGTAAGGTTGCTGACCTGCCGCAGGATCTGCGTCGTGGCCCGAAACAGGCAGACCAATTACGTGAACTATGTGAGCGGCTGCAACTGTCTGAGCAACAGTATCAGCAATGGCTGGCAATCTGAAAAGCACCGCGGATTTTAATCGCTAGTGCAACACATTGAAAAAGAACGGCCAGTGGGCGAAGCTCACGGTCGACTAAAACACAATGTGAGAGAACACGATGCCAAA
>PDRT01000047.1 GCA_002746895.1 Thiothrix nivea
TGGGTACCGGCCAGCACACGGGTGGATGAATTTGAATCAGCCATTCGTTCAGTGTGTGAACCCATTTTCCAGCAACCGATCAGCCAGATTTCTTTCGGCAACCTGCTGTTGCGTTTATTCCAGACCGCCCGCCGCTTTAATATGGAAGTCCAGCCACAACTGGTACTGCTGCAAAAAACACTGCTGAATATTGAGGGACTGGGCCGCCAGCTGTATCCAGAGCTGGATCTGTGGACAACGGCTAAACCCTTTATTCAACGCTGGATTGATGAGCAAGTCGGTGTGCGGGCCTTGCTGAAAGGCGCACGGTATAACCTGCCAAAATTTCTGGAAAACCTGCCACACATGCCCAATCTGCTGTTTGACGTGGTGGAAAAAACCAATCAGCAGCAGCTAAAAATGCAATGGGAATCACAACAACTGGAACAGTTGCAACAACAAATGGCGCGCAATCAGCGCAGCACTGTACTCACCGTGGCTGGAGGAGCCTTACTGATTACGGCGACACTAACCACGGCTTCACCATTATTACCGGCGGTGATGGGGGTGTCATTGATTAGCTGGGGGTTCGGCATTGGTGGTTTGGCTTTAATGGTGACCGGGCTGCTGAGGCGCTGACACCGCCAAAATACATCCGCAGCAAAACGGTGATTACGGCCATTAATGACTACCTGATCGCCAACGGATAAGACCCCAGTACCCGCACCAGATCCACCTCTTCGCGCAGCCGTTTTAATGCCTGTTGCACCGATGCATCCTGTTCATGCCCCAGAACATCTAGGAAAAACATATACTCCCAATTGGTATTGCGCCCCGGTCGGGATTCAATGCGGGTCATGTCCACACCATTGTCCGCCAGCGGCTTCAGGATCTGGAACAGTGACCCCGGACGGTTAGGAGTGGATACCAACAGGGAAGTCTTATCCTTGCCGCTGGCCCCGACCACCTGATCGCCAATCACCAGAAAGCGCGTGGTATTACTGGAGTTATCTTCAATCCCGGCATGAATCAGCTGCAGATTGTAAATTTGTGCCGCCTGACGCGGGCCAATCGCCACTGATTCAACATCTTCCGCACACAGGCGCGAAGCTTCACTGTTACTGTTGACTGGAATCCGCTCAACCTGCGGCAGGTGTCGGTTCAGCCACTCCCGGCATTGCGCCAGCGACTGCTGGTGAGAATACACCCGTTGTACCGTGGACAAATCCGTGGTTTTCCCCATCAGATTCTGGCGGATGCGCAAACTGATCTCACCACAAATCCGCAACCCGGATTGCATAAACATATCCAGGGTATGCGTAACCACACCCTCGGTTGAATTTTCAATCGGCACGACACCATAACGCACCCGTCCCGACTCCACCTCGCGAAACACCTGATCAATCGCTGATACCGGCCTGGTTGCCACCGCCTGACCAAAATGCTTTAAGGTCGCCTCTTCGGTAAACGTGCCTTGTGGCCCGAGATAGGCGATACACATCGACTCCTCCAGCGCCAGACAGGAGGCAATGATCTCACGGTACAAATGCGCAACCTGCTCATTACGCAGCGGCCCCTGATTCAGTTTTTGCATCCGGGTCAGAATCTGTGCTTCCCGCTCCGGGCGATAGAATTTGGCATCAGGGTCTTCGGCCAGCTTGGTACGCGCCACCTCTTCAGCGCACTGCGCCCGCTCATTCAGCAACGCCAGAATCCGGGTATCCAGCGCATCAATACGCTCACGCAATGCCAGCAGATCGTTATTCATTTAATCCCCTCACGACATCAAACCCGGCGCTCAAAGTGCTGCATAAACACCACCAGCGCCTCCACACCGGCTTCCGGCATCGCATTATAAATACTGGCCCGCATACCGCCCAAATCACGGTGACCTTTTAACGCCACCAACCCCGCTGCTTCCGCCTCGGCCAGGAAACGCTGATCCAGTGCCGGATCAGCCAGTGTAAATGGTATATTCATCCACGAGCGGCAATCTTTGCGCACCGGATTATGATAAAAATCCGACTGATCAATGGCCTGATACAACTTTTCCGCTTTACGCTGATTCACTTCAGCCATCACCGATAAACCACCCTGCATTTTCAGCCACTGAAACACCAGTCCGGCCATATACCAGGCATAAGTCGGTGGCGTATCATACATTGAGCCGACTATGGCATGTACAGCATAGTCAAACATCGTCGGCGTACCGGGCAGCGTGTGACCGATCAGATCATCCCGCACAATCACAATCGTCAGCCCTGCCGGGCCGATATTCTTTTGTGCGCCAGCATAAATCAGCCCGAAACGGCTGACATCCAATGGCCGCGACAACAAGGTTGAAGACATATCTGCCACCAATGGCACTTCGCCCGTCTCCGGAATCCAGCCAAATTCTACACCGCGAATGGTTTCATTAGGCGTGTAGTGCAGATACGCCGCCTCAGTATCACACTGCCAAGCCGCAAAATCCGGAATATCAGTGAAATGACCGGCCTCGCTGCTGGCCACCACGTTTATCTTAGCGTAACGTTTTGCCTCGGCTATCGCCTTGCGCGACCAGTCCCCGGTATTGACGTAATCCGCCTTACTGTGACCACGCAGCAGATTCATTGGAATCATTGCAAACTGGCTGCTGGCCCCACCTTGTAGGAACAACACCTGGTAATTAGCCGGAATCGCCAGTAATTCACGCAGATCGGCCTCCGCCTGTTCTGCAATTGCCGTAAACGCCTTGCCACGATGACTCATTTCCATCACCGACATGCCCGTGCCCTGCCAGTCGGTCAATTCCTGCCGCGCCTGTTCCAGCACAGCTTCCGGTAACACCGCAGGTCCGGCACTAAAATTATAGACACGGCTCACGTTAATCGTCCTGTACGGTATCGTCTGCGGCGGACGTATCTTCACCGGCTGACTGCTGTTCGGCCTTATCAGCAACTTCACTGACGGCATCCGCCTCCGAACCAGCCGCCTCTTCCTCACCAGTCTGCGGAATCGGCGCAATCTGTACCAGCTGCTCACCCGAAGTCAGCCGGATCAGTGTCACCCCCTGGGTATTGCGTCCGACCACTGAAATCTGCTTCACCTCGGTACGCACCAGCGTACCACCATTGGTGATCAACATGATTTCATCGTCCTCACACACCTGAACCGCACCGACGGCGGCACCGTTACGCTCGGAAGTCTGGATCGCGATTACTCCCATACCGCCACGGCCCTGACGGGAAAATTCATCCATGTGGGTACGTTTACCATAGCCATTTTCAGTGGCGGTGAGAATGTGGCCATCTTCACCCAGAATAATCAGCGCATTCACCGTATGCCCGTCATCCATTTTAATGCCACGCACCCCGGCAGCCGTCCGCCCCATTGGCCGAACCGCCTTCTCATCGAAGCGAATCGCCTTGCCTGAAGAAGCAAACAGCATGACATCATTATCACCGTTAGTCAGCGCCACATCGACCAGATGATTATCATCACGCAGATCAATGGCGATAATCCCGGCAGTCCGTGGTCGTGAGAAGTCACGCAGCGGGGTTTTCTTCACCGTACCATTTGAGGTCGCCATAAACACATACCAGCCTTCGGCATATTCACGGATCGGCAGAATGGCATTAATCCGCTCACCCTCTTCCAGCGGCAGCAAATTCACCATCGGCCGTCCGCGTGAGTTACGGCTGGCAATCGGCAACTGATAAACTTTCAGCCAGTACATACGCCCGCGACTGGAGAAACAGAGAATAGTATCATGTGTGCTGGCAACAAACAGTTTTTCAATGAAATCCTCTTCCTTCATGGTCGTTGCGGCCTTACCACGCCCGCCGCGCCGCTGGGCACGATAGGTATCCAGCGGCTGCGCCTTGGCATAACCGGCATGCGATAATGTCACCACCACTTCCTCATCAGCAATCAGGTCTTCCAGATTCAGATCTTCGCCAATCGGATTAATTTCAGTACGGCGCTCGTCATTAAAATCATTGCGCAACTCGGTCAGTTCATCACGAATCACCTGCATCAGCCGCTCCGGATCAGCCAGAATATCCAGCAAATCCTCAATCCGCGCCAGCAATTCACGGTATTCATTGAGAATCTTGTCTTTTTCCAGCCCGGTCAGGCGGTGCAGACGCAATTCCAGAATCGCCTGCGCCTGTGCTTCAGACAACCAGTATTCACCCTCACGCAGCCCAAAATGCTCACCCAGCTCCTCCGGACGACAGGCATCTGCACCGGCACGGGTCAACATCTCACTGACAATCCCCGGATTCCAGCCCCGTGCAATCAGCCCCTCTTTCGCAATGGCCGGACTTTCAGCATTTTTAATCAGCTGGATAATCTCGTCGATATTGGACAATGCAACGGCCAGACCTTCGAGGATATGCGCCCGTTCCCGTGCCTTACGCAGATTATAAATGGTGCGCCGGGTCACCACTTCACGGCGATGGCGCAGGAAAGCATTCAGTACCTGATGCAGATTCAGTAACCGGGGCTGACCATCCAGCAAGGCAACCATATTGATACCGAACACACTCTGCATCTGGGTCTGCTTGTACAGATTGTTGAGCACCACCTCACCGGATTCGCCACGCTTTAACTCAATCACCATGCGCATGCCGTCCTTATCCGACTCATCACGCAATTCGGAAATCCCTTCCAGCTTTTTGTCCTTGACCAGTTCAGCGATTTTTTCCAGCAACCTCGCCTTGTTCACCTGATACGGCAATTCGGTGACAATAATCGTCTCACGCCCGGTTTTTTCATGTGCCTCAATATCAGCACGGGCACGCACATAAATCCGTCCCTTACCAGTACGGTAGGCGTCACGAATGCCGCGTGCGCCATTGATAATGCCCGCTGTCGGAAAATCCGGCCCCGGCAGAATTTCCATCAACTCCTCAATGGCGATGTCCGGCTTATCAATCATTGCCAGGCAGGCATTCACCACCTCGCCCAGATTATGTGGCGGAATATTGGTCGCCATGCCCACCGCGATACCGGAGGAACCATTGACCAGCAGATTGGGCACACGGGTCGGAAAGACAGACGGCTCACTTTCGGAACCATCATAATTATCAACAAAATCAACCGTTTCCTTGTCAATGTCCGCCATTAACTCATGAGCGATTTTCGACATGCGGATTTCGGTATAACGCATTGCAGCTGGAGCATCACCGTCCACCGAACCGAAGTTACCCTGACCATCAACCAGCATGTAACGCAGCGAAAACGGCTGTGCCATACGTACTACGGTATCGTAGACTGCGGTGTCGCCGTGCGGGTGATATTTACCGATAACATCACCGACAATACGTGCTGATTTCTTATAGGGCTTATTCCAGTCGTTATTCAGTTCACCCATCGCGTACAAGGCTCGCCTGTGCACCGGTTTCAGGCCATCACGGGCATCAGGCAGGGCGCGTCCGACGATCACACTCATCGCATAGTCCAGATAAGACTGGCGCATTTCATCTTCGAGATTGACCGAGAGAATTTCCTTGGCGAAGTCAGCCATATTTTTCGTTGTTCCGCAGCTAAAAGAATCCGCGAATTATACCAGAAAAACAGGGGGTATGCGCACCCGTGATCGATTAACCCGGGCAGTGTTGTTCAGCTGAATTTATTGGGTATAACTTTAATTTCTCATTAAACAAACTGTGTTACAGTAAGCTGCTGAACTTACTGAATAAGAACAATAAAATTATGAGCACAGAGCAAGCATCGTTACTTGAAAAAATTAAGGGCAACCGGTTTCTGACCACCGGAGACCGGGAGAGTATCATTGAAACCATTGATACGCTAAATGCCAGCCTGCACGAAGCTCAGCAACAGATTAAACAGCTGTCCACCCGCCTGCACAACCGTGACTCTGTCATTGAGGATCTGGAACACGCACTCGCCAAACGCGAACAATTACTGCACAACAAAGAAGAAGTCCTGCAGAAAACGCATATCGAGGAAAACGGCTATCAGGAAAAATTCCTGCAGTTTGAAGGCCGGTTGCAGGAACGTGATCGCGTTATTCAGGATCGTGATCAGACCATCCGCGAACGTGACGAATTGATGCGTGTACTGGAAAAACGTCTGCTGGATATGGAGCAGAACGTCCATTACAGCGAAAAGAATCTGCGTGAACGCGAAGAACAGATCAAACAGCGTGACCGTCAGCTGGAAGAAAAAGAACGCCATCTGGACAAGCGCGACCGCGAGCTGGAAAACCGCGACAAGCAACTTGGCAAGCGTGACCACTCGCTACAGGACTATGCTCGCCAGGTCCATGAACTTAACCAGTGGATCAATGAAAAACAAAAACAAAGCCACGAACAGGAACAACTGCTGAATGAACGTGATCAGCAAATCAGTGTCCGTGACCAACAGCTGCTGGAACGTGAGAAGCTGATCACCCAGCTCAATCAG
This sequence comes from Thiothrix nivea, assembly GCA_002746895.1. Taxonomy (GTDB): domain Bacteria; phylum Pseudomonadota; class Gammaproteobacteria; order Thiotrichales; family Thiotrichaceae; genus Thiolinea; species Thiolinea nivea_A. The sequence goes on from PDRT01000047.1 coordinate 6,394, forward strand.
CGCCTGGAAAGCCTGGAAACCTTACAGCACAAGCACGAAAAAGTTATTGAGCAGCACGAAGAACAATTACGCCAACGTGACCGCCTGATTGAAGAAAGGATTGAACAGCACAGCAGCACCAATGAACAGCTGGCCGAACACACCCGGATTCTGCATGAGAAAGAACAGAATACGCTGAAACATGAACACCTGTTGCGTCAGCGCGATGACCTGATTCAGGAGAAAGACCGCCAGATACAGGCACGTGATCAAATCATTGCCAGTCACGAGGAGCAGCTACAACGGCGCGAAGAACAGATTAATGCCCAGTTTGTACAGCTTCAGGAACGGGATCAGGAAATTGCCTGTCGCGACAAACAGATGACGCAGTTACAAACGCAGCTGGAAACACTGGGAGAAACCCAGCTGCAGCAACAGCGGACCTTTGATGAACAAAGCCGCGATTTCAGCGAACTGCATCAGACGGTGAAAGATAAAGATGCCCACATCAGCCAGCTCCATCAACAGCTGCAGAAAAAGTCCACCATCATTCAGCAACAGGAGGCACAACTACACCAGCAATCAACACTGGCTCAGGAACAGGAAGCCTTGTTGCTGAAAAAAGAAACCGCCACACAGGAACGGGAAAAACAGATCAATGAGCAAACGACCTTGCAACAGCAACATGAGCAGATCCTGCTGCAACGCGAACAACAGCTGAGCGAGCAGGAAACCGCCCTGCTGAAACATGAACAACAACTGACGGAGCACAGCCAGACCTTCAGCGAGCGGGAAATCCGGCTGGCACAACGTGAACAGGGTATTGCCGCCACAGAACAGTTGATGACAGAACAACTCGGCCTTCTGCAACAACGACTGGAAGCGGAAGAACAACAGCAGCAGGATCGCCATGAAACCTTCTACCACCAGCTGGGAGAACACAAGACGACCTACGAAACCGCAATCAGCACCCAGAACGAACAGCTGCAGGAACATTTTGCACAGAGTATGGCACAGATCCGAAAGACGCTGCATAAAACCGGCGAAAACTGGCAACAACGGCTGGACCAGAGCCAGCAGGCTATTCTGGATAAACAACAACAGCTGAGTGAAGACCACATACAATCTCTGGGCACACACATGGAAAAAGCACATGCCGAAACCCAGCAGCAACACAGCGATCTGCAACGTCAAATCAAGCTGATCTCCAGAATGGTCGAAGCCGCCACCCATGAACAAAATAATTTGCTGCAGGAAAAACTGACATTGATTAACGGCCAGCTGGATGCCTCGGCACAAACCAAAGAGCTGGCAGAACAACAAACGACACAGCTGAGTACACAACTTGAGCAGATCAGCCAGCAACTGACAGCCACTCAAGAAAACAGTGCCTCACAGCAACACAGCGAACAAGTTCTCGCACAGCTGCATGAGCTGCAGGAACAATTCGCCAAAACCGGCCAGGCGGATCAACAATTATTGCAACAAGGTACTGCACTGGCCAAAGGTCTTCATCAGTCACAAAACTTCTTCGAACACATGGCAGCCGAATTACAAAAGGCAGATCAACAACTGCAAGAGCAGTTGGTCACGCTCACGGAACAGTCCGACCAGGCACATGACCTGTCGAAACAGGCACAAAACACTTATCAGCAACTACTGGAACGCTTCTCTGCCCTCACGGAGCAACTCGGCCAGACCCAGGTACTGTCAAAACAGGCTCAAGTAGCAGATCAGCAGATTATCACCAGCCTGGACAAGCTGAGTAACCAACAGAAACAGGAAGAGCAACTGAACACACAGCTAAGACAGGATCATCAGACACTGCATCAGCAACTCAGTCAGCTGAAAAGCGACTTGCAGCAACTGGCCAAAAATGCCAATCAGACAGCCAAACTGATTAATGCGGAAAAAGTCATCCAGCTCAAGGAACGGATGATTGAACAACTGAACCAGCAGGTATCCGTTAAGAACCGGGCACTGCTGCAAAAGGATGAAGCTCTGCAAAAACTGGGGGAACGCCTGAAACACCTGCAGCGGTGATCCCGTGATGGAAGACGGGGAACTGTAAAAAAAAGCAGAACCCAGGCTGCCGGATTCAGTATGAACGACTGAGAGCAATGCTCAGCAGTTTGGACGTGACATCGACCACCGGAATCACACTTTCATAAGGCATACGTTTAGGGCCGATGACCCCCAGTACGCCGAGCTGATCATCTCCTATGGTGTAGGGTGCAGTCACCAGACTACAGTCGCCGAATACTTCATAACCGGACTCACTGCCGATAAAAATCTGTACCCCTTCCGCCTGAATACTTTTATCCAGTAATTCCAGCATATCGCGTTTACGGGTAAAGGCACTGAACAGCTCACGCAGCTTGTCGATATCCGACAAATCATCATAACTCATCAGGTTGGTTTCACCCGCAATGACATAATCTTCTTCACTACCACTGCCGATATCAGCAAAAGCCATCTCACCCAGTTCAATCGCCGACAGCATCAGGGCATCCATTTCCCGGCGGTGCTGACGCATTTCATCCAGCAGTGTCTGGCGGGCGGACTGCACATCCTTGCCGACCAGACATTCATTGAGAAAGTTGGCAGCCTGCTGCAACTCCGGAGCAGCAATATCCTTTTCCAGCTGAATAATCCGGTTCTGTACTTCATTGCGGCTCAGCACCAGAATCACCAGCACCTGTTTTTCACTCAGGCGCAGAAATTCCACCTGGCGGATTGCAGCAGGAGCATGCCGTGGAATCGTAACCAGTCCGGTCAATGAGGTGACTCTGGATAACAGAGTAGAAGCCGACTGCACCAGTGTAGTGGTGTCCTGACCGGCATTGAGCTGGCCTTGTAAGTGATCCAGCGCCACCGCTTCCAGCGGTTTGACCTGAACCAGTGAATCAACAAACAACCGATAGCCCTGTGAAGTGGGAATGCGCCCGGCGGAAGTATGCGGTGCGCGAATATAACCGGCTTCCTCAAGATCCGCCATCACATTACGGATGGTTGCAGCACTCAGCGACAAGCCGCTGCGTTTGGCCAGTGTCCGTGAACCGACCGGAATACCATCCTGGATGTAGCCCTCAACCAGAACTTTCAGAATGTGCTGGGCACGCTCTGTCAGTGTTTCCGGTTGTCTATCAGTTGTCATGGCCTCAGCTCTCCGAACTTATTGATTATTTTGGAAATCGCAGATATTTATACAGGCTGGGTGTCATCCACGTATACTCATATACCATACACACACTTAAATTAAACGACCATCAGTGACAGGCAGAACATACCATGAATCCATTCTCGACTATCGGAATCTTCTCCAAACGGAATGGCGACGCTGTTACCTCAACCCTGCAGGTGTTATATCAGTTTCTGCTGGAACGCGGTAGTCATGTGCTGGCTTCTCGTCCGGCGGCAAGGATTCTTCACCTGGAGGCCACCGATGATCAGCAGATTGCACGTCAGGCGGATCTGGCAATTGTGGTCGGGGGTGACGGCACCTTGCTCAATGCAGGTCGCCTGCTTGCGCCTTATAACCTGCCGATGATCGGGGTGAATCTGGGACGACTGGGCTTTTTGGTTGATGTTTCACCTGTGGAAATGACCAGCCAGCTGAGCGAGATTTTTCAGGGCCATTATCACGAGGAACAACGCTGCCTGCTGTACGCCGAAATCTATCGTGACGGCCAATTACTGGGTGAAGGTACCGCGCTCAATGATATTGTATTGCACTCGCGTAATGAAATCCGCATGATTGAATTCACCACTTTTATTGACAGCACTTTTGTCACCACCCAGCGGGCGGACGGTATGATAATTTCCACTCCCACTGGTTCCACAGCCTATGCCCTATCCAGTGGCGGCCCAATACTGCACCCCTCGCTGGATGCGACGATTCTGGTGCCGATTTGCCCGCATACCCTGAGCAGCCGCCCACTGGTCATCAGCAATAACAGTACCATTGAAATCAGTTTGTGCCGCCAGCGCCGGGTGGACTCACGGGTTTCGTTTGACGGCCATCATAATATTGAACTGATTTCCGGTGACCGCATCGTGATTCAGTCCTATCAGGAAAAGATGCACCTGTTGCATCCACCGAATTATGATTATTACCAGATACTGCGTTCAAAATTACACTGGGGAACACAACCGTAATGCTGACCCACATTCACATCCGGAACTTTGCCATTATTGATGAGCTGGATCTTGAATTACAGCCGGGCATGACCGCACTGACTGGCGAAACCGGTGCAGGAAAATCCATTCTGCTGGATGCCATTGGTCTGGTGCTTGGTGACAAGGCGGACAGCAGCACCATCCGCCACGGTGCCAAAAAAGCGGAAATCACCCTCACAGTCGATATCCATCACACCCCGCACGCCCGGCAATGGCTGGAAGCACAGTCACTGGACAATGAGGACGAGGAATGTATTCTGCGCCGGGTGATTGCAGCCACTGGCAAGTCCCGCGCCTTTATCAATGGCTCCCCCGTCACCTTGGCCCTGATCCGCGAACTGGGTGAACAGATGGTCGATATTCATGGTCAGCACGAACACCAGTCACTGATGAAAAAAGAGGCCCAGCGACAGATGCTGGATGACTTCGCTGACAATGAAAAGCTGCTGGAAACCACACAGCGTCACTGGAAACACTGGAAACAGCTGGACGAACGCCTGCATACCCTGAGCAGCGAAAATCAGCAGCATCAGGAACGCATTGATCTATTACGTTTTCAAAGCCAGGAACTGGAAAATCTGGCGCTGGCAACGGGCGAATTACTCAGCCTGGATGAAGAGCTCAACCGGCTGGCTAACGCCGAACAGCTGCAAACGGTCAGTGAACAGAGTTACCAGCAGCTTTACGAAGCGGAACCATCATTGTATTCATCGCTGAACCAGCAAATTCAGCATCTTACTCCGCTAACCACACTGGATAGCCGACTGGAAGCGCCACTGGAATTAATGAACAGCGCCCAGATCCAGCTACAGGAGGCCGCCTACCTGTTGCGTGACTATATCCGCGAACCGGAGCTCGACCCGCAACGCCTGCAATGGGTGGAAGCACGTATCGCCGAAATCCGCACCATTGCCCGCAAGCACCGCATAGAACCGGAACAGCTTACGGATCATCTGGCTCAGCTACAGGCAGAGCTGAAAACACTGGAAAGCGATGACTACGATATTGACGCTGTGCAACAACAACGGGATCAGGCTGCGGATGAATACCGTCAACAGGTACAGAAACTTTCGGCCAGACGCTGGAAGGCTGCAAAAAAACTCTCATCGGGCGTAAGTAAAGCCATGCAGGAACTGGGAATGCAGGGTGGACATTTTGAAATTCAGGTCAACCACGATAAGCACAGCTTTTCCCCTTACGGCCAGGATCAGATTGAATTTATGGTCAGTGCCAATCCGGGGCAGCCACTGAAACCTCTGACGAAAGTGGCATCCGGTGGTGAATTATCCCGGATCAGTCTGGCAATCCAGATGATTGCCGCCCAGAAACTCACCCTGCCCGCTTTGATTTTTGATGAAGTCGATACCGGGATTGGTGGTGGTACTGCCGAAGTCGTCGGTCGTCAGTTACGCACACTGAGCCATAACCGCCAGGTTTTATGTGTCACGCACCTGCCACAGGTCGCCTCACAGGCGCACCAGCATTATTTAATCCGGAAAAATAAGGCAAAAACATCAACCAGCACGGCTATCACTCAACTGGATCACCAGAGCCGGATTGAGGAGATTGCCCGCATGATCGGCGGCATTGAGCTCACGGATGCAACCCGCACCCTGGCCGCAGAAATGCTGCACATGGATTAAACAAAACTCAAGCGAATTGATTCTTTTAGTCGGCGAAACTAACTGAATTTATTACCAAACCGGTGTCCGGAGACTATCCGGGCATTCCCCACTTATACCCCCATTCATCCAGTAGAAAGGTTCATCCAACCTGTTTCCCCGCCACTTTTACACGAATTGTTCCACACTCAAGTCAACGGACTCAGAAGGCAAAACGTTATTGCAGTCTGGGGTTCCGGATTTTCGATTAATAGTTGGCTGTAATTTATATAACGTTAATTTCCACGATAAAAAATTGTTATAAAACTGAATGGAACATTAATAAAAAACGTAACTCCAACTTATAGACAGGATGTTTTCGAGGGAACACTCAAGTTTGAAGCTGACCGTTCAGCCGAAAAACCTGATCAAATCAAGGAGTGAATAATGAAAATGACATTAAAACTAATGGTGGCAGCTGCGATATTTATGGGTTTCAGCAGCGCCAGTGCAGCAGCATGGGCAGACAGCAACACCGCCAAGGTAAGGTTGATTGCAACGATTGATAACGGCCCGGCCTTTGAGCCGGTAGAATGGAAAATCTACCGGGTGAATGATCCGGGTTATAAACCAATCAGAAGCAATCGTCATTCCATTACCTTGCATTCCATAAAACCGGGACGTTATACCGCTGAAGTGCGCAGAGGCAATAAAACCCGCAAACGGGATTTTTATGTCATGGCTGATACCACTAATCGGGTGCATGTCCCTGTTGATTAAGTTTAACAGTTAAGGGTATTTTCTAATGCAAGATATTTTGTAGCCCGCAACCGTAAAGGTTGCGGGCTTTCAGCGTAACTGGCCTATCCCGCCTGACAGCATTTCACCCGGATATCATTGAACAAAGACAATCTCCCCCGGTCCATGTATTATAAGTAGACATAACTATGATGAGTGATGAGCTATACGGGCAGATAGTTCATCAGTATCCATAAAATAAAAACCGGGGACATAATAATGGGCTTTCTAATACAAAATATGGCTGCAACAGTAGTCGGTCTCGGCGCTGGTTTTCTTAGTTATCAATTGACCAATGCAACACCTGTCATGGTCGCAACCATCGCGGCTTGTGGTTACATTGGCGGCCACCTGCCGCATATTCAACAGCCGTCCCAACCTTCCTATCGGATTGTACGCGGGGCAAGCTGGCTGGCAACATTGCTGGTGCCATTGGCAATTTTCCTGTACCGGCCCACAGATTTGTTACCGGCCTGGCTGGTTGCCTTTCTGTTTACCAGCGGGTCATGGATGATTATCGACCGGTTGTCACTGCGCCGGGATTATACCCGCACGGTTCCGGGTATTGTTATCCTGCCTCTGGCAACAGCAGGTTGTGCCTACCTTGCACTGGATGCCGACGTGTTTATTCCGGCCTTTCTGGCCAGCAGTACCGGCTATATCACCTATTTGCTGATTGATCAGCAAAACCAGCGCAACTGGCTGCAGGCACTGAAAAAACCGACGAGCAATGGCAAGGTTGAACATTGAAAGCCGGATGGAACTGAAGTTCTGTGAAAAAGCCGGGAGTTATCACAACGGACTCCCGGCCTGTACACAATAAAACGGTGAGGGAAGGGTTACTGCTGCTCCTGTTTGGCGACTTCTTCATGCACTTTGTCCATATCAACTTCACGCACCTTGCTGATCACTTCTTCCAGCTGTTCTTCAGCCAGCATACCGGGCTGGGCAAACAACACTATCTGCTCACGAAAAATCATCAGAGTCGGAATTGAGCGGATCTGGAAATGCCCGGCCAGCTCCTGTTCCTGCTCAGTATTCACCTTGGCAAACACAATATCTTCATGCCGCTCTGAAACTTTTTCATAGATTGGCGCAAATGATTTGCACGGCCCGCACCATTCGGCCCAGAAATCGACAATGACGATATTATTATTGGTAATAACGTCATTAAATTGTTGCGCACCAATGTCTTGAGTTGCCATTTGCAAGCTCCTGTTCTTTTAATCAATAAAATTGTTTTAACAAGGTATTGTTACCCTGGAAAAATCTGCTGATCCGCGAGGTATTCATTCACATTCATGACCCCAACGAGGCAACAAGTCATGATCAATCGCCAAATGATCCAGAATACGGGCCACCATGAAATCAATCAGTTCATCTATCGTAGCGGGACGGTGATAAAACCCCGGATTAGCAGGCAGTATTACACTCCCCATACGCGCCAACTTTAACATATTTTCCAGGTGAATCTCTGAAAAGGGGGTTTCACGCACCACCAGAATCAATTTTTTACGCTCTTTCAGCGTAACGTCCGCAGCCCGCTCAATTAAATTCCGGCTACTGCCACAAGCAATCGCGGACAGCGTTCCGGTGGTACATGGACAGACCACCATAGCATCCGCGACACTGCTGCCACTGGCAATCGGTGCCATCCATTGTTCACGCTCGAAAAGTTGCAGCTGGCCGTCTGCCGCCTGATACCGTGCTGCCAGCAACTGTTGTGCATCCTGCATTCTGCCGGGTAATTTCAGGTCAGTTTCGGTATTAATCACTAATAAGGCCGGGCGGGAAATCAGCAAGTAAACCCGGTGTTTCAGCCTTAGCAACTGTTCCAGTAAACGCAGCCCGTACCCGGCACCGGATGCCCCGGTCATTATCAGGGTGATTGTTTTTTGTTTCATGTCCGCTGAGCCAGAGCCGCCAGTAATTTGTCATGAATACCACCAAAACCACCGTTACTCATCACCAGCACATGATCTCCGGGTAATACATGAGTAACGACTGCCTCAACCAGTTGTTGAATATCCGTAGCCAACCGCCCTTTTTCCCCTAAAACTGCCACCACTTCAGACAAATGCCAGCTTAATCCTTCAGGCTGATAAAGCCAGACAACATCGGCCTCAGCCAGTGAACCTGCCAGTTTCGCTTTATGCTCCCCCATACGCATCGTATTTGAACGTGGTTCCAGCAGTGCAATAATACGGCTGTTACCCACTTTTGCCCGCAAACCCGCCAATGTCATAGCTATCGCCGTCGGATGATGGGCAAAATCATCATAAACGGTAATACCAGCAACCTGTCCGCGTACCTGCATTCGCCGTTTCACCCCCTTAAACCCGGCCAATGCCGCAATGGCATGCTTTACCGGAACCCCGGCATGGCGGGCCGCTGCAATGGCGGCCAAGGCATTATTCACATTATGCTCACCGATGGCTTCCCAGCTCACCACGCCACAATCCTGACCGTCCAGCAAGACCCGGAACTCACTGCCATCCGCCTGCAGATACTCTGCTGTCCAGTTGCCACTGGCAAAACTTTCCACCGGCGTCCAGCAACCCATCTGCCGGACATCAGCAAGATTCTGATCCTGACCATTAGCCACCACCAGCCCGTTACCCGGCACCATACGCATTAAATGATGGAATTGAGTTTTAATCGCCGCCAGATCCGGAAAGATATCAGCATGATCATATTCAAGATTATTCAGCACCAGCGTACGGGGATGGTAGTGAACAAACTTGGAACGCTTATCAAAAAAAGCCGTATCGTATTCATCGGCTTCAACCACAAAGAAAGGTGACTTACCCAGACGGGCAGAAACACCGAAATTTTCCGGCACGCCGCCGATCAGAAATCCCGGCTGTAAACCGGCATGTTCCAGTATCCAGGCCAGCATACTGGCTGTCGTGGTTTTACCGTGCGTCCCCGCCACTGCCAGCACCCAGCGATCCTGCAAAATATTTTCATACAGCCATTGCGGACCGGAGGTATACCGCATATTCCGGTTCAGCAGACTTTCCACCACCGCCAGCCCCCGGCGCATAACATTACCGACCACGGTAATATCCTGTCCGGCAGACAGCTCTTCAGCCGCATAGCCATCAGTAATAGTTATACCCTGTTCAGTCAGCAAGGTACTCATTGGCGGATAAATATTTTCATCAGCCCCACTGACGGCAATACCTTTTTCCCGCGCCAGCAATGCGATCCCTCCCATGAAGGTGCCACAAATACCCAGAATGTGGATTTTCATCCGCCTCTCCTTTTCCACAGCCATAGCAAACCCCGGATCAGCACATACCCAATCCGATGAAATCCTTTTAATTAACTTTATCAACGCTTACTGTCAGGCAGATGAGCCGCGATAATTTCATTAATCGGCAACGGTTTTGAAATACCGTAGCCCTGCCCATAGTCAACTCCCATATCACGCAGAATACCAATGATCTGATCATTTTCAACATATTCGGCAATGGTTTTCACAGACATTAGCTGCCCGAACTGATTGACAGACTGCACCATAGCACGTCCGAAATCATCGGTTGCAATATCTTTAATAAAACTGCCATCAATTTTCAGGTAATCCACCGGCAGCTCTTTCAGATAACCGAAAGAATTTACTCCGGTACCAAAATCATCCAGTGAAAAACTACAGCCCAGCTTTTTCAGTGTATCAATAAACTTACGCGCCAGTTCGAGATTATTAATCGCCAGTCGCTCGGTAATTTCAAAACAGAGCATTTCCGGCCTGATATGCTCACGGTGGATAGCATCCTTCACAAAATGTAAAAAGGTCGGATCATCCAGACTCTGGCCTGATAAATTCACCGCAAAGACACAGTGCTGATTACTATCCAGTTGCTTAAGCAGTGCCAGCAGTTCAGTGACCACCCAACGATCCAGCTTTGGCATCATGGAATAATATTCTGCCGCCGGAATAAACTCATCCGGTGAAATCGACTTGCCATCACAATCAAAAAGCCGCAATAATACTTCGTAGTGACTAAAGGGTTTGAGAAATTCCCGTGCTTCCAGCGGGTGAACCGGTTGTGCATACAGCTTGAATTGCCCTGACTCAAAAGCTGTTTTCAGTTTACCAATCCAGGTCAGCTGCCCACGGTGTTTACGAATCTCAACGTCATCAGGGCGATAAAGGTAGAGGCGGTTCCCCCCCCTTTCTTTTGCCACCCGACAGGTCGCATCAGCAATGGAGAGTAAGCGATTAGGAGTGCCGGATTTCTTATGAATTGGTACAAAACCAATACTGGCTGTGATTGTATGCACCCGGCCATTCCACTTAAAGGGGTACTCAGAAAGCGTCTTTCTGATTTTCTCGGCTTTACGCAGAGCCTGCACCGGCTCGGCTTCACGGAGCAGGATGCCGAATTCATCTCCGCCGATACGGGCCAAGATATCGTGCTCCTTATCAATGGAAGCTTTTAGCAAATCCGCGATTCGTTCAATAAACAAATCCCCGGCATTATGTCCCAGGGTATCATTTACAACCTTAAACTGATCCAGCGAAACATGACAAAAAGAGTGTTTCAAACCGCGCTGACAGGCTTCATCCAGCGCAATTTTCAGTTTCAGCTCAAAACTCTTACGATTCAACAGCTTGGTCCGCGAATCATTGGTCTGCAGATAATTCAGGTGCGCACGTAAGGCCCGCACTTCCGCCTGATCACGCAACAGCAGCAGAAAGTAATTCTGTACATCTTTATTATCATGCTGATTAATAACAATCGGTCTGACCAGATAGCTGACCTCCAGATCCTGCACACCGGAACAGCTCAACAAACACTCACGGAATAAAATCTGCTGTGATGATTTACCCAGCTCCGGCCAATTAATCGGACTGCTCTTGACCGGGTCAACCAGATGAAACAAATCGCTGTAAAATTTACCACGGGCATTCGGCATTTTGTAACGGAACAGTTGTTCAGCGGATGGATTGATAAATTCAACAACGCCCCTTTCATCCACCAACACCGCTGACTCATTGATATCCAGCAACGCAGAAACCAGGACATTTTGCTGAAACAGACGGCTTTGCGTTCCGGAACGCCTGCGCCAGAAAATAAATACGGTTAACAGCAGAATTAAAAACAGTACAACGGCCAGCAAAGGCCAAGCCGGTAAGCTCATGAACTGCGAACCAAAGCTCAAGTCGGCAGCCACCTAAAAGCCCTCGCTTAACAAATCGTGGCTGTGGATATGGAGTGCTGCAAACATATTTTATAGGTCTTATTTATTATTTTTATAAAAAGCAAGAGCATAAGACCATCTCCGAACCTTGTACAGTTCCGGCAGACAAACGAAACCCCGGTTTCGGACAACCCGTCAAAAATTATAGACAAACAAAAGCAGCGCAGTTACAAATGTACTACGCTGCTGATTTTCCAATCAAAACCAAATGGAGACTTAAACCTTTTCTTTAATCCGTGCCGCTTTACCGGTACGACCACGCAGATAGTACAGCTTGGCGCGACGCACATCACCACGACGTTTTACGCTAATACCGGCGATACTGTGGCTATAGGTCTGGAATACCCGCTCAACACCTTCACCATAAGAAATCTTGCGCACCGTAAATGCTGAGTGCAGCCCGCGATTTTTCTTGGCAATGACGACACCTTCATAAGCCTGAAGACGCTCTTTACCCCCTTCCTTTACACGTACCTGAACGACAACGGTATCACCGGGGGCAAAATCCGGGATATCCCTAGTCATTTGTTCCTGTTCCAACTGCTGGATAATATTACTCATGGTCAACCTCTAAAGAAACCTTGTATTCCTGTCTGTATTCATCCAGCAAGAACTGATCTGCTGGCTGTAACATTCTGTTTGCTAATAAATCCGGGCGCTTTAACCACGTGATTCCTAACGCCTGCTTTCTGCGCCACCGGGCGATTGCAGCATGATCACCGCTTTTCAGTACAGCGGGTACGCCCAACCCGGCAACCTCTTCAGGACGTGTGTAGTGCGGGCAATCCAGCAATCCGTCACTGAATGAATCCTGCTCGGAGGACTCGCTATGCCCCAAAACACCCGGCAGTAAACGTGAAACACTGTCAATCAGCACCATTGCGCCCAGCTCACCACCACTGAGGACATAGTCACCAATGGAATATTCAGCATCAACTTCCCGCTGAATCACACGTTCATCAATACCTTCGTAACGCCCACACAGAAGAATTAAACGATCCTCTGCTGCCAGTTTTTTTACGTCCGGCTGTGATAACCTGCGACCTTGTGGACTGAGATAAATCAGTTTGCCGTTATTGATCAATCTGGCAGCAGCAACTGCCTGTAACAGACAATCCGCTTTCATCACCATTCCCGGCCCGCCACCATAAGGACGGTCATCCACCGTGCGATGCACATCTGTTGCATAATCACGCGGATTAATACAGTCCAGCTTAACCAGACCTTTTTCTGCTGCCTTGCGAACTACACCATTCCGGGTGACTGACTTAACCCAGTCCGGGAACAATGTAATAACATCAAAGCGCATTCATACCTCAAAAATCGGGATCCCAGTCCACCTGAACTGTTCCACTGTCCAGATCAACCCGCTTCACTACATCATGCATGACCCAGGGCAACCAGCGTTCACGATCACCTTTAACCACCATGACATCATTGGCTCCCGTTTCGAAAAGATGTGATATTTTACCCAGGACCTGATCCGCCGTCGTTACCACATCCAGACCGATCAGATCCGACCAGTAAAACTCATCTTCTGTTAACTCCGGCAATGCTTCACGCACCGTACCAATCAATGCTCCCTGTAGAGACAGGGCCTGTTCACGATCCGTAACACCTTCAATACTGGCAACCAGCCCCTTACCCTGACGCTGACCGGCCAACACTTTTACCGGTTGCCATTGCTGATCACGGAAAAGATACCAAGTTTTAAACGACAGGATATTATCCCGCTCAGCGGTATAACTATAGACCTTAACCCAGCCTTTAACACCGAAGACACCACTGATTTTGCCCAGTGTAATCAGGGTATTTTTTCCAGGCTGCATGTTTTAGCCGGGCTAATCAGGCTGCCGCTTCAGTCTTGGCGGCTTCGCCCAGTAATTTTGCCACACGCTCGCTGGGCTGAGCCCCTTTGGCCTGCCAGTGTGCAATACGTTCCTGTTCAAGGTGCAGACGGACTTCCTGACCACGGGCCATCGGATTAAAATAGCCGAGACGCTCAATGTAGCCACTGTCACGTGGTTTACGCTTATCGGTTACCACAATATTGTAGAATGGGCGCTTTTTGGAGCCACCACGTGCCAAACGAATTACTACCATAAATCAAGAACCTTAAATATATTACTGCGGACACTGAAAACGCCCATGCTTGCAAAATCCATGTACAGCTGTGCTACATGTCCGTTCGATTGCCAGTCAGCAGATCAGCTCTGCCAAAAGTAAACGCGCAATTCTACGGTTTTTTCAGGAAAAGTGAAGCGTCATCGGCAAAAATTATTAAATCTCGTCACAAATAAGCACTTAAAAGCCAAACCCGCCTTCCGGTCAAATGCCCGGAGGCTCATCCTGGCAGAAAAATTATTGGGTTATTTGCCTAACGGGATGCCAGCCAACGCTGGTTTCTACCGGGTAAATAGCGATAATGACCAGTAATCGGCATGGAAAACAGTACATCTTCCATCTTGTCACCATACGCAATGTTATGCACTATCATGTGGCGGTTCGGATCAACTGGCGAACGCCGGTTTACAACAATACCGATGTGCTCCTGACCACCATTACGTAAATCCCAGGTTACCAGATCACCGGGCCGGTAATCCAGCGGATTATTGGTAATCGGTAAACGGCGACCATGACGAGCAAAAAATACTTTCAGGTTATGTACCCGACGATGGTCAATATTCGGATCAGGTGCCGACAGCCCCCACTTGGCCAGATTCGGGTAAACATGAAAGGCACGCGACATGTCTTCATGCACCAACTGCTGCAGGTCAATACCCAAGCGGCGATAGGAACGGATAATAGTATCCGTACACACACCAATACTGGCAGGTACATCGCCCATCGGATAAGCAATCGGAATATAGCGGCCATCATAACGAACCCGCTGATAAGTTCTGGCAATGGCAGCCCGGGACAGATGATCAGCCAGATTAACACTTGCCCGACTCGAACGATTGGCCACATAACGATTGGTACGATTCGCACTAACCGGACGACGACGGGGTTGCGGGTGCTGATACCCTTGACCATAATCAATCTGTGCCGGATTATTATAATGTGGCAGGCGGACAGCAGTATAAGTTGTACTCTGTTCTTGTGGCTGCGTATACTGTTGTGGCCGTTGTGGCTGTTTTTGTGAGTTGTAACGATGCCTTTTTTCAGCCTCGCGTCTTGCCATCCATTGCTGGTTATACCACATCCGCTTTCTATCGTATTCAATGTGGTGTTTATCTTTCACCGGAGCAGCACTATTGTTATTGATAACAATGACTTCCTGCCTAACCGGAGATTTTTTACCCACCGCTCCGGATGCAGCAGCAGATTTATTCTTTACCGCATTATTGCTACAGCCTGATAGTCCGGCTGCCAACAGACCTGAAATTGCCAGAGCGAATAGATAACTATTATTTTTGTTGATAGATAAACTTCTCAGCATCACTTACCCCACACACGTTTAGCAAAGACTGATATCTGCCAAACCAGTACCAGCGGAATTAAATGTAGCATTATTTCCAATAAAAACAATAAATATTGTTTATAGATGTCAATAAAAGACAAAACTCCGCTGATACCTGGTCAAGTGACTCCTTAACGCTGATAGTGCTGCCGCAAGTCCTGATTAATCGGAATCGCTCCACGGTAATTACCCTTGGCTTTTACTGGCGGTACATAAACCGGTCTTGAAGTCGGCATTACTGGTGCCGGTTTTGGCTTAACAACCGGAGCAGGTTGTGGTTTTACCACCGGGGCAGGCAGAGGTGCAGGCTGAATTATTTTATCCGGATAAGGTTCTGGCGCAGGAATCACGGCTACCGGATCCGGAGTTTGAACAACCGGTGGAGTCACATCAATCGGCTCCGGTGATACTTGTGCCACTTGCTGGTGGCTACAGGCCGACACCATGATAGACGCGATAATAATCGCCATGCCACTTTTTATATTTCGCTTCATTTTAAAGTCCACTTTATTATAGTCATTATTGGAATTTATCGAGACTTTAGGCTAGCAGCTTTCCTCTAACCCCGGCTGAACAAACCGATCAGTGCAAAGTGAACAGAGATAAAGAGACCGGCATCATCCAAATGATACCGGTCTCTGTTGATTTCAGTGATTACAGAAGATTACTGCTGATATTGTTGCAGTACACCATCAATCTTGATCGGGCCTCTGTAAGTTCCTTTCGCTTTCACCTTAGGTATGACCGGAGTTACCCGCTGATACTTGGGGCGTGGCAACGGATACTGACGACGTTGCATCGGAGCCGGTCTGCACTGCCCCTGAGCATTGCGTCCATGCCAGCACCGCTTCTGCTGGTGACGTCTTACCGGAGCTGGCCTGCAGTGCCCTTGAGCAGTACGTCCATACCAGCACCGTTGTTGCTGATGCTGCCGCCGAACCGGTTTACGGCAGGAGTAACGGTGAGAGTGAGCGCGACGACCATTTGGATGCACATGACGAATAGAGTTTGTGCAATTCGGAATAGCTGGATGAGTATGCGCATCAGGATTTACAGCCGGAGCCGGTTTAGAAATTGGAGCAGGCTTAGGAACCGGACACGGCCTTGGCTTTGTGTATCGATTACCAGGTTTCGGGTTGCACTGCCCTTTCGCGTTACGACCATGCCAGCACTTCTTCGTAGCCGGGCGAGGCCGTGGGCGTGGTTTAACAACAGGTCTTCTACACTTACTGCAATCAACTATCGTTTTCACAACAGGTTTCGGAGCGACCTGCTGCGCAACAGCCTGTTGCGCAACCATTTGCTGGCTACAGCCCGATGCAAGTAGGCCCGCAGCAACAACGGTTGCAAGCGTAAGTTGAGTTTTCATTTTCATAGTCTATGGTCTCTTTCGTTATTAAAGGAAAAGCACTCTCAAGTATAGTCAACTTATCCAGTCTTTACTAAACTGAAAGTGGTTCAACCCGCATAATTATGTACGTACAGAAAAAAATGCTGAACGGTCATTAATATGTCGGGCATGTTGCCTTGTATGGTGTCTTTACCACTCCCCAGCGATACTGAAGCGGAGCGTGTGGATCAGAGACAAGATAACCGCCTTCCAGATTCTTTCTCAGCTCACGTAAAGGCATATAAAGCTCTTCTCCTAAAGTCATCTGAACCATACAAAAATCATTAAGATGCTTTAACTCACCGGCAGGTGGTTCATCAACAGCAAACACAGCTTTCGCCCATCGGGCGGGATGTGAGCGCGGATCGAAGCGACCAATCCGGTCAAGATGATGCCGGATAGAGCTAAAGAACATTTTCAGACGCCGGTCACGACTGGGCGTTGAATAGTCATCATACTCCTTGCGCGTCATACACCGGCGACCTTTCTTGCGAATTTCCTGCAGATGCCACAGTGCATCATAAACATACACACTGCGATCATTAGCATACATACACAATGCCAGCAACAGGCGGGTGGTTTTTTCATCCGGACGTTCTGCCCGTTTACCCAGTTTTCTGGCAATCACATCGGTAAAGGCAACATAGTCATATTTCAGCTTTGCGGCCAGACGATACTGCTCTTCACTGTAGCCAGGCTGTTTTCTGGCAGCCTTGAGAATATTTTGCGGCTGCTTGAAACGACGATAACCATCGCCCATGGCCTTGTCTTCAGGTACATAAAACGGAAATGAAGGAGTGCGCAGCAGGAAACGTGAAGTTTTCGGCGTGGTGGATGCCATGACTTCAGCAATACCGGCATCAGTCACTTCCACAATCTGGTAGGAATGCACACCGGGTGCCACATAGATGTCACCGGGTTTAATGTCATGCAAGGCTATTGGATAGGTATCATGCCGCAATGACTTGGTACTGGTCATATCGGCGATGTAATCAAGGAATTTCCTGACCCGTACACCATTCGGCTGACCATCCCAGCGGCGCATTTTATTAGAAATCACCTTGCCCGGACGCATCTGATTATTGATTACAAAGGGCAACTTGTGTTCATAGGAAAAAATCAACCGCATCGCATAAGAGGCATCAGCACAATCATTCTCATATTTATAATAGATCGGCTTGGCCGGGTTCATGAAAATATCATCAGTCCACTGTGTTTTAACCCAATGCTGATAGCGTCTTTCCCAATTCGCATCCCACTCATGCTCAGCGGTCCACACAGCTGCGGAAACAGAACCCAATGGAAGAGTCAGCAACAAAATTACGGATAACACAAATTTATTCATTTTACTCATAGGAATCAGCTTTTCGTTTTATGATAGCAGAGCTTACTCAGACACAGGGAATGAGACACAAATTTCGCATTTGAGTTTACTGCAAAATGCCCACATGAACAGAAAAAAACAACAAATAAATATAGAAAAGCCCGACAATACCAAGTAAGTCGGGCTTTTTACAACAGCTAAAGCGGATTCTTAAAGCAAGTACCCGCAAACAGGCAAGATTACTGCTGATATTGCTGCATTACACCATCAATCTTGATAGGGCCCCTGTAAGTACCCTTAGCCTTGACCTTTGGTACAACAGGCATTACCGGTTTAGGCATTGGACGATAAACCGGACGCCGTACATGAGGTTTCGGATTACACTGCCCTTGCGCGTTACGACCATGCCAGCATCTTTTCATTGGACGCGGGGTCGGTACTACAGGACGAACCGGAGCCGGTTTGGAAATTGGAGCTGGCTTAGGTGTCACACAGGCTGGCTCAGGAACCTGACGACGTGGAGTGGCTTTCTTGCAGCTGTACTTGTGCTTATGGTTCCGGTTATTGTACTTATGGGTGTGTGTTGTAGAATCAGTACAACCCGGAATCGCTGGATGTGTATGCCCCCACTTGTTGTTAACAGCTGGTTTGACAGGTGTAGGCTTGTTGCAGTTGCTGCAATCCACTACTGTTTTTACGACAGGCTGCGTCTCTACAGCAACTGCCTGTTGTGCAACCATTTGCTGGCTACAGCCAGATGCCAGCAAGCCAGCAGCAATAACCGATGCAAGTGTTAGCTGAGTCTTCATTTTCATAGTCTTTAATCTCGTTTAGTTGTTTAAGGAAAAGCACATCTGATCAGGCTGCGCATAAAAATCTTGTTCAGCACCCCAGATTAGTTCGAGCACAAAATCAACATACATCCTGCAAAAAAACAGGAAACAGGAAACAGTCGTTTCGCTGACAATCTACGCATACTAGCTTGTGACAAAACCCGATCAAAGTTGCATAAAGCCAACAGTAAAACCCATACTATTGTAACTTTAGAACAACAGAATAATACATCGCAGTTCTAAAAGGGTAAAGGCATCTTATCCGAAAATTGCCAATCAATGACAAAAATCCACCTAAAACCCACCCATTGGCGGTAGCCCACCACCGCCGATCGGCATTTTGCCCTTCATAGCCTGCATCATTTTTCTCATTCCGCCCTTTGAGAACTTCTTCATCACTTTACTCATCTGCTGCTGTTGTTTCAACAACCGATTCACATCCTGCACCTGCAAACCACACCCCGCAGCAATACGACGTTTTCTCGATGCCTTAATCAATTCCGGGTGGCGACGTTCGGCCAGAGTCATTGAATTAATAATAGCAATCATACGCCGCACCTCCCTGTCTCCGGTTTCGCTGCTTATTTGTGCCGCCATTTGCCCCATACCTGGCATCTTGTTCATCAGACCGCCCATACCACCCATTTTCTGCATTTGCAGCATCTGTTCCCGCAGATCCTCAAAATTAAAACTCTTGCCTTTATTCAGCTTTTTGGCCAGTTTCTGTGCCTGCTGATGATCAACTTTTTGCTGTGCCTCTTCAATCAGACTCAGCACATCACCCATTCCCAGAATCCGCGAAGCCATACGATCAGGATGAAAAGCCTCCAGTGCATCCAGCTTTTCACCCACACCAATAAACTTAATCGGCTTCCCGGTAATATGGCGCACCGATAATGCCGCACCACCACGGGCATCACCATCCGCCTTGGTCAGTACCACACCGGTCAGTGGCAGGGCATCACCAAAGGCCTTGGCCGTATTTGCCGCATCCTGCCCGGTCATACTATCAACCACAAACAGTGTCTCTACCGGATTAACTGCCGCATGCAGCTCGCTGATTTCTGTCATCATATCAGCATCAATCGCCAACCGCCCGGCAGTATCCAGAATCAGCACATCAACATATTGCCGCTTCGCCTGCTCTAAGGCATTACGGGCAATATCCACAGGCTTCTGGCTGACCTCACTGGGGAAAAAGACCGCCTCCGTCTGTCCGGCCACTGTTTCCAGCTGCTTAATCGCGGCAGGGCGATAAACATCACAACTGGCGACCATTACCGATTTCCGGTTCTTTTCTTTCAGGAAACGCGTCAGCTTGCCCACCGTGGTGGTTTTACCGGCCCCTTGCAGACCCGCCATCAGGATCACCGCAGGCGGCTGGGTACTTAAATCCAGCGATTCATTTGCCTGCCCCATGGTTTCGACCAGTTCGTCATTGACCACCTTGATCAGCGCCTGCCCGGGAGTCAGACTGCTCAGCACCTCCTGTCCGACGGCCCGTGCTTTCACCCGGTTGATAAAATCACGCACCACCGGCAGTGCCACGTCTGCTTCCAGCAGCGCCATGCGGACTTCCCGCAGTGCCTCTTTAATATTATCTTCCGTCAACCGCGCCTGGCCGCGTAACTTTTTTACTGTACTGGATAAACGCCCGCTTAAATTTTCAAACATGATTCCTGTCTTCTTCTAGTCTCAGTCATACACAAGTTGCTATCATAGCATTAAACCATATCGCCATTTTATTGACATAAAGCTGCGAGAAGCATGATAACAATCATTACCTTAATGGCCGCATTTGCATGGATAGCGACCTGGCTGGTCATCGTTCTGCGCCTGCGCAAACAATCCGGACACGCGCCGGGCCTGAAAACATTGAATAGCCTGTGGTTACTCAGCCTCACCTTACACAGCACAATGCTGCTGCTTCCCTGGCTTGAGAACGGGGAAATAGCTATCGACCTGTTTGGCTCACTGACTATCGTAACCTGGCTAACCGGCCTCCTGTTATTTCTTGCACATACCCAACGCCCACTGGAAACACTGGGACTGGTGGTGATTCCCTGCACCCTGATCACCTTGTTGCTGGATGCCACACTGGATAAGTCAGGAAATACCATTGCCTTACAGAATGGCCTGGGACTACATATTATACTGTCACTGCTCGCTTACAGCATACTGGCACTGGCCACCTTGCAGGCACTGCTGCTATCGACACAAAACCGTTATTTGCACAAACACAAGCCGAATGGATTTATCCGCACCCTGCCGCCACTACAGGATATGGAATCCTTGCTATTCCAGCTGGTGATAACCGGTGTTGTCCTGCTGACACTGGGCCTGCTCAGTGGCTTCTTCTATCTGGATGGTTTATTTGGCCATCAGGTCGCCCACAAGACCTTCCTGTCAATACTGGCCTGGTTCACTTATTCCACACTGCTGTTTGGCCACTGGCGTTATGGCTGGCGTGGCAAAATAGCAATCCGCTGGACTATTACCGGTTTTATTCTGCTGATGCTCGCTTTCTGGGGCAGTAAATTTATCATCGAATATCTGGTCAGTGACTCATGACGCTGGACAGTATTCCATTATGGGTGCAATTTGCCGGGCTGATTTTCCTGTTTTTGCTCTCCGGTTTTTTTTCCGGCTCAGAAACCGCACTGATGTCGCTGAACCGTTATAAGTTACGTCATCAGGCGGAACAGGGACACATTGGCGCTTATCTTGCCCAAAAATTACTGGATAAACCGGATCGTCTGATTGGCCTCATTCTGCTGGGCAATAACTTTATTAATATCCTGATCACCCAGCTGGCAACCCTGATCGGGGTGCATTTGTTTGGTAATGCCGGGCTGGCCATCACCACCGGTCTGCTAACGCTGTTTCTACTGATCTTTGCTGAAGTCATGCCTAAAACACTGGCCGCGCTGCACCCCGAGCGAATTGCCTTCCCGGCCTCCCACATTTACACCGGCCTGCTTAAAGTCACCTGGCCCATTGTCTGGCTGATTAATATTATGGCCAACTCCATTTTGCGCCTGTTCCGCATGCGTCAGGATGTCGATGGCAGTATCGCACTGAACCGGGAAGAGTTGCGCAGCATTATGCATACCGCCGGACCACATATTCCCAAATCGCACCTGGATATGCTGATCAGCGTGCTGGATCTGGAGTCCACCACAGTGGAAGATGTAATGATCCCGCGTAACCAGATTCAGGGACTGGATATGAGTCAGGACTGGAGTGAGATTGAGGAACAGCTGATTCATGGCCAGTTTACTCGCATGCTGGTCTACCATGAAAGCCTGGATAATATTCTCGGCTTTATCCATATGCGCAAAATCCTGCCATTATTCCAGGAAGGCAAGCTGGATCGTGAACGTCTGACGCAGGCGATTCGTCCTGCGTATTTTGTGCCGGAAAGTATTCCACTGGCACAACAGCTGCTGAATTTTCGTGAGGGTTCGCGCCGTATCGCCCTTGTCGTGGATGAGTACGGCGAAATTCAGGGCCTGCTGACCATTGAGGATATTCTGGAAGAAATTGTCGGGGAGTTTTCAACCGTTCCGGTCAGTCACAGTCGGGAAATACAGCAACGGGATGAGGGGGGTTACTGGGTGGATGGTGCCTTATCGATTCGGGAAGTAAATCGGCAGCTGGATATTCAGCTATCTACAGACGGCCCGAAAACCATCAATGGCCTGATTCTGGAACATCTCGAATCCATTCCGGTACCCGGCATGACTGTATTGATTGACAATCACCCGATGGAGATCCGTAAAACCCGTAACAACGCTGTAAAAACACTTATTATTCACCCACGCATCGAACGTCATCAGGATCACCGTGATGGCTAAAACAAAAACACACTATCATTGCACCGCCTGTGGCAGTATCCACAGCAAATGGAACGGGCAATGTTCAGACTGTGGTGAATGGAACACACTCGAAGAAAGCATCAGTGCTACCAATAACAAATCTGCCAAACATCCGCGCTTCAGTGGCTATGCCGGGGAACGCGCCACCATTCACTCACTGGGCAATATAAAGACCGAAGAAGTGTTGCGCACCCCGACTTCGCTTCCCGAGTTTGACCGCGCACTCGGCGGCGGTCTAGTGGCAGGCTCCGTAATTTTAATCGGTGGCGACCCCGGCATTGGCAAATCGACCATTCTGCTGCAAACCCTGTGCGAAATGCACAATACCAGCAGCCTGTATGTCACCGGTGAGGAATCCATGCAGCAAATCAGCATGCGTGCCAAACGGCTGGTACTACCGGCACAACACTTGCGGCTACTGACAGAAACCTGTGTTGAAACCATTCTCGCACTGGCGCAAAGCGAACGCCCGCAACTCATGGTGATCGACTCGATACAAACCCTGTTTACAGAACATTTGCAATCAGCACCCGGCTCGGTCAGCCAGATTCGTGAATCCGCCGCACAACTGGTACGTTTCGCCAAACAGACTCAAACCATCCTGTTCATTGTCGGCCACGTTACCAAGGAAGGCACACTGGCCGGGCCACGGGTGCTGGAACACATGGTGGATACGGTGCTGTATTTTGAAGGTGATCCCGGTGGTCGCTACCGGATTCTGCGGGCAGTCAAAAACCGTTTTGGTGCGGTGAATGAACTGGGTGTTTTTGCCATGACCGAACAGGGCCTGAAAGGGGTCAGTAACCCGTCAGCCATCTTCCTGTCACGTCATGAAGAGCCCGTGCCCGGCAGTGCCATCATGGTCACCAGAGAAGGCACACGCCCGTTACTGGTGGAAGTTCAGGCACTGGTAGACAGCAGCCACGGCACCCACTCCCGTCGCGTCGCACTGGGCCTGGAACAGAACCGGCTGGCCATGTTACTGGCCGTTTTACATCGTCACGGCAATATCGCCATGTTTGATCAGGATGTCTTTATTAATATCGTAGGGGGTGTTAAGATCTCCGAAACGGCTGTAGATTTACCGTTGCTGATTGCTGCATTTTCCAGCTTTCGCAATCGTCCTCTTCCCAATGATGTGGTTATCTTTGGTGAAGTCGGGCTGGCGGGTGAAATACGGCCGGTGCCGAATGGCGAGGAACGTTTGCGTGAAGCTGCAAAACACGGTTTCAGACGGGCGATTATCCCTAAAGCGAATAAACCACACCAAAAAATAAAGGACATCCAGATCACTCTTGCTGCACGGTTGAGTGATGCTATTGATGCATTGGTGTGAATTTACAACACACTTGTCGCATATTGGTTGACTCCAGGTCACATCTATAATATTTTTAGCGACAATTCGGGGCGTAAATTTATTCATAAATTTTTTCAGGATTAATCAGTCCCGCGTGCTTCGTCATCGAATCCCGTTATCAATGTTCATTAAAGAAACTGGTTTATGAATCGCTTACCTGCTTGCATGGCCAGGGAGTTAAATATTGTCATTTGTTAATTTAGGCTTACACGAAAGTATGGCCGCTAATATTGCGGATGCCGGCTACGAAGACCCGACCGAATTACAGGAACAATTGATTCCGCTCATGTTACAGCGGAAGGATGTGATTGTCTGGACACAGTCTGCAGCCGGAAAGACAGGTGCTTTCCTCATTCCCGCCATTGATTATCTGCTTAATAATCCGCTGGATGAATATCAGGGCGCACGTATTTTAATCCTGACATCGCGCCGGGATCGCGTTAATCAGATTACCTACACGGTCAAGCGTTTGCTTGGAGACTCACAGCAAATTCGTACCGGCTTTATTGTTAGCGGGCGTCCTTATCAACCACAAATGCGTTTGTTGCGGCGGCCACTGGATTTAATGATTGCAACGCCCGGACGTTTAAATGACCTGGTTGATAACGGTAAGGCAGATTTTTCCGGCATTGAATTGCTGATTATCGACGATTTAACCGCTATTTATAAAAAGGATCTGGCAACACTGGTTGATAAGATTGTTGCACAAAAACCGGAAACCACACCGATTGTTGCCTTTGTTCGACCCGATGAGGAAGTGACACCCTATACCCAGAATTTATTACAGGGTGCCAGCGAAATAACTATCGAAGATGAAAAAAGCCAGCTATTACAGTTAAAACAGCAGGTACACAGAGCCGATGACTTTTCACACAAACTGGATCTGACCCATCATTTATTAAATGCTCAGCGGGATAAACCCGCTGTCATTTTTACCAATTCATCCAAAACGGCAAAAACACTGGCCGATCATCTGGCCAATCTGGGGCATACTGCGGATGCCACACACTTACTGGCACCGGAAGAACGCAATCTGGAAGCCTGTCCGATTCTTATCGTGCCGGATGATGAAAACTTTATACCGGAAATGGACGGTCATGTACCGGTAATCCATTTTGAAATCCCGGAAACAGCAGACGCCTATAGCCAGCGTTTAAAAAACCTGCTCGGAACAGAAGCTCACACCGAGATGGTGACGTTGTTAGTTGCACATGTCGAAAAAGATAACCTCAGGAAGCTGGAAGAATTTCTCGGTGAAAAACTGGAAAACAAAAATATTCCGGGTTTAGAGCCGAAACAAAATCCCCGCAGCAAAAAAGCAGGCACGAAACCTGGCCGTAAACCGCAACAACGTAAACCGGGTATACAAACCCGTGGCAGAAAAGGTGTGGCGACAACCAATGACCGGCAGCGCACCCGCAAAGGCCCGTTCGGCCGCATCAATTCCGGCGGCAACGCGCAACGTAAAAGCGGTAAAGGAAAAAGCCTTTTGAAATCAACACCGTCTGCTGACGGTAACTATGAAATTGGCAGCTGGGAAAGCCAGGATTATACGGCCAGGAAAAAACCGGACACCGAAAAGAAAGTCGTGATTCGCTACAAGGAAAAAAAGCGACGTACACTGATTAAATAACATAGGATTTAACAGCATTTCAGGCTGTGACAGAGTTCTACCCACAGCCCCGGAAAAATTTGTCAGGCCAGTAACTTTTCCAGAATAGCTGCATTGGCTGCCGGAAAGCCCAGGCCCGGTAATTCCTGCTTTGAGAACCAGCCTGTTTCCTGCCCTTCACACCCAGTAGGTTCACCGCTGAATGAATGCACCCGCCAGATATCCAGAAAAATGTTTTTCTCCGGGTAACGATGGCGTACCTCAAGAAACGGTTCCATTTTCTCAGGGTCCGCAATAATGCCTAATTCCTCGGTTAATTCCCGTGCCAGCGCAACTGTTGCCGACTCCGTTGCTTCTACCTTCCCGCCCGGAAATTCCCACTTTCCGCCCTGATGTTTATGTTCAGGACGACGGGCCAACAGAATACGCCCATCCTGACCGAAAATAACAGCAGCCACCACATGCAGCCACGGCTCTTTATCCAAATCAGTGATGGAATCAACTACGGTATTCGGCATTGATCCTGACGTAATCATAAGAAAAATCACAGGTCCAGGTTGCAGCACTGGCCCCACCGCGCCCTAAAGCAATGCGCACCGTAATTTCATCCTGTTTCATGACCTGCTGTCCCTGCTCTTCGGTGTAGGAAGCAGCGGGCAAGCCCTTTTCAATCAACAGGATATTACCCAGCCACACCGTCACCAATGACACATCCAGGGTATCGACAGGACTACGCCCAATCGCTGCCAGAATGCGCCCCCAGTTAGGGTCACTGGCAAACATTGCGGTTTTCACCAGCGGTGACAAGGCGATAGTTTGCCCAACCGTACGGGCTTCTTCACGATTCGCCGCGCCTTCGACATGAATGGTGATAAATTTAGTCGCCCCTTCACCATCCCGGACAATCGCCTGCGCCAGATATAAACAAACTTCCTGCACAGCCGCACGGAATTTATCCAGATTAATACCATCACCCCGCACACCGGACTGCCCGGTTGCCGCGAGAATCAGTGCATCATTGGTCGAGGTATCACCATCAACGGTAATACAGTTAAAGGTTTCATCGGCCACCTCACTTAACAATGTTTGCAACACTGTCTGATCAACAACAGCATCCGTCGCAACATACGACAACATGGTTGCCATATCCGGATGAATCATCCCTGAGCCTTTGGAAATTCCGGTAATAGTGACCACTCCACCATCCAGCTCAACCTGACGGCTGACGGCTTTAGCAACCGTATCCGTCGTCATAATCCCGGCAGCGGCCTGCGCCCAGTGATTCTCATCCAGTGCGGCAATCGCTGCCGGTAATGCTGCTACAAACCGCTCAGGCGGCAACTGCTCACCAATCACACCTGTGGAAAAAGGTAACACCGCCTCCGTCGGACAAGCTGCTAATTCTGCCAGCATGGCACAGGTGGCTCTGGCCGTCTGCAAGCCCTGCTCACCGGTACCGGCATTGGCATTACCGGCATTAATCAGCAGATAACGCGGCTCAGTCACCGCCAGGTGCTCCCGTGCCACCACCACCGGTGCCGCACAAAATGCATTACGGGTAAAAACGGCGGCTACCTGACTTCCCTCAGCCAGCTCCATCAGCACCAGATCATCGCGCCCCTGATAACGGATACCGGCTGCCACCGCCGACAGACGTACACCGGCTACCGGCAACAGGTTTTCAGGAGGAAATAAATGAACGGCCATCAGCTCAACTTGCCATGACACTGCTTGTATTTCTTGCCGGAGCCACAAGGACAGGGATCATTACGTCCGACCTTGACTCCTTCACGCTTATAAGGCTGTTGCTCAACAGAGACCTCACCCGCACCGACTACTGCATCAACGACTTCATCATCAAATGCACTCTCAGCATCGGGGTGAGAGTATTGCACACCTTCCGATTCCACTGGCTCCATGACTTCCGCCATTTGTTGTGGCTCACTGACCTGAATCCGCATCAGGAACATAATGACTTCATCCTTGATTTTTTCCAGCAACTCCCGGAACATTTCAAAGGCTTCACGCTTGTATTCCTGCTTCGGATTTTTCTGTGCATAACCGCGCAGGCCCACACTCTGGCGCAGGTAATCCATCGCAGCCAGATGCTCTTTCCACTGTGAATCCAGAATATGCAGCATGGCATCACGCTCTAAACGCCGCATGCCCTCCGAACCAATCAACTCTTCCTTATGCGCCAGTACTTTTTCTGCCTCAGCCTGAATCCGTTCGCGCAGATTTTCTTCGTAAAGCGTATCATCATCATTCAACCACTGCTGTACTGGCAGACTCATTCCCAAATCACTGGCTAACCGCTCTTCCAGACCGGGGATATCCCACTGTTCATCCACACTGTTGGGCGGAATATGTTGGCTGATCAGATTATCCACCACATCAAGGCGAATAGAATGAATCATCTCCTGAATATCTTCCGCTTCCAGCAGATCAGAACGCTGTTCATACACCACTTTACGCTGATCGTTGGCAACATCATCGTATTCCAGCAAGTGCTTGCGAATATCATAGTTATGTGCTTCAACCTTGCGCTGCGCATTCTCAATCGACTTGGACACCAGCCCGGCCTCAATCGCCTGACCTTTTTCCATGCCCAGTTTCTGCATCATCGCCTTGACCCGATCCGAGGCAAAAATGCGCATCAGATTATCTTCCAGCGACAAATAGAAACGCGAGGAACCCGGATCTCCCTGACGCCCGGCACGTCCCCGCAGCTGGTTATCAATCCGCCGTGACTCATGGCGTTCGGTACCCAGAATATGCAAACCACCAGCAGCCAGCACTGTATCATGCCGCTTTTGCCACAGCTCGGTGATTTTATCACGGGCCTCCTGTCCAGCATCGTCGGCCAATTGGCTCAGTTCGGCATCCAGACTGCCGCCCAGCACAATATCAGTACCCCGACCGGCCATATTGGTGGCAATCGTTACCGCACCGGGACGACCGGCATTGGCAATGATATGTGCCTCACGCTCGTGCTGCTTGGCGTTCAGAATTTCATGCGGAATGCGCAGTTTTTTCAGCTTGCCGGACACCAGCTCGGAGGCTTCGATGGAAGCGGTACCCACCAGCACCGGGCGACCCTTTTCGACACATCCTTTAATGTCTTCGATAATCGCATCAAACTTTTCTTCTGCTGTCAGATAAATCAGGTCATTGGCATCATCACGAATCATCGGCCGGTGTGTCGGAATCACCACAACTTCCAGACCATAAATTTGTTGCAATTCGAAGGCTTCCGTATCCGCCGTACCGGTCATGCCGGATAATTTGTCATACAGGCGGAAGTAATTCTGGAAGGTAATAGAAGCCAGCGTCTGGTTCTCGGCCTGAATTTCCACCCCTTCCTTGGCCTCAACCGCCTGATGCAGACCTTCAGACCAGCGACGACCGGGCATGGTACGACCGGTGAACTCATCCACAATGACAATCTTGCCATCACGCACGATATAATCGACATTCTTCTGAAACAGGGCATGAGCACGCAGACCAGCATTCAGGTGGTGCAACACGGCAATACTGGCAGAGTCATAAAGACCGGCACCGTCGGTCAGGATACCCAGCTCCTGCAACATTTTTTCGGCGTTTTCCTGACCATCCTCGGTCAGATAGACCTGCTTACCTTTTTCATCCACCGAGTAATCGCCGGGGCCGTCTTCCTCTTCCTGGCGTACCAGCTGCGGAATCACATTATTAATCGCCATATACAGCCCGGAAGCATCCTGGCTAGGACCAGAGATAATCAGTGGGGTACGCGCCTCATCAATGAGGATGGAATCCACCTCATCCACTATCGCATAAGATAATTTACGCTGTACCCGTTCCTCTTTGGAGAACGCCATATTATCGCGCAGATAATCAAACCCGAACTCATTATTGGTACCGTAGGTAATATCTGCGGCATAAGCAGCACGGCGCTGTTCCTGATCCAACCCATTGATAATCACGCCGGTAGTCAAGCCAAGGAAACTGTACAGCTTTGACATCCATTCCGCATCACGCTGCGCCAGATAGTCATTCACGGTGATGACATGCATGCCCTCACCCGGCAATGCGTTCAGGTAGGCAGCAAGCGTTGCGACCAGCGTCTTGCCCTCACCGGTGCGCATTTCGGCGATCTTGCCGCTATTGAGTACCATACCGCCGATCAACTGCACATCATAATGCCGCATGCCCAACACACGCTGACTGGCCTCTCGCACAGTGGCAAAGGCTTCCGGCAAAATGTCATCAAGACTCTCCCCGTCAGCCAGACGTTGCCGGAATACGGGTGTTTTACCCTGCAGCTCTGCATCGGTCAGCGCGGCATACTCATCTTCCAGTGCATTGATGTTCTTGACAATTTTGTAGTAAGCCTTGACCAGACGGTCATTACGACTCCCAAAAATCTTTCTGGCAACGGAACCCAGCATAAGCTTATATTTCTCCTAGATGTATTCTGCCAGCTTGCGCTTAATGGCTGGTTGCCGGCATTTTCCCTGAGCCAACGCACAAGGCTGTTGATTAGCCCACCGCCACCGGCAGGCGCACTGATAAGTTTATATATTTGGCCCAACAGGGATAAAACAAGATAACTGCCAAAAAAATAGCAGTATTGCAGCAAGTATATAAGCAATAACCGACTATACGGTGAATTATTATTTATCAGCCTGTTTCAGATACCACTGCGGATCCACCCGTTGTCCTGCTTTAATAATTTCCAGATGCAGATGCGAACCCGTGGAGCGACCGGTACTGCCCATCAGTGCAATACGCTCAGCCTTGCTGACCACACTTCCTTTCTCAACCAGTGCTTTATTCAGGTGAGCATAGCGACTGATCAGGTCATCGCCGTGATCAATTTCCACCACATTACCGTAACCGCCCTTGCGTCCGACAAAGGATACCACACCACCGGCTACGGCATGTATATCCGTACCTCGTGGCCCGGCGAAATCAATCCCGCCATGCATTCGTGTACGACCATTAAACGGATCACGGCGCCGACCAAAAGGAGAGGAGACATAACCTTTCTTGACTGGTGCTGATGAGGGCAAGACCTCTGCCTCCATCGCCCGGCCTTTCATTACCCGATATAAGGTTTCCAGCACATTGCCCTGTCGCGCCAGACGGGTCTCCATAAACTGAAAACTCCCCAGTAACTCGCCGGTTGAAAGCTGTGGTGCCGCTGCGGGCATGTAATCTTCATCCAGACCACCCTGCGATGGCCTTTCGTCCAAAGCAAACTCATCAGGATCCAGCTTTGCACGTTTAATAACCCGCCTGGCCAGGGCATTAATACGGGTAATTTCCGCTTCCATTGCGCCGAGACGGCGGGAAAATGTATCCACATCAACGGTATAACTCGCATAGGTACGCTTGATTTCAGAGACCGTCGCCATCTGTTTTTCCAGGGCATTGATCATTTGACTGACGGCATTTCGCGTCAGCACAGACGGTTTTGGTGTATCATCCAGTTTATACAGCCCCAGCATCTGATTGACTGACAGACCAACAATCAGTAAGGCAATAATGCCGGCAGGTAAAACTAAATGTAAAATAGGATGCAGGCTAAAAGTGGCACGGCGAGAACCATCACCACTAATACAAATCACTTTCATTTCAACAACACTCGTAAGCCCTATCCAGACAAAACAGCACGTGCGTGTTATTTTTGTTCGATCGCACGCAATACGGTACCCATACTATAGTATGAAAAAAGTTGATTGTTTGATTAAAGGTAATTTTCTCAGCGAACGGCTTGATCAGTTTGACCAGCTGACCGGTGTGATCGAAGCCTTCTTTCAATTGCCGCTGGACAATCGGGTCTGGCCATTGGTGCGTGGCCGCAAACTGATACTGATGACGGATGACCCACATCTCGCTACCCAGGCCCGTTTTATGCAGAAACTGCTTTGCAAACACATCAATACTGAGCTTAAGCTAAACATATCAAGGGTGGATATTAAGATCATGAGCCTGCCATTAGCCCAAAAAAGTCGAAATATAGACAGACATAGGGTCAATCAGCAAACTGCTAAAATCATAAACAGCATTGCGGATACGATTGAGGATCCTGAACTGCAGTCAGCCTTGAAACAACTAATCCATGCTGACAGCCGAAAGGCAGAATAAGCACAATAAACGGGGTCGTTAAATTTAAATATTCAGCTTTCAAACACCCGACAGCACATAATTATCTGCAAAGATTGTCTGCCGGTTCCG
The DNA here is from genome assembly GCA_002746895.1 of Thiothrix nivea. Classification (GTDB taxonomy): domain Bacteria; phylum Pseudomonadota; class Gammaproteobacteria; order Thiotrichales; family Thiotrichaceae; genus Thiolinea; species Thiolinea nivea_A. The sequence continues at coordinate 38,235 of PDRT01000047.1, forward strand.
TTCCTTATCCAGCGTGACCATTTCCCAGCTGTCCTGTTGCTGTAACAGCTTTCTCACCAGCAGATTATTAATCGCATGCCCGGCCTTGTGACCGTGGAACGCACCGATAATACCATGCCCCAACGTATACAAATCACCGATAGCATCCAGCACCTTGTGGCGGACAAACTCATCCTGATAACGTAGGCCACCCGGATTCAGTACACGGTATTCATCCAGCACAATGGCATTATCCAGACCGCCACCCAGGCCCAGATTCATGGAACGCATCTGCTCAATATCGCGCATAAAGCCGAAAGTACGGGCGCGGGCAATTTCACTGGCGTAAGGCTGCTCCGAGAAATTGACTTCAACGGTCTGCCCGGTGGCATTCACGGCAGGATGACTGAAATTGATGGAAAATGAGGCCTTGAAGCCCTCATACGGCGACAAAACCGCCCCGCTGTCGCCACGACGATATTCAACTGTCTTTTTGATGCGGATAAAACGCTTCGCGGCATTTTGCTCTTCAATACCGGCAGAACGCAGTAAATACAGAAATGGCGCGGAACTGCCATCCATAATCGGAATTTCTGCGGCATCCAGATCAACATAGACATTATCAATACCTAAACCTGCCAGAGCCGACAGTAAATGTTCGATGGTCGCCACCTTGACATCCCCGTCCACCAGCGCAGTGCACAAGGTCGTTTCACCCACCTTCTCCGGGTGTAAGGCAATCTCGGGATAACCTTCCAGATCAACCCTGCGGAAAACAACACCGGTATTCGGGGCTGCCGGACGCAGCACCATTGATACTTTTTTACCGGAATGCAACCCTATCCCTAACGTGGATACAGACGCTTTTAAAGTTCGTTGTTTAAGCACGGTTCCATTGCCCTGATGATATGTTGAACTTGCTCATAATGCCGCTGCAAAAATAGCGCGGCGGAGTGTAGCACAATTTTTTAGACACTATATTATCAGGGTTCTTTTGCTTCAGGCTGAACAACATTTGCCCTTGTTGATCAATAAGTTCGGGGTAAAGGAGGCCGACAGGTAATACCGGCCTCCCCAAGGGCATGTGTTGTCGTGGTCAGATGGATCAGTCCGCCTGATTGCGCAAAAAGGCCGGAATATCCAGCACTCCGGACTCATAACCGGCACGCTGCTCATACACACCACGACCTGAAGTGGCACGACCTTCACCCACCGCAATTTTCTGCGGGATATTTTCCTCGATCTGTACCGGACGCAGGGTCGGGCGTGATTGGGCTTGTGCCTGCTTTGCAGCAGATGCAGTACTGACTGAATCATCTTCCAGACCGGTTGCCACCAGTGTCACCCGGATCTCATCACTCATTTCGGGATCAATGACTGTACCCACCACCACAGTCGCCTCATCAGAAGCAAATTCACGGATCACTTCGCCCACTTCTTCAAACTCGTGGATGCCCATATCCAGACCGGCAGTAATATTCACCAGAATACCCCGCGCACCATCCAGACAGACATCTTCCAGCAGCGGGCTGGAAATTGCAGCCTGTGCAGCCTTGGCGGCACGCTCATCACCCTGGGCACGACCAGTTCCCATCATCGACACCCCCATACCGGACATGGTGGTGCGCACATCAGCGAAATCCACATTAATCAGACCCGGGCGGGTAATCAGCTCGGCAATACCCTGTACTGCGTTTAACAAGACATTGTTTGCCGCCTTAAAGGCATCCAGCAAAGAAACGTTTTTACCCAGTGAGGTCAGCAGCTTTTGATTCGGAATGGTAATCAGTGAGTCGACATGTTTGCCCAGCTCCGCAATCCCCATATCCGCCGCTTTCATACGCTTCGGACCTTCAAAGGGGAAAGGCTTGGTCACCACGGCTACAGTCAGAATACCCAGATCCCTAGCAATTTCTGCGACCACAGGCGCGGCACCGGTACCGGTTCCCCCTCCCATACCAGCAGTGATAAACAACATATCCGAACCGGCAATCAGCTCTTTAATACGCTCACGATCTTCCAGTGCCGCCTCACGGCCAACATCAGGATTTGCACCGGCACCCAGACCTTTTGTCAGGGCTGTACCCAGCTGTAAGACGGTTTTAATACCATTGCCCTGCAGCGCCTGTGCATCGGTATTCGCACAAATGTACTCAACACCTTCAATGCCGGACTCCAGCATATTCATTACCGCATTACCGCCACCGCCACCAACACCGACGACTTTAATGACAGCACCATTATCAACATTATCCATTAGTTCAAACATGCCCGTTTTCTCCAATTTAAAATGACACACAAATAATTAATAAATGATTCCCCGGATTCACTTTCTCGCTGCACTCAATATGCTCGTTTCACTCGCCAACGGCTGGCCGAGATAAGCTGATGAGCTTTCTGATATTTTTTACCTCAAGCAGCAGCGAATCGAACCCGAAGCAATTAAAAATTGCCGTTAAACCAGCTTTTCAACCGTTCCCAGAGACTTTCCGAGTCAACCGGACGGCTAAATGTCCGGGTCTCACCGTATGCCTGCTGTGCCAGACCATACAACAGTAACCCCACTCCTGTGGAATGAACAGGATCCTGGACTTCACCGCGTAACCCGCCAATATCACGCGGCATACCAATCCGAACCGGCATGTGGAACACTTCCTCTGCCAGCTCGACAACACCCTGCATTTTTGAAGTACCACCGGTCAGCACAATCCCTGCTCCGATACGTTCTTCATAACCACTGTGGCGTAGTTCCTGTAAAACCAGCGAAAACAACTCTTCATAACGCGGCTCGATCACGGATGCCAAGGTTTGGGTAGACAGGCTGCGGGCTTCCCGCTCACCCACTCCCGGCACTTCAACAAAGGCTTCTTCCTCAACCAGCTGACGCAAGGCAGTACCGTAGTCAACCTTGATCCGCTCAGCATGTGGCGTCGGCGTTCTGACAGCAACGGCAATATCATTGGTTACCTGATCACCGGCAATCGGAATCACTGCCGTATGATGGATTGAACCATTCAGGAACACCGCGATATCGCTGGTACCACCCCCAATATCGACCAGACAGACTCCCAATTCTTTTTCATCTTCTTCCAGTACCGCATAGCTGGAGGCAACCTGCTCCAGAATGATGTCTTCAACCCGCAGGCCGCAACGTTCCACACATTTAACAATATTTTGTGCCGCACTGTGCGCTGCTGTCACCAGATGTACCCGCGCCTCCAACCGGACACCCGACATGCCGATGGGTTCACGAATCCCTTCCTGCTGATCAATAACATACTCCTGCGGTAAAACATGCAGGATTCTCTGATCTGCGGGAATCGCTACCGCACGAGCGGCATCCATCACCCGATCAACATCAAAGGCCGTGACCTCCTTATCCTTAATGGCCACGATGCCGTGTGAATTCAGACTGCGCACATGGCTACCGGCAATACCGACATAAACTGACTCAATCTGCATGCCGGACATCAGCTCGGCTTCTTCAATCGCCCGCTGAATCGACTGGATCGTCGACTCAATATTCACCACTACGCCTTTTTTCAGGCCGCGTGACGGATATGATCCGATACCGATCACTTCCAGCTTGCCCGCATCGGTAATCGTACCCACCAGCGCCACCACCTTTGAGGTGCCAATATCCAGCGCAACAATTGTATCCTGCTCAATTTTCTTTGACATAAATTAGCTCCCGAGCCACTCCGGCCTCATTGTTCCCGGATCACTCATGGCCCCGATCTGGTCGGAACCCTGCTTCCATTCAACTGCAAAACCATTGGTATATCGCAGATCCACCAAACGCACGTCTGAGAATTTCGCACGTAACGCCTGCATATATCCCACCCTGAAACGCCGGATGCGTTTCTCCTGTTCTTTGCGACCCATAATGACTTCCTGTCCCTGACGAAACTTCATTCGCCACACACCACGTTCATCCTCGGTCAGCTCCATAATCTCCAGGCCCAGACCATCCAGCAGCTTCATTAGCCGGACATAACGCTCGGCCATTTCCCGCCCCCCGTTTACCGGACTGTAAATCATCGGAAATACCCCGGCCTTACCCACCAGTGTCCCGGGGAAAATCTCACCAAACTTGTTCATTAGCTGGTCTTTACCCCAAAAAGCCACCGGATACTGCTCTTCCACATTAATGAATAACTGCTCCGGCCAGGCCTTATTCAGGCTCACCGAACGCACCCAGGGGTTTGCCTCCAGTTCCTCCTCCAGCCCGTCAGCATCCAGCAGGTACAGATTGGTTGCCACATAAGGCCCTGCCAGAGCCTGTAATTCCGCCGGTTTCAGGTACTGCAAATCACCATTCAGCTCAACCTTACTGATACGCAGGTTTTCCGGATTATTCAGCCAGGTCATTGACCACATGACCGCCCCACCGAGCACCATCAGCACAGCAACACCCAGTAGCACATTAAGCAGGCGTGGCGATAACGTAAGGGACTGCAGCGGATTTTTCCGCTGTTTTTTCAGCACAGTGCGCCGACCCACCGTAGTGGACTTCGGCACCTGTCGCTTCACTAGCTTCCGGTCGGGTCGGGGCTTCAATATCCTGGCCATTACAAACTTGTCTCCAGAATCCGTACCACCAGTTCACTGAAGCTCAGCCCGGCCTGCCGGGCGGCCTTGGGTACCAGACTGTGGTTAGTCATCCCCGGATTGGTATTCACCTCAATCAGCCAGTTGCACCCCGCAGCATCACGCATCAGGTCAACCCGTCCCCAACCTTCACCACCGACTACGGCAAAGGCCTGCACCGCCAGTTGCTGCATGGCCAGCTCATCACCAGCGGCCAGACCACAGGGACAGTGATACTGCGTGTTATCAGACAGATACTTGGCGGCATAATCGTAGATCTCGCCTTCCGGCTGAATGCGGATTGCAGGCAGCGCCTCACCGTCCAGAATCGAAACCGTGTATTCTTCACCCGTTATCCATTGCTCAGCCATAACCACCGGATCAGACTGCAGTGCCAGCTCATACGCTACCGGTAACTGTTCAGCCTGTACCACCTTGCTGATTCCGACACTGGAACCTTCGCGCACCGGCTTCACGGCCAGCGGTAAACCCAGTTCTGCCACTACGGCGGCAAAATCCGTATCCGTCCTCAGAATACGATACTCCGGTATCGGCAGACCGGCCCCACGCCAGATTCGCTTGGTCACCAGCTTATCCATGCACAGCGCAGAGGCCATCACGCCACAACCGGTATAAGGAATCCCCAGCAGCTCCAAGGCGCCCTGAATAACACCATCCTCACCCATGCGGCCATGCAGAATATTAAAGACCCGGTCATAACCACCATTCCGCAGCACGTCGATAATATCTTCACCGACATCCACCCCATGTGCATCGACTCCGGCATCCCGCAAACCCTGTAAAACCGCCGCCCCGCTATTCAGTGACACCTCACGCTCGGCACTCAGCCCACCCAGCAGTACGGCAACCCGGCCAAAGCGACTCATATCACTCATGCCGCACCTCCGGAAGTGACGGATAAGGCTTCCGGCAAACGGGCGGCCAGCGCACCGACACTGCCAGCGCCCTGTGTCAGCACCACATCCCCATCCTGCAAAATATTGCGCAGCACAGCGGGCACATCTTCCACCTCAGGCACAAAAATCGGATCAACCTGACCTCTTACACGAATCGCCCGCGCCAGCGCACGCCCGTCAGCCCCGGCAACCGGCTGCTCACTGGCAGCATAAACCTCCATCAGCACCAGCACATCCACCCCGGACAACACACGGGAAAAATCTTCAAACAAATCGCGGGTGCGGGTATAACGGTGCGGCTGAAAGACCTCTACCAGTCGCCGCCCCGGCCAGGCACTGCGTACAGCCTGCAGTGTTGCTTCCATTTCCGTCGGGTGATGACCATAATCATCCACCAGCAGTGCCTTACCACGACCAAAGTTCACCTCACCGTGCAGCTGAAAACGCCGCCCAATGCCCTCAAATTCCCGCAGTGCCTTAATAATGGCCTCATCACTGACATCCAGCTCTGATGCTACGGCAATCGCCGCCAGTGCGTTCAATACATTGTGCTCACCCGGCAGGTTCAGCGTTACATCCATCGTGCGACCATCACGGGCACACTCCAGACGGAAGTGGCTTTGTGAACCGTCATAACGCACATGAGTCGCACGGATATCCGCAGGCTGCTCAATGCCGTAGGTGACAACCGACCGGTTCACATCATCCAGAATCGAACGGATATGCTCATCATCGACACACAGCACTGCCAGACCATAAAATGGCAGGTTATGCAAAAACTCAATAAATGTTGCCTTCAGCTTATTGAAGTCACCGTCATAAGTGGACAAATGATCCGCATCGATATTGGTGACCACCGCCACCATCGGCTGCAGGTGCAGGAAGGAGGCATCACTTTCATCCGCCTCGGCCACCAGATATTCACCTTCACCGAGCTTGGAATTACGCGCTGAACTGATCAGCTTGCCGCCAATCACATAGGTCGGGTCCATGCCACCTTCGACCAGCAAACTGGTCGTCAAACTGGTCGTCGTTGTCTTGCCGTGCGTACCTGCTACCGCAATACCATGACGAAAACGCATCAGTTCCGCCAGCATTTCAGCCCGCTTAATAATCGGAATGCGTTGCTCACGGGCCGCCTGAATTTCCGGGTTTGTGGCATCAATCGCCGTTGACACCACAATGACATCCGCTCCGGCAATCTGCCCGGCCACATGCCCCTTGAATACGGTGACACCCTGTTCCTGCAAACGGCGGGTCATGGCATTTTCCGCAAGATCAGAACCGGTCACCGTATAGCCAAGGTGCGCCACCACTTCGGCAATCCCCCCCATACCGGCACCCCCGATGCCGATAAAATGCACCTGATTAATGCGTTTGCGGGCCAGATGATCGTTTCCTGCTTTCATAATTATTTTTGTTCCTCGTTAAAATCGTATCCCGCATAGGCAGCACAAATCGCCGCCACCTGCAGTGTTGCATAGGGCTTTGCCAGTTTGCGGGCGGCCACCCCCATCTCCATCAGGCGGGAACGGTCAGCACACAACGCCTGTAACATGGCGGCCAGCTTTTCTGCACTCAGATCACGCTGCTGTACCAGCAGTGCCGCACCGTTATCTGCCAGATAGACGCCATTGGCGGTCTGATGATCATCCACCGCATAAGGATAAGGAATTAATATCGCTGCCAGACCTGCGGCTGCTACCTCGGCAACCGTCAAGGCTCCGGAGCGACAGATAATCAAGTCGGCCCATCCATAGGCCTCAGCCATGTCCGTTATGAAATCGGTCACCTCAGCCGTGACGGCTGATTGTTTGTAATGTTCTTTCGCCTCGGTAATATTCCGCGCACCGGCCTGATGACGCACCCGTGGCCGCTGAGCCTGCGGCAACATTGCCAGCGCCTGTGGCACCTTTTCGTTCAATGCGGCGGCTCCCAGACTACCACCGATCACCAGCAGATGAATTTTCTCATCATCACGGCCAGCCAAACGCTCCACCGGTGACGGTAAATCCGCAATATCCGTGCGTACCGGATTACCGGTTGCCACTACCTTTTCACTGGCGACAAAAGTCCCCGGAAAACCTTCCAAAACCCGCTGACTGACTGTTGACAGCCATTTATTCGTCAGACCAGGTACTGCATTCTGTTCGTGAATCACCACCGGCTTGCCCAGCAATGCCGCCACCAGACCACCCGGCCCGGCGACAAAACCACCCATACCCAACACCGCCGCCGGTTTGTATTTCAGCATGATTCGAACGGACTGGAACAAGGCCACCAGCAACTTGAACGGGGCCAGTAACCGCGTTTTCCAGCCCTTGCCACGCAAACCGGTTACCGTCAGCCAAACCATTTCAATACCCGCCTCGGGAACCACTCTGGCTTCCAGCCCGGCACGCGTCCCCATCCACATCACCGGAATGCCTTGCGCCTTCAGGGCACACGCCACCGCCAGCCCCGGATAAACATGACCACCGGTACCGCCTGCGGTAATCAGAATCGGACATCTAGCTGGCATTGGCCGTCCTCCGCTTAACGTTGATACCGGACTTTCGACGCTTTACGGCACGGGACGAGCCGAAAATACTCAGCCGGGTATCACGGTACACCCGCATCAGGAGAGCCATTGCCACCAGCGTCATCAACAGGCTACTGCCTCCATAACTCACCAGTGGCAAGGTCAGTCCTTTCGGTGGCAAAAGCGCCAGATTAACCCCGACATGCAGAATGACCTGAAAACCTAACCAGAAGCCAATGCCATAAGCGACATAAGCACCAAAGTGCTGCCCCTGTTTATCCGCCTGAAAGCCAATGGCAAAAGCACGGTAAACCAGCCAGCCGAACAGGGCCAGCACCACCAGCATACCCACAAAACCGAACTCTTCAGCCAATACCGCAAAAATAAAGTCGTTATGCGCTTCCGGCAGATAAAACAGTTTCTGCACCCCGGCTCCCAGCCCATTACCAAACCAGCCACCATCACCAATGGACATCAGCGCATGCACCATTTGATACCCCTTGCCGGTCTCATAAGCCCAGGGATTCAGGTAGGCTTCAATCCGCGCCCCGCGATACCCCATCATCGCCAGTGGAATCATCACCGCTACCGCACCGGCAAATAACAACCCGAGGCGCTTCATCGGCACACCGCCCAGAAACAACATGGCCAGACCCACGGTAATAATAATCACCGTGGAGCCAAAATCCGGCTCCAGCAGCAATAAACCACCCGTCAGACCAAGCACCAGCAGCGGAATCAATAGTGGCCGGTAAGAAGGCGAAGTCGACAGTTTCTTGCCGTGTCGTACCAGATAGCCCGCCAGATACAGAACCATAATCAGCTTTACGACTTCAGAAACCTGAATGGAAAAAGGCCCAAGACTCAACCAGCGACGTGCGCCCTTAACCTCAGTCCCTATGCCCGGAATCAGCACCAGACCTAATAACAACAACACAATTGGCAGTAACTTGACACCCAGACTTTGCCAGAAATTCAGCCGGATCTGATAAATCGCTACCGCCAGTACTGCCCCCAGTGCAATAAAAATCAGCTGCCGATACAAATAATAAAAGGCATTACCATACTGGCGATCCGCCACCCACAATGAGGCAGAAGCCAGCATCACAATACCGATCCCCAGCAAGGCCATTAACGCCAGCAACAAGTCACGGTCAATGTAACGCGACCAGTCAATACCTTCTAAACGATCAAACCACGTCATGCTGGCAAACTCCTGACGGCGGCGGCAAATACATCGCCCCGCTGCATATAATTAGCAAACATGTCAAAGCTGGCACACGCCGGTGATAACAGTACACTATCACCGGGCTGTGCCCACGCAGCAGCCGCCTGAACCGCAGCAGCCATTGAGTCGGCATGAGTCAATGGAATCCCCTCCGGCATAATGGCGGCCATCCGTTCCGCATCCTCACCAATCAGCACCACCGCACGGACATAATCGGCAATCACTTTGGTAAGTGGCGAAAAATCAGCGCCTTTACCCTGACCACCGGCAATCAACACCGCCTTCCCCGCAAATCCCTGTAATGCCGCCACCGTTGCACCCACATTGGTCGCCTTGGAATCATTAAACCAGTCTACGCCATTGAGGTTGCGCACCCACTCTGTGCGATGCGGCAAGCCGGAAAATTTACGAATCGCTGTCAACATTGCGGTTTCAGGCAAACCGGCAGCTTCACCCAGTGCCAGTGCCGCCAGAGCGTTTGTGATGTTGTGTTCACCGGGCAGACGTATTTCACTAACCGGCATCAGCACATGCCCCCCTTTGGCCAGATACCGCTGGCTGCCCTGCTCCAGAACGCCAAACTCACCTTCAGCCGGTTCACCCGAACCAAAGGTGGCTGCTGTGGCTGTTAGACCTGCGGCAGAAGATGCCAGCTGATCCGCCATTTGCATCACCATCGCATCATCACGGTTGAAGACCGGATTTTCACACTGCTGATAAATCCTGGCCTTAGCAGCCGCATAGTCCGCAAGACTGTCATAACGATCAAGGTGATCCTCACTGACATTCAGCACCACCGCAGACACGGTCTTTAGTGAGTGCGTGGTTTCCAGCTGAAAACTGGATAACTCCATGACATACCAATCCGGTACCGGTTCTGTCAGCGTATCCATCACGAAACGACCGATATTACCAATCGCATAGCAGCGCAACCCGGCTTCATGCACCATTAATTCAAACAGTTTGGTGACGCTACTTTTACCATTGGAGCCGGTAATCGCAACCACCGGCGCTTGTGCTTCGCGGACAAACAGCTCGACATCACCGACAATTTCTGCACCCCTCTGTTGCGCAGCCTTAATCTGCGGCGTGCTGACAGCGACTCCCGGACTCACCACCAAACACTTCGCCGGTGCAAAAAAAGCATCATTAAAGCCGCCGAAATCACAGGGCACTTCGGGAAATTCACGCTGCAAGGCTGCCATCCCCGGTGGCTGCTCACGGCTGTCGGTCACAGCAAAAGCGATGCCCTTCCGCCCCAGGTGCCTGGCCACAGAAAGCCCGGTCGGCCCCAGACCGACAATCAGCACTTCCTTATGGTGAGTGACAGCTATCATATGTCTTATCGTACCTTCAAGGTTGCCAAACCAACCATCACCAGCACCACGGTAATGATCCAGAAACGTACAATGACCTTTGGCTCCGGCCAGCCTTTCTTTTCATAGTGGTGATGCAATGGGGCCATGTGGAAAATACGCTTGCCACCAGTAGCCTTGAAATAACCGACCTGCAAAATAACCGACAGGGTCTCCAGCACAAACACCCCGCCCATAATCGCCAGGACAATTTCCTGCCGCACCACCACGGCAACAATGCCGAGTGCTGCGCCCAATGCCAACGCTCCGACATCACCCATAAACACCTGTGCCGGATAAGTGTTAAACCAGAGAAAGCCCAGACCAGCACCGAAAATAGCGCCACAAAAAACGATTACCTCACCGGCACCGGACACTTTCGGTACACTCAGATAATCCGCAATCACCGCATGACCGCTGACATAGGCAAATACCCCCAGACCACCGGCAACCAGAATCGTCGGCATAATGGCCAGGCCATCCAGACCATCAGTCAGATTCACCGCATTACCGGCTCCAACAATCACCAGATAGACCCAAGGGATGAATAACCAGCCCAGATCGAAATGTGCTTCTTTAATCACCGGCAAATACAGTGTAGTTTCGGTCGCCGACGGCGCAGTCCAGAACAGATAAATCGCAGCGACAAGGCCCACCAGACTTAAACCGATGTATTTCTGTCGCGCCGTCAGGCCCAGATTCTGTTGCCGTTTCAGCTTCAGATAATCATCCAGCCCTCCCACCAGACCAAAACCGGCGGTAACACCCAGCACCACCCAGGAATAATGATTGGTCAGATCCGCCCACAATAATGTCGAGACAACAATTGCCAACAGGATCAACACCCCGCCCATCGTCGGTGTTCCGGCCTTCACCTTGTGGGTTTGCGGCCCTTCTTCGCGGATGTATTGACCGATTTTCAGCTGCGTCAGCATGCGAATCATCCCCGGCCCGAACCAGAGCGCGATCATCAGTGCGGTCAAAACCCCCAGAATGGCACGCAGGGTCAGGTACTGGAATACATTAAAGCCACTGTAAAACTGACTGAGAAAATCAAACAGCAGGACTAGCATGAACTGCCCTCCTGCTGCTGACCGGCAGCACCGCTTAATGCCTGCACCACCCGTTCCATACGCGCACTGCGGGAACCTTTAACCAGCACACTGTTGTGTTCATTCAGCTGCAACGTATTCAATGCCCCCAGCAGCTCATCCATATCACGACAGGCCACCGCCCCCGCACCAAAAGCATCACAGGCCGCCATGCTCAGCTCCCCGACTCCGTAAACAGCATCAATGCCCAACTGTGCTGCTTCCCTGCCAACCCAGGCATGCATTTCCAGGCCATCTATCCCTAACTCGCCCATGTCACCCAGTACCAGCAGTTTTTTTCCGGGTTGTTGTGCCAATACCTGTAATGCGGCCAGTGCTGATGCCGGATTGGCATTGTAGGTATCATCAATAATCAGTTCCCCACCAGCCCCGCGCAACGGGCACAAACGCCCCGGCACCGGCTGCAACTTTTCCAGCCCACGTTTAATCGCATCCGGGCTAATACCCAGCGCCAAAGCGACTGCACTGGCCGCCAGCGCATTCATGGCATTGTGCTGTCCCAACAGAGGCAGAATAACGGCAAAGTCCTGCCCGTCATAATGGATTTGCAAGGAGCCATCGCCCGGCCAGACACCTCGTACCCCGGCAGCCTCACCGAAACCAAACGTGATAACCTTGCGTTGTGTATTCAGCTCACGCCAGTACTCGGCATAGTCATCATCGGCATTGATAATCGCCACCCCGTCAGCACTTAAACCGGAGAAAATCTCGCCCTTGGCACGGGCGACACCGGCAATGCTGCCAAAACCCTCCAGGTGTGCTGCACCGGCATTATTCAGCACCGCCACATCCGGCCTGACAATATTAGTCAGGTAGTCAATTTCACCGAAATGGTTTGCCCCCATTTCAATGACTGCGTACTTATGTTGATCAGGACGTAATTCATACAAGGTCAGCGGCACACCAATGTCATTATTCAGATTACCCCGGGTGGCATGGGTAGCCCCACACTCCGACAGAATGGCGGTAATCATTTCCTTCAGGGTGGTTTTACCATTACTGCCAGTCAGTGCAATGACCGGCTGGCTGAAGCAGTTACGCCACGCCGCCGCCAACTGCCCCATCGCAGCCCGCACATTACTCACCACCACCTGCGGAATCGCTGCCTCCACCGGATAAGCGACTAACACTGCACTGGCCCGGCCAACCACCTGTGGCACAAATGTATGGGCATCAAAATGCTCACCCTGTAAGGCCGGAAACAGATCACCAGCCGTTACCTTGCGTGAATCCCGTTCGACACGCTCAATCTGCAACTGAGCAGCTTGCTGCTGATCAATACCGTACAGACTGCCGCCACACAGATCAGCCAGTTCAAACAGTGTCAGCCAGGTCATGCGGCACCCTCCTGCAACGCCATCAACGCCTGTTCCCGGTCATCAAAAGCAAGGGTTTGCTGTGCTACGAGCTGCACCGTTTCATGCCCCTTACCGGCAATCAGTACAACATCGCCACTTTGCGCCGAGCGAATGGCATTACGAATCGCCAGCGCACGGTCATGCTCAAAGGTGACGCGTTCGGGCTGCTCAAATCCGTTACGAATATCGGCAAAAATCTGTGCAGGCGACTCCGCACGTGGATTATCGTCAGTGACGATTACCACATCCGCCCGTTGCTCTGCCGCAGCAGCCATTAAGGGCCGCTTTCCGGCATCGCGATCACCCCCACAGCCAAAAACACAAATCAGGCGTTTTGTTGTATGTACCTGCAACGCCTGTAATACGGAGTGTAAAGCACCCGGCGTGTGCGCATAATCCACAACGACCAGCACATCATCCTGTTGACCACCGGCATACACCCGCTCCATACGCCCCGGTACGGTTTGAACCTTTCCGATAGCGCTCAATGCAGCAGCAAGCCCAACGCCCCGTACCAGCAAAACAGTCAGAGCCGCCAACAAATTTTCCAGGTTGAAGCGCCCCAGCACCCCGGCTTTTAACTCACCCTCCCCCCAGGGCGAAGTAATGTGCGCTGTAATACCCTGATGACTGAAATCCAGCTCACTGGCGACCACGGTTTTTTCTGGATAATCAGCCGCCTCACCGATACCATAGCCAACTACCTGACAGGTGTTATCTTGCAGTTCTGTTGCCAGCGACCGGCCAAATTCATCATCCAGATTCAGTACGGCGTAACCCAGATCGTCCCGGTGAAACAGCTGCCGCTTTGCTGCTGCATAAGCTGCCACTGAGCCATGATAGTCCAGGTGATCACGGGTCAGATTGGTCAGCACAGCGACATCAAACCGGACGGCATTCACCCGCTGCTGATCCAGCGCATGAGACGACACTTCCATCGCTACACTGTCAAAACCCAGCTCAGCCAGTTCACGCAGACGACCATGTACCTGAATCGCATCGGGGGTCGTATGAGTGCTGGTTTCCAGCGCCCCCGGACTGCCGGAGCCAATGGTGCCGAGTACCGCAGCCTGCTGCCCCAACGCATTGAATGCTTCGGCAACAAAATGGGTGACTGAGGTCTTGCCATCGGTTCCGGTCACACCGGTAATAAATAACGATTGCGATGGCTGTTGGTAAAAATGATCGGCTATGCCACCCAGCAAGCCTGACAGACCGGGAACGGCGATAGCCGGAACGGTCAGTGCCGACAATTCAGCCGGGCCAACACCTTGCGGTTCGTACAATACGGCAACAGCACCCACCTGCTCAGCAGCCTGGGCAAACCGTATGCCATGCTGCTGTGTGCCCTGCAGGGCGATAAAAACCATTCCCGGCTTAATCTGACGGTTATCCAGTGCCAAACCGGATACCTGCAGTGCTGCGACGGTATCCGGCAAATCCTGTTGTAAAAGATGGTCGAGCCTGATCATGTCGAACCACCGTTTGCCATAGCTGTTTCTGCCTGTTGCATATCCGGCAGATTGTCCGGCGGAATATCCAGCAAGCGCAGTGACTCGGACATCACTTTGGAAAACACCGGCGCGGCGGCACGACCACCACTACCATCTGATTTTGGCTCATCAATCTGCACAGCCACCACCAGGCGTGGGCGACTGGCAGGGGCAATACCGATAAAACTGGTTAGATACTTGTCCTTACGGTACTTGCCATTGATGTATTTATAAGCAGTTCCGGTCTTGCCGGCGACCCGGTAGCCATCGACCCTTGCCCGTTTACCAGTACCATTTAACTGCACCACTGACTCCATCATGTGCAGAACCGCCTGGGCGGTTTCCGGCTGCATTACCTGCTGTGCGGGTACCGGCTCATGACGCTTGTAAATGGTCACCGGCATCAGCTTACCCTCGGCGGCAAATGGTGCATAGGCATGGGTCAGCTGCAACAAGCTGGCGGACAGCCCATAGCCATAACCTCTGGAGGCACGATCGACTTCACCCCAGTCACTGTAATTGCCCAGCTCACCACTGGTTTCTCCGGACAAACCGGCATCCGGCACCTTGCCGAACCCCACCCGGTTTAAAAACATCCAGTGATCGCGGGGATTCATCAGCAGTGCAATGCGGCTGGCCCCAACATTACTCGACTTCGCCAGCAGCTTGTCCAGCGTCATTGCACCATAATTGCCGGGATCACGAATGGTATATTTGCCGAAACTCAGGTATCCCGGCGCGGTATCAATTTCCACATTTGCACCGATCACTCTGGCCTCCAGTGCCGCCGCAATGGTCAATGGCTTGAGTGTGGAACCCGGTTCAAACTTGTCGGTCACTGCCCGGTTACGATAACGATAAGCCTCCAGGCGCTTGCGGTTATTGGGGTTAAATGATGGCAGATTCGCCATCGCCAGAATTTCGCCACTGCGTGCATCCAGCACCACCAGCGACCCGGCCTGGGCTTTCAGCTTATACACCTGGGTTTTCAGTGCCTTATAGGCCATGTACTGAATACGCTGATCAATACTTAACTGTGCAGGCTGCCCCGGCACCATATCTTCAATGCTTTCAATATTCTCGACCACCCGGCGGCGACCATCCAGTACCACACGTTTTTTACCATTATGCCCGGCCAGATGGTCATTTATTGCCTTTTCGACCCCTTCCAGACCAACACCATCAATATCCGTCATGCCCACCACATGACCGGCAGTTTCCGCTAACGGGTAAAAACGCCGGTACTCCGCAGTACTGGCCACACCGGGCAATTCCAGTTCCAGAATACTGTCTGCCAGTTCGGGGGGTAGATGTCGCCCCAGATAAAAAAACTGCTTGTCTCCGGCCTTTTCAAGCCTGTCCAACAGCTCACCCGCTTCCAGATCCAGTACGGCTTCAATCTGACTCAGGCCCTCATCCAGCCGGGCAAACCGCACGCCCGCAACCTGGGCCTTTACGGCGGCACGTTCATCATCGGTGCCTGCCGCCTGTATTTGCGCTACGTCGTAATCATCACGCAACGCTTTATAAGTGGTTAATAACTTTTTCGGATTACACCATAATGACTCAACCGGAGAACTCACGGCCACCGGCTCACCATTACGGTCAGTAATTATGCCGCGATATGCCGGTACTGTTATCACACGCGTCTGACGCTGATCAGCTTTGGTCTGTAACATTTCCTGCTGATAAACCTCCAGCCAGACAGCACGCAAAATCAGCGCACCAATCACAAGGATCAGTGCCAACATCAGGAAAAGACGTCTTCCCTGAAAAAGAGGTGATACGGTTTTACGGCGACTCATTCTCTGATAATCCTGATTTTTTCGGGGGCCGGTTTCTGCATACCTAATTCACGTTTGGCTTGACGCTCGACATAAACCTGGTTTAAACGCGTACTGCGTTCCAGGGTCAGGCGACTCCAGCTGGCGTTTAATTCATCCCGCTCTCTTTCCAGCCGCTGATAATCAACAAATAACTGACGCGCATGATGCCGGTTCACAACCACCATCACAGCCAGCGTGACCACTAACACATACAGCGCAATGATTCCGCCAAGACGCCAGTGACTCATGTCAGACAACCACCATATTCCTTGCCGCCACCCGCATAGTGGCACTGCGCGAACGGGTATTGCGTGCGACTTCATCCGCCGTTGCTTTTATCGCCTTGCCAATCAAATACATACGCGCCTGAATATCAGTATCAGGAACGGGCAATCCTTTGGGCAAACGGGGTGCACGGGAAACGTCACGCATAAAATGCTTAACCACCCGATCCTCAAGAGAATGAAAACTAATCACAACCAAACGCCCATTTGGCAAAAGGAAGTCAACTGCACGTTGCAAACACTCTTCAACATCTTCCAGTTCCTGATTTATTTTGATGCGGATTGCCTGGAAACTGCGTGTCGCAGGATGTTTTCCCTGCCCACGCGGATTGGGGACAACTGCAGCAATCAGCTCCGCAAGCTCCAGTGTCGTTTCCAATGGCCTTTCCGCACATTTTTGCTTGATGGCACGGGCAATTCGTCTGGAGAAGCGCTCCTCACCGTATCGCCATAGCACATCTGCTATTTCTTTCTCGGTGCTGCGCTGCAACCACTGCGCCGCACTCTCACCGGTTTCGGGATCCATGCGCATATCCAGCCTGCCATCACGCATAAAACTGAAACCGCGCTGTGCATCATCCAACTGAGGCGATGAAACACCCAGATCCAGCAACAGGCCATCAATGCCTCTGATTTCCCCGGCAGCCGCAACTGCCTCCGGAAAATCCTTAAATGATCCCTGCCACACGGTCACCCGATTATCCGAACCATACTTTTTTCGGGCATCAGCAATGGCTTCCGGATCCTTGTCGATCACAATCAACCGCCCGTTTTCACCCAGCTGTGACAAAATCCGCCCGGAATGTCCACCCCGCCCGTAGGTGCCATCCACATAAACACCCGCCGGTTTTATTTCAAGCGCGGCAACAGCTTCAGCAAGGAGCACTGTTTCATGCTCATAGTTTGGTTCGGCATTCATTACATGGAAATCTGGTCAAGAATGGCATTGGATTCATCATCCGCCTGCGCCTCCTCTAACCAGCTATCCCTTGCTGATGTCCAGGTTTCTGCATCCCATAATTCAAATTTTGTTGCCTGACCCACCAACACCGCCTTTTTGCCCAAACCGGCATATTCCCGAAGCGGTGCGGGTAATAAAACCCGCCCCTGCCCATCCAGATCAAGCTCGGCAGCATGCCCCAGAATCAAACGCTGCATATTACGCACCCGGCGATTCATATTCGGCAGCTCCATCAGGGTGCGTTCGACCTTCTCCCACTGATCCATCGGGTAGACCAGCAAACACTTATCCATGTGATCAACAGTGATTACTATTTGCCCATCATTATTTTCCAGAATGGCATCACGATACTTCGCCGGCATGGACAGCCGACCTTTCACATCAATTGAAATATTCGATATGCCACGAAACATTTTTTAAATCAGGGCAAACTTACCTTTTCAAACCACAAAAAGACAAAATAAACCACTTTCCACCACTTTTTCCCACTAATAAAGCGATAATAGAAAGTCTTCCCCACACTGTCAAATAAAAGCAGGGAAAAACGCTTTAAACAGCAACAATTTACCGATAAAAAATCAGGGGATTTCTAACAAAAAAATCTTATAAATAAAAGAAAAACAGAAAGTTAAAGCATTCTCCTAAAAAAATGCTTTAAGTCAGGACAGTATAAAGATAAACAAAACGGTGATAAAAACAGGAAAAGCAGCCGATCTGTAAGCCGGGTTCTGTCGTGGACAATCATTCATCTACAGCATGTGTCACCACATGCCTTTAGCAACCTACCCGAATGCAGTGCGGGTCACACCATCGCATTCCTATTTGGTCTTGCTCCGGACGGGGTTTACCCTGCCACAACCGTTACCGGCTGCGCGGTGCGCTCTTACCGCACCTTTTCACCCTTACCTGAAAATAATCAGGCGGTCTCTTTTCTGTGGCACTTTCCGTCAGCTTACACTGCCCAGGCGTTACCTGGCGTCCTACCCTGTGGAGCCCGGACTTTCCTCCCTCCTGTTGCCACAATGTCAATGTGCAAGCAGGACAGCGATTGCCCGATCGGCTGAATCGGTTTATAGCAGAAAACGATCACAAAATCTCAAAATAATCAGCCATCAGACAACCAACAATATCTGATACCAGATACGAGCGAATTATTCACCCTTTTTAATAAAACCAAATAATGCAGAAATAAAATTTATATATGACTCATAATCATTATTTGTGGCCAGAATATTTGATCGTGCCAATAACACCGATAAATCACGATCCCAGTAAAACTTTAAGGGGGATTCAGCCATCCCCGGAAAGTTTACCGGTATACTGAGAGAATTGACTGAACCCATACCCTGCCCGCTCAACCTTTTCTTTAAGGCTCTCAGTTGCCAGACATCCCGTAACCGCCCGAACAAACTGAGATCGGCACGGGCGGATGGCAACAACAGATGGTAATAATCCCACTGTTCCGTCGTATAGGCAGCATCCGGGATGCGCAAACCGGGTGTAAACAATAAACCGAAATCATCAGAACGCTGCTTTTGTGCCAGCTGATCAACGTGATAAAAGCTGGCATCCGCCAGCCCCTGCATCAGGGCCTCGCGACTTTCCTCCTTATGTAGAAAAATGGTCAGATCCAGCTGCAGACCCAGCTGCTCCTGCACGGACAGCAAGTTCACCAGCTCCAGAAAACTCACCGCAGCGCGTACAATCTCCGGGATTTGCCGCTCTGTGATCACATAGTGCAGACCTATAATAAAGCGGCGCTGCTGCGGATCACCCAGTTGCACATTAATAATGCGCAGATTGTTTCCGCGTTCTGCCTGCTGCACATTACCGGCCACTTCCAGCTGTTGTATTATATACGCTGCGGTGGCATCAAAACGCGACTGCTTGTCTACCTGTGTTTCAGCGATTGATGCAATCGCCTGCACCCGATCATCCAGCAATGCAGGCCCCAGCCCCAACTGCGGTGCTTCTCCGCCAAAAGACAGTACTGGCTGAGTCAACAGACACCATAGCGCAATAGCCATCACTAATAACGCCAGCAAAATATCTGCCGCACGATTTAAAATCCATTCAGTCATTTTACTTCTATCCACCACTGCCAGAACATTGCGGCCTGACAACTTATCAAAAACACTCCGGGGGACACTCTACCTGACACAGGATAACACTGCACCCGGTCAGGGATAATCTGCCTGCAACACGATCTCAGTCAGCTGACACAAGGTGATCCGCGCATATACTGTTTGAACCAGCTCTTGCTTCGACCATGATAATAGACAAATCAGCGGATTATTACATTCCAAAACATCGGTTTATAACGCTCATATTCCCCGGAAATGTCTGACTTAATGTGCAAACACCTGATCCAGCTGCGGAGCCAGCTGCAAAATAAACCGACGATGCAGCAATATCCAGATTAGCAACGGTGCAATCATCGGCAGCACCAATGTCCCCATCTGGTAACCCAGCGCAATCATATCCGCCCCCACTGGCGTAATCGCCTGCTGCAACTGAAAGGCCACTCCGACATCAAAGGTCAGCACTTTCAGCACACTGAACACCATACTGAACAGTTCCGTGGGCAAAATCAGCAACATGCCCCAAACCAGATTCAGCCACTTGTCTCCGCCCGGTGTCGCCAGCGTTAAAGCCATTAATAACGGCAGACTATAGCCATAAATCAGTGGATTAAGATGAAAACCGAGTAAATCATCGTTTTGTGGCGGAGAAACAATATGACCACCCGCATCCGGGCCGAAATTGGAAGCCACTACCAGTGTAAAATCATCCAGCCGCAACCACATCAGCGCATCCGGCACCACAAAATGAAGAATCTTTTCGGTCAACACTACCACCGGTGCCAGATGAAAACGGGCGGTCAGATACCAAACAAAGAATGTCAATGGAAAAAAAATTAACACACCCAGCATAAAATGATGCAAAGGACGGGCAGTCAAACTCATACGGTAGCTCCTGCCGCTATCCTTTCCGATGGTGAACCGGCATCATGATCATTTGCCGGCAAGTAACGAATCCAGATCAGAAACACCACCAGCGCATCCAGCATAATCAGTGCCTGCCAGATATACAGATGCGCCCAGTCGAACAATTCCTTACTCCACTGTCCGAGATAAAACAGGCTGATAATGCGCAACAGATTCATGCCCTGAATAGCCATAAACCCCCAGAACAAACCTTTCAGTTTATAAAACCAGGGAGCCGGAAACGCCAGAATAGCGGCCAGCAGCACAATCATTGCCTCGACACCGTTACAACCCGGCTCAATGGACACCGCAAAATGATTAGCCTGACTGCGGATAACTTTGCCATAAGTCTGAACGTTTTCATCAAAGAACGAGATCAACCAGCCGCTAAAATCAGCCAGCATCGCCGTCCACGGCAAAATAACGGCCTGCTGTACCGGCTGTAATATTTCGACACCAAACAGAACGGCCTGAGCAACAAGGAACAACAACAGAAAACGTACCATGGTCTTTTTATTATGATTAGTTATTAAACGAAAGATCGAAGCCAGCAGACCATTTATTTTTTACCCTCGATATCGCTTTTCTGCCCCGTAGATTCACTTAACCCACACTAACTGTGTCTGTTAATAGGGTATCATCCAGCATTGCCAGCACTTCACGGGCGGAATTCAGCCTGCTTTCAGGTGACTTTAACAACAGCTTGCTTAACAAAGGCTGATAGACTGCAAACTTTTCAGGCAATTGTGGCAACGGATTGAACAGGTGCCCATAAAGGATTTCGCCCAGATCCCGCCCCTGCACTGGCTTTTCACCCATGAGAATTTCGTAAAATAAAATACCCAGCGCATACAGATCAGACTGCACCGTCGCCGGTTCACCGATAATCCGCTCCGGACTGATGTAAAAAGGTGTACCGTAAATTTCATTCTCACGCAGAAAGCCGCTTTCCACCAACAAATGCGTTTCAATGCCCAGATCCAGCAGGGCCGGAGAATCATCTTCACGCATCAGAATATTTGAAGATTTCAGATCCCGGTGCAATAAATCGGCTTCATGAAGAATCACCAGCGCCTGAACAATTTTACGGAACCAGGAAACCCGCTGTTGCACCTTGTCGTTGTCCAGCCTATTGAACAGCCGCTCTTTCAGTGTCATCCCCGGCAAATACTCCATCACCAGGTACACTTTACCTTCCGCCGTGATACCGGCACCCAGCAACTGAACCAGCACCCTGGCATCATGTTGTGCCATGAGCTTGCTGGCATCTGCACAAAAATGGTTCAGCGCATATTCAGAGATTGTTGCAGCATCCAGTTTAAAAATTTTTATTGCCGCCTGCCGCCCCTGATGATTTTCCGCCAGGAAAATGACGGCATTCTCACTGCTGTGCAATATTTCTTTTTTATTCCAGCCACACAAGGCAATGCCTATATTCTCTTGCCGGGAGGCATGGCATTGGGTAACAAAAAAGGCAGAACGCATCCTGTCACACAGACACACCTCTGCTGAGAACTGATTGCCCAAACGATACCTCTCTTATTATGGCTGACGCCTATCCTGAAACCAACAATCACCAGTCTAGCCCAGAATTGCTGGGCTTACTGAAATAAAGCCGATTAACAGCAAGCCCGTAGCGGTATCAAAACGGACGCGGAGGTAGTCGGCACGGCAATCAGGCCGGATATTTGTTACCCAACAGCTTGCGTGTACTCCACAAAATGCTCTGTGTAATCATCCAGGTGCTCAATCAGCATATTGCGGTACTCTTCGGTGAAATACCTGATGATTTCATCCCGCTCCCCCTTAAACGCTTCCAGAGAGTCAAAATCAATCGCGCTGATATAAGCATTATAACGTGCCACGGCAAACATCGCTGAAGCACTGACATCACCCGGCGTAACATCGCCCTGTACCTGTTCATTAGCCAGATGAATAAACGCATCAACGCGTTTATAAAACGTTGTATCTTCAGCCATCTTCGTTCCCTTTGCTGGTAAAAAACGCTTATCAGCCAGCTCCTGTGCCAGCTTGAGAATGCGCCGTACTCTACACCATTCGATAACTGCTTTCACTCCGGGCAATAAACGCCGATACCTCGCGGCCATCGTCCAGTGTTTCAATCTCATCCAGCAAGATGCTGTACTCACTGAAAATCTCCGCCAGTTCACCCGGTTGTAACAGAAAGGCCGGATTACGCGGGCGACCGATCTTGCTGCGCTCACAACCCCGCATAAACGTCTGATACAGAATCACCCCGCCGGGTTTTAACAACCGCTTCAGGCAAGGAAACAATGGCCGGTGCAGATAACGTGCCACGGTAATCAGCGCAAAGCTGTTATTCCCGAATATATTCAGTGGATCACCACCGCTTTCCAGATCGCGGCGAAGCGTCTCAACCGCTACCCCGCCATGCCCAGCCAGCACCTTCACCCGTTGTAGCGCATCCTCCGAACGATCCACGCCGGTCATCTGCCAGCCCTGCTGTGCCAGATACACCATATCGCGCCCGGCGCCACAGGCCACATCCAGCCCTCTGCCCGGCTGAATATCATGCGTCGGCATCACTTCTGTGACAAAACGCTGCCATAACGGTGCAGGCTGCCAGAGTTGTGCGGACTGACTGCCGATTTCCAGCTCACCGGATGCAGCCAGTTGTTGCTTCAACGGTTCTGTCCAGAGAATCTGCTGCTCCACAATATGCCCCCGGTCGGTTAAATAGACCACTGCTTCCGCCAGATCCTGCGCTGTTCCACACAGTGTCAATGGCCGACTGCGCCTGGGCAGCTCATGCATCCGTGCAAACAGCTCAGCAGCCGGGAGTGAGCAGGCTCCACGAATGTGACCCTGTTGATAGACAGCCTGTGGACGGCAGTCGATAAGTGCGTTGCTTAAATCTGTTTGTTTCTCATTCATGACGTTAGTGTAAGACGGGTACATGATCACGGCAATATTCATACCGGTCAACGTAAAGTGTCAGGCTAACGACCAATTGCCTGGTTTCATGATAAAATCCACAACCGTACTTAACGGAGACCTGTCACCCATTCATTAATAAGTTTCTAATACTGGTTTATTTGGAGAATCCCCGATGAAATACTTATTCGCAACCTTACTCGTCACCACCAGCCTGTTTAGCACCCATATACATGCTGAAGCATATAAACACGGCGATCTTGTAATCGACAGCCCCTACACCCGTACAACCCCACCCTCTGCGCCGGTGGCGGGTGGTTTTATGAAAATCACCAATAATGGTAAAGAAGCCGACACCCTGACCGGTGGCGAGGTTGATTTTTCCGAGGTGGTGGAAATCCACGAAATGCCAATGATTGACGGTGTAATGAAAATGCGCCAGCTGGAAGGTGGCCTGGAAATTCCGCCCGGTGAGACGGTTGAACTCAAACCCGGTAGTTATCATGTCATGTTCATTAAACTGAAAGAGCAAATGATAGAGGGCGACAAACACAAGGCGACCCTGACCTTTGAAAAAGCCGGTGATGTCGAAGTCGAGTTTGTCGTCAAGGACATCAATAAAGGCATGGGAGACGGAATGAAGCATGACAAGAAGGAACACAGCAACATGAAGCACGATAGCATGATGTGAAAAAACAGAATTTAAATGCAAATCAGATTGCAGAAAAACAGGGCAACAGTTAAATACCTGGATACGTAAACCAACAAACCTTTGTGTGAGCGAGATATATAATGGAAACCATCGGACACTTAATTAACGGCAAGGCACGCAACGATACAGCCCGCACTCAGGATGTCTTCAATCCGTCAACCGGCGAAGTACAAAAACAGGTCGCTCTGGCATCCAAAAGCACGGTTGAAAAGGCCATTGCCGCAGCAGAAGCGGCTTTCCCGGCCTGGCGTGATACACCGCCGGCCAAACGGGTGCAGATTATGTTCCGCTTCAAACAGCTGCTGGCAGAACATGCAGAAACCATCAACCAGCTGGTCGGTCTGGAACACGGCAAGATTGCCCATGATGCGGGAGGGGAATTGCAGCGCGGTATTGAGAATGTGGAATACGCCTGTTATATACCCGAACTGCTGAAAGGGGAACACAGTAAAAACGTCGGCCCCGGTATTGATTCCTGGAGTGAGTACCAGCCGCTGGGGGTGGTAGCCGGGATTACCCCGTTCAATTTTCCGGTAATGGTGCCGCTGTGGATGTACCCGTCAGCGATTGCCTGCGGTAATACCTTTGTGCTGAAGCCTTCGGAGCGCGATTCCAGTTCAACCATGCTGGTGGCAAAACTGGCTCATGAGGCCGGTTTGCCGCCAGGCGTACTGAACGTGGTGAATGGTGATAAGGAGGCGGTAGATACCCTGCTGCATGACGAACGGGTACAGGCGGTGAGTTTTGTGGGTTCCACTCCGATTGCTGAATACATCTACTCGACGGCCACAGCCAACGGCAAACGCTGTCAGGCACTGGGTGGCGCGAAAAACCATGCTATTGTGATGCCGGATGCGGATATAGATAATGCGGTGAACCAGCTGCTGGGTGCTGCCTTCGGCTCTTCCGGTGAACGTTGCATGGCACTGTCGGTTGCCGTTGCGGTGGGCGATGAGGTTGCCGATACGCTGGTGAGCAAGTTACAGGAGGCCATGAAGCCACTGAAAACCGGCCCCTGGCACGACAGCAGCAATGACTTTGGCCCGGTGATTACCCAACAACATCAGGAAACGGTCAGGGGGCACATCACCAGTGCGGAAAAGGATGGCGCCACAGTGGTAGTCGATGGGCGTAATATTGTGGTAAACGGCCATGAAAACGGCTTCTACATTGGCGCAACATTGATCGACCACGTAACCGCTGATATGGATTCCTACCAGCACGAAATCTTTGGCCCGGTGTTACAGGTGATGCGTGTTGCAACCATGCAGGAGGCGATGGCTCTGATTGATGCTCACGAATACGGTAATGGCACCTGTATTTTCACCCGTGATGGTGAAGCAGCCCGTTATTTCACGGACAATATTCAGGTGGGCATGGTCGGAGTGAACGTACCGCTGCCAGTACCCGTGGCTTATCACAGCTTTGGCGGCTGGAAGCGTTCACTATTTGGTGATCTGGCTGCGTATGGCCCGGATTCTGTACGTTTCTATACCCGTCGCAAGACGATTACACAACGCTGGCCGTCGGCAGGTGTGCGTGAAGGGGTTTCTTTTGCGTTTCCGAGTTGATTTCGGGTACGAAAAATGGTCATGTATCAGATCTGTTAAACTGTAAAAAAACCGTGATCAGACAGGAGTCTTTTGCCATTCTTGTTAATACCTTTGTGAAATTATAGACTTGGCCTGTCGTTTTCTTAGACAGTGCTTCAGACGCAACCCAGACCCTTTCAGGAGAATACTTTTATGCGGAATCTGCTGGCCTTACCCTTGATTGCCTTATTTTTAGTCTCATGTGCCACAACATCAATGACAGCACCAATGACTGAAACAAAACAGACTGACCGTAAGAACACTGACACAATCGTTAACAAAGATAACAAAACCGGGCAACACACCATTGACACCATCACCTTTGTTAAAAACAGCCCTCCGATCGCCGCCAACCTGTATCGTACAAAAACACTCACTGTCAACAAGGATTTGAGTACCCGTTATGAAATGAAGGACGGTTATAACCAGTTACTGAATGAAAAGACCGGCACCATTACGCAGCAACAATTCAATCACCTTGCAGATAAACTGAACACGATTGCCTACACGCACATTAAATCTGAGAAACGCTCGGGCCCACTGGTGGGCAGCCCTACCAGGATGCTGATTATCAAAAGCAACCAGGGCGCACACCGTTTTATTGATGGCGCCATGACTGCTTTTCCAGCGGAGATTCAGGCCATCTTTAATGGTCACATGACCTATATGCCAACGGCACCAGCGACTGACTCGACTGATTAAGTACGGCTGGACAACGCATCAGTGTGGAAAAAGGGGAAGGAAGTATGGTGTGTAATCATATTCGAGTACAAACACCATAATGATTAATTAGTGCTTATACGTCCACCCTGCATAAGCAGACCTGCTTTTGTTTGAAAGCCAAGACAATACGATCAGCCCGCCTCCCGTACAAATTTTTCACTTGCTGCACTTAATTATGTTACTTCAGAGGATCAGTACCAATTACCAGCTTTATTAATGCCCTTATCCAGCCAGTTCCCACATTTTATAGTACATGTTGTAGGCTATGGAGCTATAGAAAATCAAATAAGAAGTGGAGAAAAGAACAATGATTGACAGTAATTTTGGCATGAACAAACCGCTGAAAGTCAGCGGCAGTAATCCGGTACAGAATGAACGTGTATCCGACAGGCAAAACGTCCGTCCGCAAAATTTTGAACCGGTATGTAGTAAGAACCCCGGTCATGATGGCTGTAATGTCACCCAGAAACAGGTGGAAGAAGCCAAGGCCGCCGAACCGGCACAAACACAGCAGAATGATGGTACACAAAAAGCCTCCGGCAACTGTCCGGGTGGCAATCTGATTTCCCAGCTGTTGCAGGAAATACTGACCACCCTGAAAGATATACAAATTGGGCGTTAGGTACATTATCCAGCGACACAGTGGAAACTATCAGCACCCGAATCTGCTGCGATTCAATCAGGCAGGCTCAAACCCGTCTCAAAGTTCAGAGTCAGGGGTGAGTCTGCCACCTCCCATTGTCCTTTGGCAACATTTTCGCCGGTCGCACTATTGAACAGTACATAACTGTACTTGCCATAATGTGGTAATTTCCGCGCCAGACGCTTCAGTCCCCGTTCCGTGGAAGCATCCGGTAAAATAATCTGCTGTTCCCCCGCCTGTAAGGTCAATGCCAGCGAGTGCAGGCCACAGGTGTAATTAACGCGGTTCAATATATAGGCTGTTTCCGTTAGCTTAAATGGCTGTTTGGCCCGATTCAACAGGCCGGACAACATGGCATTATCCCCGCCCAGTAGCACCACCACATTAGTATCCGGCAAGGTCTCATCATCATATTGCATCTGCATATTACGCTGCCCCTCAGAAAAAGTATCAACAAAATTATCCCAGGCCAGCTTCATTCCCTCCGGCATCTGACGTGCCAGGACAAAGGTTTTTGGTTGACGGTTAAACAGCACATTGAGCGCAGGCGGCATCTCACGGGCATCCGGTATGCGAAATACATCAAAAGCCGGATCAATACGGATGCGTTGCAATGGTTTATGAAACATGAGTTGATAAGTCTGTTCTGCCTGCTCCATGTGCAAGGTCTGTTGCTGCATCGTCCCGTCGCTAAATTCGGCCCGCAGTGGCACATCCAGCACAAATGGTTTGCCATCCTGTATTTGCTGCAATTTTAGGGTCAACTGCTGTTCCTTACCGGCTTCAGCCTGTAATTGATGACCGGCAATCTTCAGTTGCGGTGCCCCGGTTTCATGCAGCCATTGTGTAAAAAACACTGATAAATCTTCACCACTGCTTTGCTCAAACGCCTGTTGCAGGGCAGTGAAATTGGCAAAGGAAAACTGTCGGGACTGATAAAACTGTCGCAGTGCGGCAAAGAATGCCTCATCACCCAATCGTTTGTGTAACATATGGAACAGCATCAGTGACTTGCCATAACCAACCGCCTGTGTGGTATTGTCATGGCGACTGCGGAAGTTGCTGAGTGGGAAATCACCTTCGGCAGTCGTAAATGCGGCATATTTCTGTAAGGTGTCACGGCGATAATTCACGCCTTCACCGGTCAGCTGCTTGTTTCGATGATCCGCCAGATACGCCGTCAGCCCCTCACTCCAGTTACCCTGTCGGCTATCGACATAAACACCGTTACCCCACCAGTTATGCAGAATCTCATGCGGGAAAGAGCTGTGCACAATAAACGGCAGCCGGATCACCCGCGAACCCAGTAACGTGAACGAAGGCATGCCCCAGCCGGTCTCCCAGAAACTTTCCACCGTGGCGAATTTGGCATACGGATAATCTCCCAGCAGACGGCTATACTCATCGATATAACGCCGGGTTGCCTTGAGATACTGTTCTGCCAGTGCCGGATCATCACTTTGCAGATAGACCATGGCCTGTGGCTGTCCGGCTTCCGGTTCGGATTGATAAACATGAAATGGCCCGGCCAACAGATACAGGGTTCGTTGTGGTCGTTGTTCCTCCCAGCCGTCAGCTGTCTGGCGGCCCTGACTCAGGCTCACCCAGCCTTCGGGTAATTGTATGTCCATCTTGAAGCGATGCAAGACACCCTTGAGTTGTGGATACCACACGCTATTGCCATCCAGAAATACCCCGTCTTCATTCAATAATACACAGGCCTGCTGCAGCCAGGCACAGTCCGGTGTTGAAGCCAGCTTGCCCCGATAGCTTAATTCGAGCGTATCCTGCTGACCGTCAAAGCGGTAATGACTGATACCGTCTGCTGT
>PDRT01000060.1 GCA_002746895.1 Thiothrix nivea
TGGATACAGTTAATCTGCAGCCCGTTCCGGATGTCGATACCGGTCGGACACACCTGTACACACAGGCCACAATCCACACAGTCACCATACCCCTGTTCCTGACGCACTGCCTGCTTGCGTAGCTCCTTGACCGGTTTGGCCCGACCCGCTGTGCCTTCACCACGGTTCGGATCATAGGAGACAATCATGGTGTCCTGATCAAACATTACACTCTGGAAACGTGAATAAGGACAGATATGCATACAGACATATTCCTTGATCCAGCCCGCCGCCAGATAGGTGGTCGTCATCAGCAGGAAAGCCGTGACATAGGCCGCCACCGGCGCACTACCGGTAAAAAACTGGTAGGTCAGCTCATAGGCATCGCCCCAATACAGAACAAAAGTCAGCCCGGTCCACAGCGCCAGCAGCAACCACAACGCATGTGTACCCAGTACCTTGATGATTTTTTCGCTGTTCCAGGCCTGCTTCTGCAATCGCAGCCGTGCCACCCGATCCCCCTGAATCCGGCGTTCAATAAAACGGAAAGCATCTGTCCACAAGGTCTGAAAACAGAAATAACCACAGAACACCCGCCCGAGCAGGGAGGTGACAAAGAACAGTAATACCGCCGCCAGAAATAACAGCGCCGTCAGCCAGAACACATCCTGGGCATGCATGACCAGATCGAAGATATAATAACGCCGTGCTTCAATATCAAACAAAATCGACTGATCCGGCCCGACCTCCCGTGTCCAGCGAATCCAGGGCAGGATAAAAAACATGGTGTAAGCAAATACCAT
Source organism: Thiothrix nivea (assembly GCA_002746895.1). Lineage (GTDB taxonomy): Bacteria > Pseudomonadota > Gammaproteobacteria > Thiotrichales > Thiotrichaceae > Thiolinea > Thiolinea nivea_A. The sequence continues at coordinate 783 of PDRT01000060.1, forward strand.
GATACCGGTTTTCAGGCTACGGAAACGGCCTTTAACTGACCGTGGCTGAACGGTGTGCTTGGGCTGAATTACCTGAACATTACTCATACTGGCCTCATCGTCATCGTATTATGTCAGGCGCTCAATCATACGCATAATAACCTGTTTTGCCTTGCGATGAGTCAATATAAAACCAGTATTTCAGATTTTTCTTATAAACTGATGGGTGCTGCGGCCTCAGACTGTCCTGGTGGAGCCACAGCGAATCAGGGATAATGCAAAATTCCAGCAATCACTCCACCAATCATCAGCAGGACAATCCCCGCCAGCAACCAGTGATAATTCCAGCGGATACCGAAAAAAGAATCTGACCGGTGATTTTCAGTGTTTCCGGCACCGGTCATGGATAACAGACCCTGCTTGCGTGCCTGCCGGATTTCCTGTTCCAGCCGGTAGCGTTGTGCGGCCAGTGCCTCCCGTTGCAACCTGTCCCACTCAAGCTGCTCTAGTTTTTCCTGCTCTCCCTGATCCCGCTGTTCGGTGTGTAACGTTGCTTCTGATGGCATTTTAGTCTCTTTTTTTTACACCCAAGATTAGGTTCATTGAAGAGGAATAATCGGTAAACTAACACTAAAGAAGTGATGTATGTAGCGATTCAGGCGATATACGGTACATCCTTCCGGGGAAGGCTTGTAAACATCCTGACCTGAAAAATATCCCTGAGGTGGCTGACCACCCGTGGTTCCAGCCAGTAATACAGGCCGCCCTGCTGATAATCAATAAACCCGGCGTGGCCACCATAGCGGGTAAGTTCCAGCGTTACGCTGTCGGCCATTTCATTTTCCTGTGGAATAATCGCCGGGGTCATAAACGGGTCATCCTGCGCGTGGATAATCAGGGTCGGGATGGCAATATCAGCGAGAAACTGGCGGCAGCTGCATTGCCGGTAATAATCATCGGCACCGGCGAAGCCATGCAGCGGTGCAGTGACCCGGTTATCAAACTGCCACAGGGTTTTCAGGTCCTCGACCTTGACTGCCAGCGGTGAAGACATACGGCTGAACTTGTCACGATAGGACTGGCGCAACCTGTTCAACAGGTAACGTCCGTAAATTCTGGCAAAGCCGGTCTGTAATTGCCTGGCACAGGCTTTGAGCTGAAAGGGTACAGATATCGCTATTGCGGCTTGCAGCGGACAGTTTTCACCTTCTTCACCGAGGTATTTCAGCAGCAGATTGCCGCCCAGTGATACCCCGATCACGGCGGCGGGCAGTTGTTGCTGTGCCGCCAGATGAGCCAGTATTAAGCGTAAATCATCCGTGGCACCGGAATGATAACTCTGTGGCAGGCGGTTAGGTTCCCGACCCCGGCCCCGCAGATGCAACAGTACTGCATTAAAACCACCGGCCCGCAGGGCAGCCAGCATATTACCGGCATAATGTGATTCCAGTGAACCTTCCAGACCGTGGATCATCAATACCAGCGGTGCAGCAGGATTGCTGTGCCGGTGCCAGGCCAGATCCATAAAGTCACCATCTTCCAGCTCGACCCGCTGCCATTCCGGGGTAAATACAGCACGTTTGCGGAACAGGCTGGGCCAGATGGTTTGCAGGTGCGGTGAGCGCAGCCACCACGGTGGCCGGAAATGGCTGTGGATGAGTTTACCCATGGTGCTGAAATTTAATAGTGTTCCGGTTTATCAGTTTATAGGAGCAGTGCTTCAGTAATCGGCACGTAGCGCGTGGCAGCCTTGATCAATGACGAGGCTGTCAATAATTCCGCACCATACACCTCTGTTTCCACCCCATAACGCTGTGTGGCACGCTCCAGCAACATGGCAAAATCACCATCCCCGGAGGCCAGTACAATAATATCGGTTGTCGCCGCAGCTTCCATCACATCCAGCGTAATGCCGACATCCCAGTCGCCCTTGGCTGAACCATCCTTACGCTGGATAAAAGGCTTCAGCTTCACCTTGAAACCGATGGCGCGGAGAATATTCTGGAACTGTGCCTGTTTCGAGTCACCGCGATCAATCGCATAGGCACAGGCATGTACCACCTGACGGTTACGGGTAGCCCTGGCCCAGAAACGATTATAGTCAAAATTCCGGGTAAAGGCATGGCGGGTAGTGTAGTAAATATTCTGCACATCGACAAACAGACTGACTCTCTTCATTGAAGTAGTTTAACCCGCCTTTGCTGCTACCCGGAAGTCTTAATCTGGCCGGCAGCATTTACACTATTAGTGCTGCCCACTTCAAAATGACGTGATGACTTTAATCACCTTGGGCCTGAGCAATCGCTGAAGCTTTATCCAGCGATACATGACGAATATCCTTACCTTCCACCAGATACACCACATATTCACAGATGTTTTTGCAGTGGTCGCCGATACGCTCCAGTGAACGCGCACACCATGTCACATTCAGGCTGTCCTGGATATTGCGTGGATCTTCCATCATCCGGGTCAGCAGATCACGGGACAACGAATCAAACTCATTATCAATGCGGCCATCACTCTGTGTGATCGCCAGTGCCTTCTTCGCATCCATCCGTGCCATTGCATCCAGTGAGTCACGTAACATATCCTTGACGTAATTGCCCAGATGACGCAGTGAAACGTGCAGGTTTTTATTGCCGATGGTGGTAGTTTTGGCGGAAAAGCGGGCAATTTTTTCCGCCTCATCACCAATTCGTTCCAGATCGGTTACCGACTTAATAATTGCAATCAGCATGCGCAGATCACCGGCCGTTGGCTGGCGGCGGGCAATAATCTGTGCGCACTGTTCATCAATACTGACTTCCAGCCGGTTGACCTTGTAGTCTGAAATGGCGACTTTTTCCGCCAGATCAATATTACTTTCAATCAGTGATTTCAGTGCATTTGCCAGCTGTTTTTCAACAATACCACCCATTTGCATGGCAAGGTTGCGCACGTCTTCAAGTTCATGGTTGTATTGTTGCGAGGTATGTTGGCCCATTTCCATGTTCATTGTGCTGTCCTGAGTCAGTTTAGCCGAAGCGCCCGGTAATGTAGTTTTCGGTCAGGCGATGCTGAGGATTGGTAAATACCGTATTGGTATCATTCACTTCCACCAGATAACCCATGTGGAAATACGCGGTACGGTGTGAAATACGGGCGGCCTGCTGCATGGAGTGCGTGACAATACAGATCGTAAATGATTCACTGAGCTCACTGATCAGTTCCTCAATGGTGGCCGTGGCAATCGGATCCAGTGCCGACGTCGGCTCATCCATCAGAATGACTTCCGGACTTACCGCCATGGCACGGGCAATACACAGGCGCTGCTGTTGTCCGCCGGAGAGGCCGGTACCGGGTGATTTCAGACGGTCTTTAACCTCATTGAACAGACCGGCCTTGGTCAGGCTGGTTTCGACAATTTCATCCAGCTCGATACGGTTATTGGCCAGACCGTGCAGACGCGGCCCGTAAGCCACATTGTCATAGATTGATTTCGGGAAGGGATTCGGCTTCTGGAAGACCATGCCCACGCGGGCCCGCAATAATACCGGGTCCTGCTCCCTGGCATAGATATCCTCACCATCCAGCATTAACTGGCCGGTAACTCTGGCCCCTGGAATGGTGTCATTCATGCGGTTAATGCAGCGCAGATAGGTCGATTTACCACAGCCGGACGGGCCGATCATCGCCACAACCTGATTTTTGCCGATGTCGATACTGGCATCAAAAATGGCCTGTTTGGTCTGATCGTAAAAGACGTTGACATCACGACTGCGGATTTTCGGGTCATCCAGAAAGGGCTGACCGGCCGCCTGTCCGGTTTCTTTCAGTTCTTCAATAATCGCCTTGATATCTACATCCTGAGACTGAGGCTCGGGAATAGGTGAGCCGGTGCTATCACTTGTTGTCATATCAAAATTGCCATGAGTTAATGTCGTTGTATTCACCATTGATTTTACCAACGCCTCTCAAATCTTTTACGTAACAAAACGGCCACGATGTTCATTAAAATCAGGAAGAACAACAGAATAATGATGGCAGCCGAGGTTTTCTCTGTGAAAGCCCGTTCCGGGCTGTCAGACCACAGATAAATCTGTACCGGGAGCACCGTTGCCGGGTCAGTGATACCACCGGGGATGTCAATAATAAAGGCGATCATCCCGATCATCAGCAATGGTGCGGTTTCACCCAGTGCCTGTGCCATGCCGATAATGGTTCCGGTCAGGATGCCTGGCATCGCCAGTGGCAGGGTGTGATGAAACACGGTCTGTACCCGCGATGCGCCCATCCCCAGTGCTGCTTCGCGGATGGAAGGCGGCACCGCTTTCAGGGCGGCACGACTGGCGATAATAATTGTTGGCAGGGTCATCAGTGATAATACCAGCCCTCCGACCAGCGGTGTCGAACGCGGTACACCAAAGAACTGGATAAATACCGCCAGCCCCAGCAGACCAAACACAATCGAAGGCACTGCCGCCAGGTTGTTAATGTTGACCTCAATAAAATCGACAAGCCAGTTATTCTTCGGGGCAAATTCTTCCAGATAAATCGCTGCCGCCACCCCAATCGGGAAGGACAATAACAGGGTGACTATCATGGTGTAAAAGGAACCTAACAGGGCACCCAGAATCCCGGCCTGTTCCGGTTCGCGTGAATCACCGGAGGTGAAGAGTACGGTGTTGAAACGTTTATCCACATCACCCTTGGCTTCCAGATCATCCAGCCACTTCAGCTGGTAATCCTTAATGCGACGATCTGCTTCCGGCAAGGTTCGGTCAATATTACCCTTGAAATAGGTGTCAATGTCGTCATCCGCCAGGAACCAGACCGCCTGCTGACTGCCGATCAGTGACGGATCAGCCATCACCATGGCTTGCAGACGGTATTGGGCATTGCCACTGACCAGCTGCCGCAGTACTTTTTTCTGGCGGCGGTCTTTGACATCCGGAAAACGTTGATACAGGGTATTTTTTATGACACCTGCATAATTGGCTGCCCGTAGAGCTTCCTGGCTGGCACTGCTATCCACACCCAGCGTCTCGGCCTGCAAATCCACCGTCAGGCGGATATAGGTTTGCGTAAAAGCAGGCAGGCCGGTTGAGAAAATACTTACCAGCAAGATAGCCAGCATCAGGATACTGATAATAATTGAGGCCAGACCAAACAGACGAAAACGCCTTTCTTTTGCATAACGTTTCGCCAGACCAGCCTTTACTTTTTCAGTCGTTGCGCTCATGTCTGCATTTTCCTAGTCGTATTGTTCACGGTATCGACGAACGATGTGCAGTGCAATGACATTCAGGATCAGGGTGAAGACAAACAGTGTCAGCCCCAGGGCAAATGCTGCCAGTGTCTTGGCACTATCAAATTCCTGGTCACCGGTCAGCAGTGTGACAATCTGCACGGTTACAGTGGTGACAGCTTCCAGCGGGTTGGCGGTGAGATTGGCGGACAAACCGGCTGCCATCACCACAATCATGGTTTCACCAATCGCCCGCGAGGCAGCCAGCAGGAAAGCGCCGACAATACCGGGCAAAGCTGCCGGAATAATGACCTGTTTAATGGTTTCAGACTGCGTGGCACCCATACCATAAGAGCCGTCGCGCATGGCCTGCGGCACGGCATTAATCACATCGTCAGACAATGAAGACATAAACGGGATCAGCATAATGCCCATCACCAACCCGGCAGCCAGTGCGCTTTCCGAGGCAACCGACAGGCCCAGTGACTCACCGAAACCACGGATGAAAGGGGCGACGGTCAGTACTGCGAAGAAGCCGTAAACCACAGTCGGTATACCCGCGAGGATTTCCAGTGCCGGTTTGGCATAAGCGCGTACTTTCAGGCTAGCGTACTCGGAAAGGTAAATCGCTGCCATCAGTCCCAGTGGCACCGCCACCAGTAAGGCGATGCAGGAGATCAACAAGGTACCGGCGAACAGTGGAATAGAACCGAAGCTGCCTGAGCCACCGACCTGATCGGCCCGTAGGGCCGTCTGGGGACTCCAGCTGGTACCAAACAGAAATTCGGTGGGAGGTACTTTATTGAAGAAACGAATGGATTCAAACAGTACCGACAACACAATACCGAGTGTGGTGAGAATGGCGATAGATGCACAAAGAATCATCAGCCAGCGGATCACCGTTTCGACTTTATTACGCGCCCGGACATGGGGGGCGATATAGCGCCACCCGATATAGAAACCACCCAGAGCCAGGGCAAGCACCAGCACACTTTTCGCAATGGCACTGACAGATTGCAGATTCATGTAGCTTTGTGCGGCGGTTTGTTGTTCCGGACTGGCTGACGGGTCAATCTGACCGGATGCTGCCATGGTCTTGACCCGATTCATCATCAGGCCGATTTCTGACTCGCTGGCCTGCTGCACTTCAGCAGGCAGTGAGGAAATCACGATTTGAGTGATAAGGGTGTTGCTGAAGGCATTCCACAACAACAGCATCATAACCGCCGGGATCAGGCACCAGATCGCCACCAGATAACCGTAATAACCCGGCAGTGAATGGAGCCTGTTAGCCCCCTTGTTACCCTCCGAAACGGCCAACGACCGTTTGCGACCCAAAAAATAGCCAAAGGTGGCCAGTATTGCCAGAACCAGCAGGATCGTTGTCGTATTCATTTGATAAGCAGTGGTTATCCTTTAAGTTTACAAAGACTCAAGAACCGTCATGTTTTTGACCGCTTTGCCGAATTGCTCACGTTCTTCAGTGGGCATCGGGATCATGCCTTTATCCGCCAGATAGCCATCATCACCCCAGGCAGCCTCACTGGTAAACTCGCCGACAAACTCTTCAATGCCTTTTACCGTGCCAATATGTTCCTTTTTTACATAGAAGTACAGCGGGCGCGAAACCGGATAAGAACCATCAGCGATACTTTCAAAGGTGATGGGATTGCCTTCGATAGCCGCACCCCGTACCTTGTCAGCATTCTGATCCAGGAAGCTGAAGCCAAAGATTCCCAGAGCCTTGGGGTTGGCTTCCAGCTTTTGTACGATCAGGTTGTCATTTTCACCTGCCTCAATGAAATGACCGTCTTCACGGATGGTGTGGCACACTTCCTTAAAGTCATCTTTTTTCATGGCCTTGATCCACTCAATGTCAGAGCAGCCCGCTTCCATAACCAGTTCAACGAAAGCATCACGAGTACCGGAAGTAGGTGGCGGCCCCAGCACTTCGATCCTGGTCGATGGCAGATCAGCATTGACTTCATTCCACAGTTTGTAAGGATTGGGAATCAGTTTGGACTGACCGTCTTCCTCAACCGGCACGTTTTTGGCCAGTGCCATAAAAATGTCCTTACGGCTCAGATCCATCGGTTCGCCTTTCTTGGAATTGGCGATAGCGATGCCGTCATAACCCACTTTCACTTCAACCGGGCTAACCCCGTTTGCAGCGCATTTTTCCAGCTCGCTGCTCTTGATGCGGCGTGAAGCGTTAGTGATGTCCGGTGTTTCAACGCCGGTACCGGAGCAGAACAACTTCATGCCACCGCCGGAACCAGTAGACTCCACTTTGGGAGCCGGATTGCCGGTCTTCTTGGCATACGTTTCAGCAACTACGGTGGAGAAAGGGAAAACCGTCGAGGAACCAACGATTTCGATATTGTCACGTGCCTGTGCCGTACCGACAACAGTCCACAACCCGACTGCAATCGCCAAAGAAAGCCTTTTCATTTGTATTATTTCCTAGATCTGTAGAATTTGAGATATAAGCAGTGTAGGTGGGAAATATGACAGTTTTATGACAGTGAGGAGGATTTTTTATTTGGGATAACTCAACCTGATAATGACCAGGCGTTGTACAATACCGGTTTTACTCTAAAAGGAAACGGACAGATTCGTGCCCACTATACGCAACAAAGGCGTGATCGCCGCTGGACACCCGCTCACCGCTGAAGCCGCACAACACATTCTCGAAGCAGGCGGTAATGCTATTGATGCCATGATTGCCGCCCTGTTCACCGCCAGTGTGGTCGAACCGGTATTGTCATCACTGGGTGGTGGTGGTTTCAGCCTGATTCAACCCGCTTCCGGCCCGGCCTGTTTGCTGGATTTTTTTACCCAGACACCGAAACAGAAATGTCCGGAAAATGAAGCCGATTTTTATGCGGCAACTGTCGATTTTGGCAGCACCACTCAGGACTTTCATATTGGCAACGCTGCCATTGCGACACCGGGACTGATCAGCGGCCTGTTCGCCATGCACCGCCAGTATGGCAGCCTGCCCATGTCATTGCTCACCGATTTTGCCGCACAGCAGGCCAAGGCCTTCGAAGTCTGTCACTATCAGGGCTACATCTTCGGCCTGGTTGCACCGATTTTTCTGGCTTCTGCGGCATCACGTGAGTTGTATGCCAGCCAGACCGCCGTACAGCAGATTATTCAACCTGGTGAAATAGTTCACAATCCGGCACTGGCCGATGTGCTGGAAACACTGGGCCGCGAAGGCGAACAGCTGTTTTATCAGGGGGAAATTGCCAGCGCCATCGTTCAGCAATGCCAGCATGGTGGCCACCTGAGCCATGATGATCTGGCGGCTTACCGCACGGAATTGCGCAAACCGTTGCGCTTCGATTATTCCGGCTGGTCAGCACTGATCAACCCGCCTCCTTCAGCAGGGGGTACACTGATTACTTTTGCCCTGCAGCTCTTACAGGCTGTGGATGATCAACTGGGTGACTTTGCCGGTGTCGAGCATTTACGTGCCCTGCGTGAGGCGATGACGCTGAGCAGCGAGGCCCGCATCGCTCATACGCTGGCGAATGGGCAGCCTGAATTTGACAAGCTGCTTGACCCCGTACTGATCCAGCGTTACCGCACCGAAATCCTCAATCGCAGTCGTGCTTATCGTGGCACCACACACATTTCCATTATGGATGCGCAGGGTAACGCTGTAGCCAGCACGGTATCCAATGGCGAAGGTTGCGGTAATATTGTTCCCGGCACCGGTATCATGCTGAATAATATGCTCGGTGAAGAGGATTTGAACCCAACCGGCTTTTTCCGCTGGTATGAAGACGAACGTATGAGTTCGATGATGGCTCCCTGTATTGCCCGTCATACCAATGGTGATCTGATTGCCCTTGGCTCAGGCGGTTCGAACCGCATCCGTTCCGCTATTATGCAGGTATTGGTCAATCTGTTACATTATGAACTGCCGGTGGATGTGGCGGTGCAAGCCGCACGGCTGCATGTGGAAAACAGTACCACTTATCTCGAAGGCGGCTTTGCACAGGATGTTTTACAGTCATTGATGGCTGACGGACGCGAATATCGCTGCTGGGATGAACCGAATATGTTTTTTGGTGGCGTACATACCGTGGCAAGGCTGGACGGACAGTTCGCGGGGGCAGGCGATGTCAGGCGCGGTGGAGTGTCGGTGGTGGTTTAAATAGTTTCAGGAAAAATGACAATATATTTACTTGACCAGATATAAGAGTAAATTAATATGTACAGCAGTTAATCACATGGAACAACAGAAATGAATCTTTTGAAAGCCGTTCTCTTCAGCAGCCTTATCGCCGGTCTGAGCGCCTGTAATGGTACAGCCGGTGAACATGCCATAAGTACAAGTACCCCCAGTGCAACAGCCACGACGGCAATGGCCTCAACCGACAGGCAGACCAGGGTGAAAAATGTCTCCAATGCCGAACTGGAAGCCTTGCAACAACGTGGGGTCACACTGATTGATATTCGCCTGCCGGAAGAATGGCAGCAGACTGGTGTAGTGAAAAACAGCCAGTTGCTGACATTTTTTAATCTCGACGGTTCGGTAAATCCACAGTTTATCAGCAAAGCCACCACAATGGTCGCAAAGGGGGGCGAGGTGGCAATTATCTGTCGCACTGGCAACCGCTCACTGGCCGCCGCTGACATGCTGGTGGAAGCCGGTATTTATCCACGGGTTTATAATGTCACACAGGGCATCACCGGCTGGATTGGTGCGGGTAAGCCGGTCATCGCAGCCCATTAAAGCAACAAGGCTCCGGTACAGATAATCCGTAAAAATTCACCACTCATCCGGAGCCATACTTGTACTTCGTCTGTGCCAATACCGCACTTGAGTCACAATCTGATTATTCAGCAGCAATTGCCGTAATCCGATTAGTTCAAATTATCAAACAGAGCAAGGCGTTTATCCGGAGGATGCGGCATTGACAGCATAACGATAGGATAATCAGCGGGGCAACCGTCAAACAGGTTACCTTCCCGATGCAAAAAATTGTTTTTCTGTTATTTGTGCTGCACCTGATTTTTCTGGCTTACCTGAACAATGTTTATGTTGCCGGATTACCGCTGCGCTCCGTGCTGATTCTGCTCAGTGGTATGCTGGTAGCGTTTCACCAGAAAGACATCTTTGCGGAAATCCAGCTGGTGAATAAGCTGTATCTGTTACTGATGTTGTATGGTCTGCTGATTTCGCTGCTGAACCAGGTGGAGCCGGAAAAGATTATCAATGGTGAACTGAAGCTGTTGCAGTCGTATCTGGTCGTGTTATGTGGCTATTATCTGGTGCGCAATTTTGGTTATAAGGCACTGGCGTATATGTTTCTGATCATTGTTGTGCCTTCAGCGCTGATTGGTGCCATGCAGGCACTGAATGTCAATAAAGCCTGGCTGTTACATGATCTGGTGTTTTCGTTGCAGAACAAGGAAATCAGCGATGACATCCAGAACCAGATTATCGAAGCTCTACAGCGCCCACCGGGGCTGGCCTTATATGCCATTCCACAGACTTATATGCTACTGAGTGCTGTGGTATTCAGCAGTTATCTGGTATTGAGTTCAGCAACCTCCGGGCGTATGCAAACCGTGCTGCTGGTAATAAATTTTATTATTCTGGCCGGTCTTGTTGCGTCTGAAACCCGCTCGGCAATGGGGGCAGCACTGTTTATTTACGGTATGGTGTATTTCTATAAATTCCGTTCGGCATCAATAATATTACTGACACTCATGGTACTGGCCACCAGTGCATTTTTTCTCTGGCAGAGCAGTGACGGGACGATTGACTCACGGATTGTCAGCCTGGATGACCAGTCTGCACAGGGGCGAAAAACCCTGTATAAATACGGCCTGGAATTATTTTTCCGGCGCTGGTGGGGCTATGGTTTTAACTTCGATACAGTGGAGTATGCACCACATTATTTCATTAATAACCTGAATATTTTCTCTTATGGCCCTGAAGAAAAGGCTCAGTATATTGTACCGGTACATAATTCTATTTTAAATATTATGCACACCTTTGGCCTGCTCGGAATCGTGGTACTGGCTTACTACCTGTACCGGCTGGTGGACGGCTTCTGGTACCGGCTGGTTTTTGTACTGGGTATGCTGATGAATTCAAGTTTTCATAATGCCGGGATTCTGGCAGGAGATCTGTTTGTTGATATGGTGATTGCAGTCTGGCTCTATGAAAGCACACTCAAAGCCCGCCGCCATGAATCAATTACACCGAAAAGCATTATCCCGCGATCTTCAACGACACAGAGCAACCACATCTGCACGGCACAATTCCAGCAAGGTAGCAGGTTCCAGTTCAATCTCCAGCCCACGACGGCCGCCACTGACAAAAATACTTGCAAACCGCAGAGCAGAGTCATCCAGCACTGTGGGTAAGACACGCTTTTGTCCCAGTGGACTGATACCGCCAACCAGATAGCCGGTGATTCTCTCGGCCTGTTTTGGGTCAGCCATTTCTGCTTTTTTGGCCCCCATTGCCTTGGCTATTACTTTCAGATTCAGTTTTTCCAGCACCGGAATAATACCGACCGCCAGCTTTCTGGAATCACCGTCCAGCATCACCAGCAAGGTCTTAAACACCCGCCCGGCCTCCAGTTGCAAGGCCTCAACCGCTTCCAGCCCATAGGCACCCGCTGCCGGATTATGTTGGTATTCATGTATCCGGAAATACTGACCGGATTTTTTGATCAAGTTGACAGCAGGGGTCATACGCACCTTAATCCATACTGGAAAAATCAAACAATTCCCGGTACTGGCAGATGGCATAACGGTCCGTCATACCGGCAATATAATCAGCAATGGCCCGCGCCTTTCCGACATCCCCCTGTTCATCAGCGAATGCCAGCGCAAAGCGACGGTGTTTGGCAGGCAATAAGCGCAAATCGTTCATAAACACGTCAAACAATGCTTCAACAATCTGCTGCGCACGCCAGGTTGAACGATAGACCGTGGGATGAAAATAGAGATTTTCGCGCAGAAAACGCTTCAACTCATTCTTCTGCCGACGCATAGATGGACTGTATTGCATTAACGGATTGGCTGCAGCACGTACATCCTCCAGTGTTTTAACTCCCGCAACCTGTATCGCCGCCAGACTGGCCTCCGTCAGGTCAATCACCATCCATGCAATCAGGCGGCGCAGAATCTCATGAATCTGCTGCCTTCCCTGCAAACCGGGATATAACCTGGTGACCTCATCATATACGTGCCGGAAAACAGCGACTTCCTTCAACTGTTCCAGCCTGATTAAACCGGAACGTAAACCGTCATCAATATCATGATTATTATAGGCAATTTCATCCGCGATATTGGTCAGCTGCGCCTCCAGTGTCGGCTGGGTATGATGAATAAACCGCTCACCAACATCACCCAGCTTGCAGGCATGCTTCAACGCACAATGCTTCAGAATTCCCTCACGGGTTTCAAAACACAGATTCAGCCCCGGAAATTCCGCGTAGACATCCTCCAGATGATCCACCACTCGCAATGACTGCAGATTGTGTTCAAAACCACCATACTCTGCCATACATTTGTTCAGTGCATCCTGCCCGGCATGACCAAACGGGGTATGACCCAGATCATGAGCCAGCGCAATCGCCTCGGTCAGATCCTCATTCAGCTGCATGGTGCGGGCCACCGAACGCGCAATCTGCGCCACTTCCAGTGAATGGGTCAGCCGAGTACGATACAAATCCCCCTCATGATTGACGAAGACCTGGGTTTTATATTCCAGCCGCCGGAAGGCCCGTGAATGAATAATCCGGTCACGATCACGCTGGAATTCACTGCGGTATTGAGGCGCAGGCCCGACATACCGGCGGCCACGACTGTGTTCAGGATCAGCAGCGTATCCGGCAGCCATGTTTATATATCCCGTGCCAGCACACGTTGCAGGGCAGACGGGTCAAAATCAGCCGTTACCACCGCCTCACCCAATGACTTCATCAGCACCAGCCGCAGACTGCCATCAAT
>PDRT01000061.1 GCA_002746895.1 Thiothrix nivea
ATAAAAAAAGCCGGCATGCAGACACAAACCGGCTTTTATTCATCAACTAAACAGACTAAATTTTTTACTCTGCATCCTGTGCCACTTCACCGGCACCACCGACCAGAGAAACGTAAGCCATCGGTGCATTATCACCGGCACGATGACCGCACTTGATAATACGCAGATACCCCCCCGGACGATCCTGATAGCGTGGCCCGATTTCGGTAAATAATTTGGCAACAACTTCATCATCACGCAAACGTGCAAAAGCGATACGACGGTTATGTACGGAATCTGTCTTGGCGCGGGTGATCAATGGTTCAGCGACCCGGCGCAGTTCCTTTGCTTTTGGCAGTGTTGTCCTGATAGCTTCGTGACGCAAGAGTGAGTTGGTCAGACTCTTCAGCAGTGCCTTACGGTGGCTGCTGTTACGGCTTAATTGACGACCAATCATACGATGACGCATTTTAAATATCCTTCAGAGTCAGCCTGATCCGTATCAGGCTACTTTGTCTTTGTGATCCAGCCCGGCTGGCGGCCAATTCTCAAGCTTGGTACCCAGTGTCAAGCCATGAGAAGCAAGTACATCCTTAATCTCGGTCAGTGACTTCTTACCCAGATTAGGTGTTTTCAGCAATTCGGTTTCTGTACGCTGTACCAGATCACCAATGTAGTAGAGATTCTCGGCTTTCAGACAGTTCGCGGAACGCACTGTCAACTCCAGATCATCCACCGGACGCAATAATACAGGTTCGATTTCAGGCTGCTGCTCTTCTTCCTTCACCGGTTCTTCAATCTTCAGATCAAAGAAGACGGTCAGCTGCTGCTGCAGAATCTGTGCGGCCATACTCAAGGCATTTTCGGCATCTACCGAACCATCCGTTTCAATTTCGACAATCAGCTTATCCATGTCAGTGCGCTGTTCAACACGCGCGGCATCAACATTGTAAGCTACTCGCAGAATCGGACTGTAACTGGCATCCAATACCAGACTGCCCAGCGGCAATTCTGGTGAATCCGGGCCACGACGCACCGAGGCAGGCTGATAACCACGACCACTGGTAATGGTCAGGTTCATCTCCAGCTCAGTATCATCTTTAGTGATGTGAGCGATCACATGTTCCGGATTAATGATCTCAACATCATGATCAAGCTCAATATCTGCTGCAGTTACTGCACCCTTACCTTTTTTCTTCAAGGTCAGTGTCGCTTCTTCGCGGGCATTGAGACGAATCGCCAGCGTTTTCAGGTTCAGCAGGATTTCTACTACATCTTCCTGGACACCTTCGATTGAGGTGTACTCATGTACAACACCGGCAATCTGTACTTCGGTGATCGCACTGCCCGGAATAGAGGACAGCAGAATCCGACGCAGCGCATTACCCAGCGTATGTCCAAAACCACGCTCCAGTGGCTCCAGAGTAATCCGGGAGGTATTTAATCCCAGCTCCTGAACCCGGACGTTGCGTGGTTTTAGTAAGTCAGTCATTTGTGAGGTCATGCTAGTACCTGTAATCATGTTATGAATCGGAAAGATTACTTGGAATACAATTCCACAATCAGTGATTCATTGATTTCAGCCGGCAGATCAGAACGGTCAGGAATATTTTTAAATGTACCTTCCAGCTTCTTAACGTCGACTTCTACCCAGCCAGGAAAACCCAGCTGTTCCGCAATATTCATCGATTCCTGAATACGCGCCTGCTTTTTCGCACGTTCACGTACCGCAACCACATCACCCGGCTGAACCTGGTAAGATGCAATGTTGACAATTTGCCCGTTGACAGTAATTGCCTTGTGGCTGACCAGCTGACGTGACTCAGCACGTGTGGAACCAAAGCCCATGCGATAAACAACATTATCCAGACGGCCTTCCAACAGTTTCAGCAGGTTTTCACCGGTAGCGCCTTTAATGCGAGCTGCCTTTTTGTAGTAATTATGAAACTGCTTTTCCAGCACACCGTAAATACGACGGACTTTCTGCTTTTCACGTAACTGAATACCATAGTCAGACAAACGTGTCCGACGTTCACCATGAACACCCGGAACCTTTTCCAGCTTGCATTTCTTCTCAAGAGAAACACCCCGACTCTTGAGATACAGATCTGTACCTTCGCGTCTGCTCAGTTTACAGGTCGGTCCAATATATCTTGCCATTGTCAGAATCTCCTGTTACACACGACGCTTTTTAGGGGGACGACAACCATTATGAGGAATGGGTGTCACATCGGTAATGTTGGTAATCTTATAACCCGCATTATTTAATGCGCGAATTGCCGATTCACGACCAGGCCCTGGCCCCTTGACTTCGACATCAAGGTTCTTCAGCCCATAATCTTTCGCCGCATTACCCGCGCGCTCAGCAGCAACCTGTGCCGCAAACGGGGTACTCTTCCGAGAACCACGAAAACCGGAACCGCCGGAAGTCGCCCATGCCAAGGCATTTCCCTGACGATCTGTAATCGTTACGATCGTGTTGTTAAAAGACGCATTAATGTGTGCGACACCATCGGTAACGACCTTTTTTATCTTCTTACGGGTATTAGCACCCTTTCTTGGCTGTTTTGCCATAATGTTCACTTCCTGCTAATCATTACTTACGAATTGGACGACGCGGACCTTTGCGTGTACGTGCATTAGTCTTGGTGCGCTGACCACGAAGCGGCAAACCACGACGATGCCGGACACCACGATAACAACCCATGTCCATCAAACGCTTGATATTCATGGAAACCTCACGGCGCAGGTCACCCTCAACCAGAAACTTCGCCACTTCAGCACGAACCTTTTCCAGTTCACCTTCATTCAGATCACGGATCTTTGTCTCAGGTGCAATACCTGCTGCTACACAAATATCCTTGGAACGTGAACGTCCAATCCCGTAAATAGCAGTCAGACCAATTACTGCATGTTTATTTACAGGAAGATTAATACCCGCAATACGAGCCATTAACTATTTCTCCAGATTTTCGGGAAAACGCGCGATTATGCCGTAAACCCAATTATTTATCAACAAATAACCCCTGCCTAAAACTATCCAGATATTAATCCTGACACAGTTCCGTGCAGAGGTTATTCAAGGTCTTTCTCCCGGAAGAGAAAAACAATCTGTTTTAACCCTGGCGCTGCTTATGGCGCGGATCAGAGCAGATCACCCTTACAACACCGTTTCTGCGGATAATCCGACAATTACGGCACATTTTTTTAACTGAAGCTCTAACCTTCATAACCACAACCTCTTCTGTGTCAACTTATCGCAAAGAGCCAGGGCGTGTTTGCGACTTGAAGTTTGCTTTTTTCATCAATCCTTCATACTGATGAGACATCATGTGTGACTGTAACTGAGCCAGAAAATCGATTACAACCACCACAATAATGAGTAATGAAGTACCACCAAAATAGAATGGTACATTCCAGCCCAGGATCAGAAATTCCGGCAACAAACAAACCAGTGTAATATAGATTGCACCAACAGCCGTCAGACGCGTCATCACACCATCGATATATTTGGTTGTCTGTTCACCAGGACGAATTCCTGGAATAAATGCACCGGCTTTTTTCAGGTTATCTGCTGTCTCTCGCGAATTGAATACCAGTGCCGTATAGAAAAAGCAGAAGAAAACAATCGCAATTGCATAAAAAATCACATACAACGGCTGACCCGGCTGCAACATACTAAAGAACTGTGCAACCATACCTGAACTGTCCGCACTACCAAACCACTGCCCTGCTGTTGCCGGAAACAGAATAATACTGGACGCAAAAATCGGGGGAATGACACCGGCCATATTCAGCTTTAATGGCAAATGGCTGGATTGCCCCTGATACATTTTGCGACCCTGCTGACGATTTGCATAGTTTACGGTGATCCGGCGCTGAGCACGCTCAACAAAGATAACAAAGGCGGTCACCAGCACCACTAAAGCCAATAACAGAATAACAAAGGCCGGAGACAACTCACCGGTATTTGCCAACTCCAGTGTCCCACCAATCGCAGCGGGCAACCCGGCAACAATACCGGCAAAAATGATCAATGAAATACCGTTACCAATACCCCGTTCGGTAATCTGTTCACCCAACCACATCAGGAACAAGGTCCCGGTTACCAGAGTAATCACCGTGCTGAGGACAAATCCCACACCCGGATTAATCGCCACTCCCTGATTTCCCAAGGCAATAGAAATACCTATACTCTGGAAAAGAGCCAGCACCACAGTACCGTAACGCGTATATTGAGTAATCTTTCGGCGACCCGATTCACCTTCTTTTTTCAGTTGCTCCAGTGTTGGCACCACCGTTGCCATGAGCTGCATAATAATAGAAGCAGAAATGTAGGGCATAATTCCCAGTGCAAACACACTGAAACGCTTTAGAGCGCCACCGGAAAACATATTAAAAACACCCAGAATGGTGCCACTGTTCTGATTAAACAATTGTGACATTGCTTCAGGGTTGATGCCAGGAACCGGGATAAATGTACCGATACGATAAACAATTAAAGCCATCAACACAAATAATAAGCGTTGACGGACTTCAACCATGTTTCCCAAGCCCCCGAGAGAAGCTGCTGAAGCAGGTGTTCTGGCCATGAGTCTGATTACTCCCCGATTTTGCCGCCTGCTGCTTCGATTGCTTCTTTGGCACCTTTAGTAGCACCCACACCCTGAACAGTTACTGCTTTCTCAACTGTTCCGGAAAGAATAATCTTCGCCTGCAGAGTACGGGCATCAATAATATTAGCGGCTTTCAGTGTTTCCAGTGAGATGATATCCCCTTCAACCTTGGCCAGTTCGTTCAAACGAACCTCAGCAGTGCGTCGCCCAATGCGTGAGGTAAAACCGATTTTTGGCAGACGACGCTGCAAGGGCATCTGACCACCCTCAAAACCAACCTTGTGAAAACCACCGGCACGTGATTTCTGACCTTTATGACCACGGCCACCTGTCTTGCCCAAGCCGGAACCAATACCACGCCCAACACGGGTACGCAGCTTGCGGCTACCTTTAGCAGGTTGCAAAGTATTCAGTTTCATCTCAGGCTTCCTCAACTTTCAGCATGTAAGCAATCTTGTTAATCATGCCGCGATTTTCAGGTGTATCAATGACTGTTACCGGGTTATGCATTTTACGGATACCCAAACCGGCAGCACATTGCTTATGGCTTTTCAGGCGGCCGTTCAAACTACGCACCAAGGTCAATTTAACTTGTTTGGCATCAGACATGACTTACCCCTTAATTTCTTCAACGGTCTTACCACGCTTGGCTGCAATCAGTTCAGGATCCTGCATGGATGCCAAACCGGCAATCGTGGTACGAACCACATTACCCGGATTACGGGTACCCACACACTTTGACAGTACATTACGTACACCCACTACTTCCAGCACTGCACGCATTGCACCACCGGCAATAATACCGGTACCTTCAGATGCAGGCTTCATAAACACTGTAGCAGCACCGACAGAGTGATTAATGGGATATTGTAGTGTTCCATCAACCAACGGCACTGTAATCATATTTTTACGTGCCTGCTCCATCGCTTTCTGGATTGCGGCAGGGACTTCCCGTGCCTTACCATAACCAAAGCCGACACGACCATTGCCGTCACCCACCACTGTCAAGGCCGTAAAGCTGAAGATACGACCACCTTTAACTACTTTAGAGACACGATTTACGTGTACCAGTTTTTCCTGTAAACCATCAGCCGCTGCTGCTGAATTATCTGGCTTTGCCATTACATTCTACCCTTAAAATTGCAGGCCAGCTTCACGCGCGGCCTCAGCCAACGCTTTGATACGACCATGATATTTAAAACCTGAGCGATCAAATGCTACAGAGTCAACACCTTTTTCACGCGCACGCTCAGCAATCCGTTTGCCAACGGCAGCTGCTGCTGTCACATTGCCAGTAAAGTTATCACCTTCACGCAGATCTTTTTCTACAGTAGATGCCGCAGCCAGAACCTTATCCCCTTCAGGAGCAATAATCTGAGCATAAATATGGCGTGGTGTACGGTGTACACACAAACGGGTCACACGCAATTCGCGCATCTTACTCCGTGCACGCTTGCTGCGACGAATACGACTAGCTTTCTTATCCATCTTATGCCACCTTATTTCTTCTTGGCTTCTTTACGTACAATATGCTCACCATCGTACTTGACACCCTTACCTTTATAGGGCTCAGGTGGACGGTATGCACGGATTTCTGCGGCAACCTGACCGACTTTCTGCTTATCAATACCGCGAACAACAATTTCAGTCTGACTCGGTGTTTCTGCGCTCACACCTTCAGGCAATTCATAAACGACCGGATGTGAGAAACCCAGTGTCAGATTCAGGTTCTTACCCTGAGCCTGGGCACGATAACCAACACCCACCAACTGCAGCTTTTTTTCAAACCCCTGGCTGACACCAATCACCATATTGTTAGTGACCGCACAGGTCGTACCTGCCTGCGCCCATGCACCGGGCACATCATTACGCGGGCGGAAACTTAAAACATTATCGTCCTGGAGAACTTCGACATCCTGGTGCACTGTGTAATCAAACGCACCTTTACTGCCTTTGATATTCAGGTTTTGCCCATCAATCTTGACTTCAACACCACTGGGTAGTGTGAGCCCCTTTTTAGCAATACGTGACATGACAATCCGCCTACCTTACTCAACTGTACAGATGACTTCGCCACCCTGACCGGCAGCACGTGCAGCACGATCACTCATAACACCGGATGATGTCGAGATAATGGCAACCCCATAACCACCCATGACTGTAGGCAGTTCATTCTTTCCGCGAAATACACGCAGTCCCGGACGGCTGGCACGGGCAATATGGCTAATAACCGGCTGCCCCTGAAAATACTTCAGTGTCACTTTCGTTACCGGCTTACCATCGTTATGGTCAGTCTCATAACCACTGATATAACCTTCACTTTCCAGCACATCCAGAATAGCTTTCTTCTGTTTGGATGCCGGAAACGATACACTGGCCTTGCCCGCGCTTTGCCCGTTACGAATGCGGGTCAGCATATCAGCAATAGGATCACTCATACTCATGTTATTTTCTCCCTCACCAGCTGGCCTTGCTCAAGCCAGGCACATCACCACGCATAGCGGCTTCACGCAGCTTATTTCGTGACAAACCAAACTTACGGTAAACACCATGCGGACGTCCGGTCAGATTACAGCGACGTTGCCTACGCACTACACTGCCATCACGCGGCATTTTCTGCAGTTTTTCGCTGGCCGCCATAACTTCTTCATAAGAACTGGCCGGATTACTGATAATTGCTTTTAATGCTGCACGCTTCTCTGCGTCACGGGCAACTGCTTTTGCACGCTTGACTTCGCGGGCAATCATGGATTTTTTTGCCATGAGACTCGTATCCTCTTACCGTTTAAAAGGGAACTTGAACGCTTCCAGCAGCGCACGCCCTTCTTCGTCAGTTTTTGCCGTGGTGGTAATGGTAATATTCATTCCACGCAATGCATCAATTTTATCGTAATCAATTTCCGGGAAAATGATCTGCTCTTTCACGCCCATATTGTAGTTACCACGGCCATCAAAAGATTTTGGATTCAAGCCACGGAAATCACGGATACGAGGAATAGATACGTTAATCAGACGATCCAAAAACTCATACATACGCTCTTTACGCAAGGTCACCATACAACCAATCGGCCAGCCATCACGAATTTTAAAGCCCGCGATAGACTTACGGCTCATAGTAACAACCGCTTTTTGACCGGCGATTTTTTCCATATCACCAACAGCATGCTCAATGACTTTTTTATCACCCACCGCTTCACCAAGCCCCATATTCAGGGTGATTTTGGTGATTTTCGGAACTTCCATTACGTTTTTACAACCGAGCTTGTCTGTCAGTTCAGCGACGACATTATCACGGTAATATTGTTGCAACCTTGCCATGAATTTATTTACCTCAAGCCTCTACAGGCTCGCCATTGGATTTGAAGACACGGATTTTATCGCCGTTTTCCAGGAGCTTGAATCCAACACGGTCACCCTTGCCTGTCGCCGGGTTGACCACCATAACATTAGACTTATCCAGTGGCATTTCTTTTTCAACAATACCCCCCTTAAGACCTAATGTCGGGTTTGGTCGGGTGTGCTTCTTAACCATATTCACACCTTTCACCAAAACCTTGCCATTCGCAAATACCTGCAGAACAGAGCCCTGCTGGCCTTTATTTTTACCAGCAATGACAACCACTTCATCATTTTTACGGATCTTATTCATCACGTCACCTTAACTAAAGCACTTCGGGTGCCAGAGAAATAATCTTCATGAAGCGGTCACCACGCAATTCGCGTGTCACCGGGCCAAAGATACGTGTACCAATGGGCTCCAGCTTACTATTCAGCAATACCGCAGCATTACCATCAAAACGAATCACGGAACCATCCTTGCGACGTACACCTTTTGCAGTGCGTACAACCACTGCATTGTATACATCACCTTTTTTAACCTTACCACGGGGAATCGCATCTTTAATACTGACCTTGATTACATCACCAATACCAGCATAACGACGATGAGAACCGCCCAATACTTTAATGCACATCACACGACGAGCACCACTATTGTCTGCAATTTGCAGCTCTGACTGCATCTGGATCATGTCAAATCTCTCGCCTTAATACTCAACAACAATCAACCGACCGCACGATCAACGACTTTAATCAAAGTCCAGTGCTTGCTCTTTGACAGAGGACGGCACTCCTTGAAAGTTACGGTATCACCGACCTTGCACTCATTATTTTCATCATGCACGTGATATTTCTTGGAACGCTTAATAAACTTCCCATATAAAGGGTGCTTTATCTGGCGTTCCATCAGAACAACAATGGTCTTATCCATTTTGTCGCTGATGACACGACCCAGCAAACTACGTTCAACTACTGCTTCTTCGCTCATCTTTACTCACCCGCGACTTTCTTTTCAGACAGAATCGTTTTGATCCGTGCAATTTCACGACGCACCCGCTTCATTTCTGAAGGGCGCGCCATCTGGTCAGCAGCCCGCTGCATACGCAACTTAAACTGTTCAGCATAATTTTCAGTCAACTCTGACTCTAATTCGTCTATTGATTTCTTACGAAGCTCTTTACGATGTTCAGCTGCATTCACTTTCATCACATTACCTGCCGTGTAACAAATGTGGTTTTAAACGGTAATTTAGCAGCAGCCAGTTTAAATGCTTCCCGGGCCATTTCTTCAGAAACACCCTGCATTTCAAACAGCACACGACCCGGCTGAATCTGGGCCACCCAGTATTCAACATTACCTTTACCTTTACCCATCCGGACTTCCAGTGGCTTCTTGCTGATGGGTTTATCAGGAAAAACACGAATCCAGATTTTTCCGCCACGACGAACATGACGATTAATCGCACGACGACCCGCTTCAATCTGGCGTGCTGTCAGACGACCACGCTCCAGAGATTTCAGGCCATAGTCACCGAAACTGACTTTGTTACCGGTTTGTGCTAGGCCACGATTGCGGCCTTTCTGCATCTTGCGGAACTTGGTTCTTTTGGGCTGTAACATTATTAACCTCTATCACTTCTTCTTTCTACCCTGGCCAACACCAGAGCTAGATTGCTTCTGTTCAAGGTCAAAGACCTCACCCTTAAAAACCCACACCTTGATACCGATAATACCATAGGTAGTTGCCGCTTCAGCCGTTGCATAATCAATATCAGCGCGCAAGGTATGCAGTGGCACGCGGCCTTCGCGATACCATTCGGTACGCGCAATTTCCGCACCGTTCAGACGACCGGAAACACTTACTTTAATACCCAGGGCACCAATACGCATCGCATTACCCACCGCACGCTTCATGGCGCGACGGAACATAATACGACGTTCCAGCTGACTGGCGATGCTTTCAGCTACCAGCTGCGCATCCAGCTCAGGCTTACGAATTTCTTCAATATTCAGCTTAACGTTGTTGACGTGCAGACCCATAATTTTGGCCACTTCGCCACGCAGACGCTCAATATCTTCACCTTTCTTGCCAATAACCATGCCGGGACGTGCTGTATGAATGGTGATAAAGGCAGATTTCGCCGGACGTTCAATCTGAATACGACTAACAGAAGCATCTTTTAAACGCTGCTTCAGGTAAGCACGCACTTCCAGATCTTTATGCAAAAAATCCGCATAATCCTTACCTTCTGCATACCACTTGGCACGCCAATCGGTTGCGATACCGAGACGGATACCCGTTGGATGTACTTTTTGACCCATGACTAACCTCAGACCTTACTATCGCCAACCGTAACAGTGATATGACTGGTACGTTTCAAAATACGATTTGCGCGACCTTTGGCTCGTGGACGAATACGCTTCATCGTCGGCCCCTGATCAACAAAAACGCGTTTAACCGAAAGCTCATCAACATCAGCACCTTCATTGTGCTCGGCGTTAGCAATTGCTGATTCCAAAACTTTCTTCATCATCGCTGCCCCTTTTTTAGGGCTGAACGACAGAATATCCAGTGCCTTGTCAACCGGCAAGCCACGAATCTGGTCGGCTACCAAACGGCCTTTCTGAGGTGAAAGACGCGCAAAGCGCAACTTGGCTGCAACTTCCATATCTATAACCCCTTACTTTTTCGACTTCTTGTCGGCGGCATGACCACGATATGAACGAGTTAGTGCAAACTCCCCCAGCTTATGACCAACCATATTCTCGTTAATCAACACAGGAACATGCTGCCTGCCGTTATGTACTGCAATCGTCAACCCGACCATGCTTGGGGCAATCATCGACCGACGTGACCATGTTTTAATCGGCTTGCGGTCATTATTCGCAACTGCCGTGTCAACTTTCTTCATCAAATGATGATCAATGAAAGGACCTTTCTTAAGTGAACGTGGCACTGTCTAATTCCTCTTACTTTTTATTACGGCGACGAACAATCATCTTGTCGGTACGCTTGTTACTGCGGGTCTTATAACCCTTAGTCGGCACACCCCACGGTGATACCGGATGACGGCCACCGGAAGTACGACCTTCACCACCACCATGCGGGTGATCCACCGGATTCATGGCTACACCACGAACCGTCGGACGAACGCCACGCCAGCGTTTAGCTCCCGCCTTGCCCAGCTTAATCAGAGCATGCTCTGAATTACTGACCTCACCGATGGTTGCACGACACTCAGCCAGTACTTTACGCATTTCACCGGAACGTAAGCGTAACGTAGCATAAGCCCCTTCTTTCGCCACCAGCTGTGCAGAGGTACCGGCACTGCGTGCCAGTTGCGCACCTTTACCCGGTTTCATTTCGACACAGTGAACCACTGTACCGACGGGAATATTACGCATAGGCAGAGCATTACCAACCGTAATAGGTGCATGCTGACCCGACTGAACGCTCGCACCTTGTTCCAGCTTACGTGGCGCAATAATATAACGACGTTCACCATCCGCGTATAACAACAACGCAATATTTGCACTGCGATTGGGATCATATTCAATACGCTCAACACGGGCTGGAATATCATCCTTGCGACGTTTAAAGTCAACAACCCGATAATGCTGACGATGCCCGCCACCGACATGACGCACAGTAATACGACCGTTATTGTTGCGTCCGCCACTTTTAGTTTTACGATCCAACAGACTCTTGCAAGGTGCACCCTTATGCAGATCCTTATTTACCACACGAACCTGAAAACGACGCCCCGGAGAGGTTGGTTTTGCTTTTGCGACTGCCATGACTAACCGATTCCTTATTCAGCTGAAGCATCCAGTGACTGACCTTCAGCCAGACGAATATACGCCTTTTTCCAGTCGTTGCGCTTACCGGCACGACGGCTAAAGTTCTTCTGCTTACCTTTCATATTAACAGTCCGAACACGATCTACCTTGACTTCAAAAAGTGTTTCAACTGCCTGCTTAATCTCTTGTTTGGTTGCCGTTTTAGCAACCTTAAACACATACTGATTAGACGACTCAGCCAGCAAAACTGTTTTTTCAGTCATGCGCGGAGCCAACAGCACCTGATATAACTGATTCTGATTCATCCCAACCACTCCTGAACCTTCTCAACAGCACCTTTGGTGATCACAACCTTTTCGTGCCCTATCAGACTTACCGGATTCAATCCTGTGACAGAGGCAACTTCACAATAAGGAATATTGCGCGCAGCCAGCAGAACATTCACATCGTCAACATCAGAAACCAACAATATATTATTAGTCCCGTAATCTTTCAGCCTGGCAACCATTGTCTTTGTTTTGCCATCTTCACAATCAATAGCGTCAACCACAAGCAAACGATCCTGCCGCACCAGCTCAGAGAAAATCGAACTCATGGCTGCACGATACATCTTCTTGTTCAGTTTTTGTGTAAAATCACGCGGCTGTGCAGCAAATGTAACACCACCAGAGCGCCATAATGGACTACGGATAGTACCTGCACGGGCGCGACCCGTACCTTTTTGACGGAAAGGTTTGGCACCACCCCCACTGACTGCCGAGCGATTTTTTTGCGCCTTTGTACCGGCGCGGGCTGCTGCCATATAAGCGACGACAGCCTGATGCACCAGACCCTCATTGAAATCGCGACCGAATACAGCATCACTTACGGAAACGGATTCGCCATTAGCTACTTGCAATTCCATATCTAAACCCTTATGCCTTCACTGAGTGCTTAATGGAAATACTGCCACCCGTTGCCCCCGGAACAGCTCCCTTAACCAGGATCAGATTCCGCTCAGCATCCACGCGAACCACTTCCAAACACTGCGTTGTGGTATTCACATTACCCATCTGACCTGACATTTTCTTACCCGGAAAGACGCGTCCCGGCGTCTGGTTCTGACCGATAGAACCCGGTGTACGGTGAGAAATAGAGTTACCGTGTGTCGCATCCTTACCTTTAAAGTTATGACGCTTGATCGTACCGGCGAAACCCTTACCCTTACTGATACCTGAAACATCAACTTTCTGACCGGCTTCGAACATAGCCACCGTCAGTTCGGCACCCAACTCATACTCTGCTGCAGAATCCACACGCGACTCACGCACCTGTGTTCCGGCAGGCACACCGGCTTTAGCAAAGTGACCTGCAACCGGCCTGGTCACACGAGATGCTTTTCTTTCACCCACAGACAGCTGGATTGCCTCATAGCCATCAGTATCGACTGTCTTCACCTGAGACACACGATTCGGCGCAACCTCCAGAACGGTAACAGGCACAGCATCGCCCGCCTCACCGAAAATACGGGTCATACCAACTTTTCGACCCAATAGACTGATAGCCATTTGCTTACCTCTTCAACCACCGTAAACAGGTGAATTTACTGAATCTTGCCTTTAGAAAAACTCGGCTCGACATGGAAGCCGAGCCGAAGAAAGCCGCGCATTATACACATAAAGTAAAGGCACGTTAAGTACTTATTTAAAATCAGTTCAACTTAATTTGAACATCGACGCCGGCAGCCAGATCAAGCTTCATCAGCGCGTCAACCGTCTTGTCTGTCGGATTCACAATATCCATCAAACGCTTGTGCGTACGGATTTCATACTGATCACGCGCGTCTTTATTAACATGCGGAGAAATCAGAATGGTATGACGCTCAATACGTGTAGGCAAAGGAATCGGCCCTTTAACACGTGCACCGGTACGTTTGGCTGTTTCAACAATTTCCAGCGCCGATCGGTCGATGAGACGATGGTCAAACGCTTTCAGACGAATCCGTATTCTTTGATCAGACATGACAAATATTACTCAACAATTTTAGAAACAACACCAGCCCCAACCGTCCGGCCACCTTCACGAATCGCAAAGCGCAGACCTTCTTCCATGGCAATCGGGGCAATCAGGGACACCACCATCTTGACGTTGTCACCCGGCATCACCATTTCAACACCTTCCGGCAAGTCACAGGCTCCGGTCACATCCGTGGTCCGGAAG
>PDRT01000062.1 GCA_002746895.1 Thiothrix nivea
GATGAGATTTATGCCGGTTGGGATGCCAAAGAAAAGGGTGCGGCGGCTGAGGCAGCCTGGAATGCTGCATTTGCGGCTTACCGGGCGGATTATCCTGCAGAGGCGGCTGAATTTGAGCGCCGGATGGCGGGTGATTTACCAGCAGACTGGTCAACAAAAGCGGATACGGCAATTGCCACCATTGTGGAGCAGGCGGAGTCACCGGCAACACGTGTCGCATCCAGAAATGCACTGAATGGATTTGCACCATTATTGCCGGAGTTTTTAGGCGGATCGGCGGATCTGACACCCTCAAATAATACCTTTAATAATCAAAGTAAGGGTATTAACTCCATGCACGGCCCTGAACAGGACTTCAGTGGTAATTACCTGTCCTACGGGGTGCGTGAATTTGGTATGAGTGCGATGATGAACGGGATTGCGTTGCACGGTGGCTTTATCCCTTACGGTGCGACTTTCCTGATGTTCTCCGAATATGCCCGGAATGCACTGCGAATGGCGGCATTGATGAAAATTCGCAGTATTTTTGTGTACACTCATGATTCGATTGGCCTGGGAGAAGATGGGCCAACGCATCAGGGCGTTGAGCAGACAGCGACCTTGCGCCTGATACCGAATATGTCGGTATGGCGGCCTTGCGATAGTGTGGAAACCGTGGTGGCCTGGCGTGCGGCGATTGAAAAACGTAATGGCCCAAGCTGTCTGGTACTGACCCGTCAGGGCCTGCCCTTCCAGCAGCGCACCGCCGGGCAGCAGGCTGATATTGCCCGAGGCGGTTATGTGCTGAAAGACTGTGACGGTACACCGGAGGCCATTATTATCGCTACCGGTTCCGAGGTGGCACTGGCGATGGGGGCGGCTGAGCAGCTGACGAACCGGAAGATTCGCATCGTGTCCATGCCATCGGTGGATGTGTTCGAGGCCCAGGACGATGCTTATCGTGAGTCAGTGCTGCCAGCGGCGGTGACGGCGCGTGTTGCGGTTGAAGCCGGGGTCACCGGTGGCTGGTATAAATATGTCGGCCTGAACGGAAAAGTGGTGGGGATTGATACCTTCGGTGAGTCGGCACCCGCCGGTGAACTGTTTAGGCACTTTGGCTTCACGGTGGAAAATGTGGTTGCAGCCGTCAACGACGTTCTGTAAAAGAGGTACACCTTCCGTTGCTGATCCGGCTATTGTTTTGCCAGGTAGCGGGATTATTAAGCTTAAGTAACATTTTGGCTGAATTTTTTATTAAGTCTTTTCTGGAGTTCAACATGACAATTAAAGTTGGCATTAATGGTTTTGGCCGCATCGGTCGCATGGTATTCCGTGCAATCGCAAATGATTTTTCCGGTGAGCTGGAAGTGGTGGGGATCAATGACTTGCTGGACAATGATTATCTGGCCTACATGCTGAAATACGATTCGGTACACGGTAACTTCCCCGGCGACATCCGTGTTGACGGTGACACCATGATCGTTAATGGTAAGCACATTCGCCTGACTGCCGAGCGTGATCCGGCTGAGCTGAACTGGGGTGAAGTGGGGGCTGATCTGGTGCTGGAATGCACCGGCTTCTTCCTGACTGAAGAAGGCTGTCAGAAGCACATTGAAGCGGGTGCAAAGAAAGTCGTTATGTCCGCACCGTCCAAGGATGGCACACCGATGTTTGTGTATGGCGTGAACCATGAAACTTATGCGAATCAGGCGATTGTTTCTGCGGCCTCCTGTACCACTAACTGTCTGGCTCCGGTTGCCAAGGTGCTGAATGATCACTGGGGTATCAAACGCGGCCTGATGACCACCGTTCATGCGGCGACGGCCACGCAGAAAACTGTGGATGGCCCATCGATGAAAGACTGGCGCGGAGGGCGCGGTATTCTGGAGAATATTATTCCGTCTTCCACCGGTGCGGCTAAAGCGGTGGGTGTGGTACTGC
Organism: Thiothrix nivea; assembly: GCA_002746895.1. GTDB lineage: Bacteria > Pseudomonadota > Gammaproteobacteria > Thiotrichales > Thiotrichaceae > Thiolinea > Thiolinea nivea_A. The sequence goes on from PDRT01000062.1 coordinate 1,921, forward strand.
CGGAGCTGAACGGTAAACTGACCGGCATGGCTTTCCGTGTACCGACGTCGGATGTGTCGGTGGTTGATCTGACCGTTGAGCTGGAAAAAGATGCTTCCTATGATGAGATCTGTGCGGCGATGAAGGCGGCGGCTGAAACCGATACCGGTATCGGTGAGACACTGGCTTATACCGATGAAAAAGTGGTGGCCACTGATTTCCGCGGTAACAGTCATTCCTCAATCTTCGACTCTGAAGCCGGTATCGCACTGGATGGTACCTTCGTCAAGGTGGTTGCCTGGTATGACAATGAATATGGTTATACCTGCAACATGCTGCGTTTTGCCAAACATGTGATGGGTTAAGACCTCTCAAGGAGCCTGGGTGATGTCTATTATCAAGATGACCGATCTGGATCTGGCCGGTAAACGGGTATTGATCCGTGAAGACCTGAATGTTCCGGTTAAGGATGGCAGAATTACTTCTGATGCACGCATTCGTGCTTCCCTGCCGACGATCAAGCATGCCATGGCCGCCGGTGCAAAAGTGATGCTGATGACCCATCTGGATCGTCCTGTGGAAGGGGAGCCTGCGGACGAGTTTTCGCTGGCACCGGTGGCAGCGCACCTGTCCGGTTTGCTGGATCAGGAGGTGGCACTGGTCAGGGATTATCTGGATCATGCTCCGGAAATCGCAGATGGCGAGGTGGTACTGCTGGAAAATGTCCGTTTCAACAGGGGCGAGAAGAAAAATGATGAAACGCTGGCGAAGCAGTATGCCGGGTTATGTGACATTTATGTCATGGATGCATTCGGGACGGCTCATCGCGCTCAGGCTTCCACAGAGGGGGTCGGGCGGTTTGCGCCAGTGGCGTGTGCCGGGCCATTGTTAGCCGGTGAGCTGGAGGCTCTGGGCAAGGCACTGGATAATCCGGCACGCCCGTTGGTGGCGCTGGTCGGAGGCTCCAAGGTATCGACCAAGCTGACGGTACTGGAGTCCTTATCCAGCGTGGTGGATCAGTTAATCGTCGGCGGGGGGATTGCCAACACCTTTATTGCTGCTGAAGGCTACAATGTCGGCAAGTCACTGTATGAAGCGGATCTGCTGGAGACCTGTAAGACACTGACGGCAAAGGCTAAAGCGCGTGGCGGTGATATTCCGGTGCCGACCGATGTGGTCTGTGGCAAGGCATTTTCACCGGACGCCGCCGCAGAAACCAGGGCGGTCACCGAGGTGGCTGATGATGACATGATTTTTGATATTGGTCCGGACAGTGCGGCAGCACTGGTTGAAGTGATTAAAAATGCCGGTACGATTGTCTGGAACGGCCCGGTCGGGGTGTTTGAGTTCGACCAGTTTGGTGCAGGCACCCAGGCGATTGCCAGGGCGATTGCTGAGTCGGCGGCGTTTTCAGTGGCCGGAGGGGGGGACACGTTGGCGGCGGTGGACAAGTACGCTATTGCCGACAAGGTGTCTTATATCTCTACCGGTGGCGGTGCTTTCCTGGAGTTTCTGGAAGGTAAAAAGCTGCCTGCGGTGGCGATGCTGGAAGAGCGGGCAGCACCGTGAGACGAACCAAGATTGTTGCCACCCTGGGACCGGCAACCAGTACACCACAGGCCGTTGAGGATCTGGTGCGTGCCGGGGTGGATGTGGTGCGCCTCAATTTTTCTCATGGCACGCTGGAAGAACATGCGGCCCGGGCGGAACTGGTGCGCAAGGCAGCAGAAAAAGCAGGGCGCACGGTCGGCATTCTCGGCGATTTGCAGGGACCGAAGCTGCGCATTGCCCGCTTCAAGGAAGGCAGTATTACGCTGAAACCCGGTGCGGCCTTCACCCTGGATGCGGAGATGGATGAAACGCAGGGTGATCAGCACTGCGTCGGACTGGGCTACAAGGAGCTGGTTAATGACGTGTCCAGCGGTGACGAGTTGTGGCTGGATGATGGTCGCATTGTACTGGCCGTAACGGCGGTTGAAGGTTATGCCATTCATACCAGGGCACTTAATGGTGGTGTGTTATCCGATAACAAGGGCCTGAACCGGCGTGGTGGCGGCTTGTCGGCACCGGCACTGACGGAGAAAGACAGGGAAGACATTCGCATTGCTGCCGAAATCGGTGTTGATTTTCTGGCAGTGTCTTTCCCGCGTCATGCGGAAGATATCCAGCTGGCCCGGCATCTGCTGGAAGAGGCCGGTGGGCATGCGGCAATGGTGGCCAAGGTTGAACGGGCCGAGGCCGTACAGCAGCCGATTATGGATCAGATTATCCGTGCCTCCGATGTGATTATGGTGGCCCGCGGTGATCTGGGGGTGGAAATCGGTGATGCCAAATTGCCGCTGACCCAGAAGGCACTGATCCGCCGTGCCCGTGAACTGAATCGTGCTGTCATCACCGCCACACAGATGATGGAAACCATGATCAGCAACCCGATTCCGACTCGTGCGGAGGTGTTCGATGTCGCGAATGCGGTGATTGATGGTACCGATGCGGTGATGTTGTCCGGTGAAACCGCAGTGGGTAAACATCCGGCACGGGTAGTGGAAATCATGGCCGGGCTGTGTAAGGAAGCCGAACAGGCAATTGAAGTACGTGAGTCAGATCACCGTATTGATCAGTGGTTTAAACATGTGGATGAAGGGGTGGCAATGGCTGCCATGTATACCGCCAATCACATGGGGGTACGGGCGATAGCGGCGCTGACCGAATCGGGATCGACAACGCGCTGGATGTCACGCATCAGCTCGGGGATTCCGATTTATGCACTGACAACGAATGATGCTGCCTGTCGCCGGGTGAGTGTGTACCGGGGCGTATATCCGGTGCGCCAGCAGCAATCGGTCACCGACCCGAAAACGGCCAACCGCGATGCGGTGGAATTATTGATCCGGGAAAAGGTGGTGGATCAGGGGGATCTGGTGATTATCACCAAGGGCGATTTGATGGGCATTCAGGGCGGAACGAATCAGATGAAAATTTTGCGGGTAGGTGAGCATCAGAATGGCTGAGTGCCTGAATAGCCGGGGATACTTGGAATCGTACTAACTATCCCCGGTCTGCTCAGTTTCAGATCTGAGACTGGATATAATTCTGTATACCGATTTTCTCAATCAGACCCAGCTGCTTTTCCAGCCAGTGCGTGTGATCTTCTTCGGTATCTTTCAGCTGTAATTGCAGCATGCCACGGGTCACATAATCCTGTTCTTCTGCGCACAGCTTGATGGCAGCCTTTAAGGCGGCATCGACTTTTTGCTCCAGTGCCAGATCATGTTCCATAATCTCTTTTACATTCGAGCCGATATTGACAGGGTCCTGTTGATTCAGGTCAGGAGTGCCTTCCAGGAACAGAATGCGTTTAATAATCAGGTCAGCATGACCGGTTTCCTCTTCCATTTCATGTTCAAAATGTTCGGCCAGTTTACTGAGTCCCCAGTCGTCAAACATCCGGGAGTGGATGAAATACTGGTCACGTGCTGCCAGTTCACCCGCCAACAGTTTCTTTAATTCATCAATAACGCGTTGATTACCTTTCATTACTTTAGCCTCACATCATAGATTGTAAATAGTTTTCCAGCCCGGAATGCTGAATCAGCCACTGTTGGGTTTCTATCCAGTCCAGATTTTCCTCTTCCTGTTCCAGAATCTGTTTCAGCTTACTACGGGAAACATAATCCTGTTCAGTGGCACACAGCTGGATGGTGTCGCGCAACTGGCTGATACCTTCCTGACACATTTTCAGGTTGTTACTCAGTATTTCCGGAACATCTTCACCGATATATAACTTGCCGAGATCCTGAAGGTTGGGCAGACCTTCCAGAAACAGGATGCGTTCAATGAGTTCATCGGCCTGCTTCATGGCTTTGATAGAGCGTTTGTATTCAGCTTCATCCAGCTGCTCCAGTCCCCAGTTTTTTGCTATGCGTGCGTGCAGAAAGTACTGGTTAATGGCAGTGAGCTGATATTTCAGTGCCTGATTCAGCGCCTGTTTTACAGCGGGGTTTCCTTTCATCGTTTCTCTCAAAAGGTTAATTAATGAAGCCACAAATTGTACGCTTCCACAGTGGCAGGTGCACGATCCGGAGGGTGATTTTTTGTATAAATTTTGGTCGAAACCCGAAAAAAATTCAATAAAATCAATTAAATGAGAAACACTTGCATTAGTGCCTGATAATGATTATTATGCTCCTAGTTATTAAGAATCATTATCAGATGGTGGCCGGGATGTATGTTTGTGTCTGCAATGCTGTAACAGATCGTGAAATCAGGACAGCCGTGAAGCAGGGTGACGATACTTTTGAAAAGGTGCGTGACTCGTTAAAAGCCGCTTCCTGTTGTGGTCGTTGTGAATCACATACCCGCGAAGTCATTGCGGAAGCGCAACAGGCAAAAACCGCATCGGGGATCATCCCCCTGATTCCGCTGGCGATGCCATGTCCGGCCTGATTAAACAGGAAGTTTAAGATGAGTTATCCGACACTAATGAACAGGTCGTCAGAGTCACTGTCCAGGATCAACCTGAAGGAGCTGATGCAGGGCGGCAGGAAGCTGATCCTTGAGCATGGCGATAAGCCTTATCTGCTCAGCATTACCCGTAAAGGCAAGTTGATTCTTACCGCTGCTGATGAGAAAAAGGCGATGGTGACAGACCGTCCGGTTTAAATCCGGAAGTTGAAATAAAACTGCAATATTGAAATTTCTCCCTGATTTTTCTTAAAGAGTCAGGCCAGTGCAAGTTCTCTTTTAATACCAGACAGATTCTTTTATATATTTATAGCTTACGGAGTACCTATGAAATCCCTGAAGAAAACCTTATTGTCAGCAGCTCTGGCAAGTTCATTTATGTTTAGTGTTCCGGCTGTTGTGGCCGAGGTATCCACGGATGCTGTGCTGGAAAACTATGTCGAAATTGCCCATGCCGCATTCAGTGATTCCCTGGCGACCGCCAAAACCCTGCAGGGTCGCATTGAGGCGTTTGTGGCCGGGCCATCTGAAGAAACACTGCAATCGGCGCGGGAAGCCTGGCTGGAGGCCCGTATCCCTTACGGACAGACAGAAGTCTATCGCTTTGGTAACGCCAATGTGGACGACTGGGAAGGCAAGGTGAATGCCTGGCCACTGGATGAAGGCCTGATTGATTATGTCGCTGACGGCTATGAGCATGAAGACGGCAATACGTTTGCCTCTGCGAATATGATTGCTGGTGATGAAGCGATTACTGCGGAGTTGCTGGAATCATGGCATGAAAAGGGCGGTTCCGAAGCCAATGTCGCGACCGGTTATCACGCCATTGAATTTTTACTCTGGGGCCAGGATCTGAATAAAAACCCCAGTGACACCGGCAGCCGTAGCTATACTGACTTTGTACAGGGCGATGGTTGTACCCACGGTAACTGTGAACGCCGGGCGAAATACCTGCTGGAAGCCGCCGACCTGCTGGTTAAGGATCTGGAAGAAATGGTTGCTGACTGGGACGGTGGCAAGGATAACTACCGTAAGGCGTTTCTGGCTCTGGATGATCATGAAGCACTGCGTCGCATACTGTTTGGTATGGGTAGTCTGAGTCTGGGTGAACTGGCCGGGGAGCGCATGAACGTTGCCCTGCTGGCCCACTCACAGGAAGATGAGCATTCCTGCTTCAGTGATAATACCCATGTGGATATTGTCGAGAATGCACGGGGTATTCAGAATATCTTTAACGGTAGCTATACCAAAATTGATGGCAGCAAGGTCGAAGGGCCCAGTCTGGCCGATCTGGTGGCCGCCAAGGATAAGGAGCTGAGCAAAAAGCTGGCCGATCAGTTGAAAGATTCACAGCAAAAGGCAGAAGTACTGGCTGAAATCGCCGAGAAGGGCGAGCATTTTGACCAGCAGATTGTGGCGGGTAATAAAGAAGGCAATGCACGGGTGAAAGATGTGATTAAAGCCCTGCGTGCCCAGACTGCTTCCATTGAAGCCGCCTCTGCTGCATTGGGTATTGACAATCTGAACCCTGAAACCAGTGATTCTTTTGGCGGTTAATTCCGGGTAACACAAAATAGCGAAATGATCAGATATTCAATAGCTATAGTGTCGGGATTATTACTGATCCCGTGCTTGGTCAATGCTGATGATCAACCTGCTTCAGCCCCGGCAGCCGATCCCAGGCTGTCGGGCGGAGCGACAACCGTATTCGATACCAGCCGTAATGCCTTCTCGTTACCGGCACGGAATCTGAGTCTGTTACGCCGGGAAGATTTTTTCACCGGCAATGCTTTTTTCAAACTGCCTTGGGTGATTGCACCGGCATCAACCACTGCCCGTGACGGGCTGGGGCCGTTTTTCAATACCAATGGCTGTCAGGGCTGTCATGTCAGGGATGGTCGTGGTCAGCCACCGATCAGTAAAGATGATCGTTTTCTTTCAACCCTGATCCGGCTGAGTATTCCGCCAAGCACAGCTGAACAGCAGCAGACGGTACTGAAACGTGGTGCGGTGCCGGAGCCGAATTATGGTGATCAGCTACAGCCGAAAGCCATTCCCGGGGTGAAAACAGAGGCGACGCCGCGTCTGAGTTATCAGGAGATAACCGGGCAATTTGATGATGGCAAACAATATACGCTGTTGAAACCGGAATTATCATTCGATGATCTGAATTACGGTGAGCTGCACCCACAGCTGCAAACTTCGGTGCGGGTAGCACCGGTAATGATCGGGCTGGGCCTGCTGGAAGCCATTACGGAAAGTGATATTCTGCGCCATGCCGATCCGGAAGATAAGGACGGTGATGGTATTTCCGGTCGTGCCAATCGGGTCTGGGATGTCCGGCAGCAAAAAACGGTGTTAGGCCGTTTTGGCTGGAAAGCGAATCATCCTGATGTACAGCAACAGTCCGAAGCGGCTTTCAGCAGTGATCTGGGCATTACCACACCCCTGTTTCCGGAACAAGGTTGTACCGAGGCACAAACGCTTTGTCAGCGTGCCAGACACGGCGGTGAACCGGAAATCAGTGCCAAGATTATGCAGCGAGTGGTCTATTTCGCGAAGACGCTGGGGGTTCCGGCACGACGGAATGTCCATGATCCAGTGGTGTTGCAGGGTGAAAAACTGTTTAACAAGGTGGGTTGTAATACCTGTCATGTCAGTGAGTATGTGACGGGGGAATCTGCCGGTTTTCCCGAACTGTCCGGCCAGCGCATCCGGCCTTATACCGATCTGTTGTTACATGATATGGGTAAAGGTCTGGCTGATGAACGGCCTGATTTTCAGGCATCGGGACGTGAATGGCGGACTCCGCCATTATGGGGGATCGGGCTGGTGGAAACCGTGAATGGCCATACCCGTTTTCTGCATGATGGCCGGGCGCGTAATCTGCTGGAGGCGGTACTCTGGCATGGTGGTGAGGCGGAGGCTTCACAACAGCAGGTGTTGGCGATGACCGGGGCAGAACGTCAGGCCTTGATCGCCTTTCTGAATTCCCTGTAACCATTCAGCTTGCCGCTAATAACCGGATTCAGCTCCGGGGCTGGGTCGTTACAATTATTTTTTACAAGTAGTGTCATGAATACAGGTAGCGCAATGAACATGCAATTAATACTTCGAGCGGTTGGTCTGGCGGTCTGTATGATGCCGGTGGTGTGGGCAGATACCCCGACAGAGGCGAAGTCGGCAGTGAAGACTGCTGCAACAACGGAAGCGATTGCCCGTATGGATGATGAAGCCGCCCGCAACTTTCTGGTCACAGTGACAGAACAGGCCATTCTGCCGGTTTATCGCCAGCTGGATGATAATGCTGCCAGGTTGGCTGCAACCGCTAAGCAGTTCTGCACAAAGCCGGAGGCTGCCGGACTGGAAAAAACGCGTGCCGACTGGGCTGCCACGCTTTCTTCGTGGGAGCAAAGCGCACTCTATCTGTTTGGTCCGGCGGTTGAAGATGAAATTGATTTCACCATTTATTTCAGGCCGGTAAAAAAGGCAGTGATCAAGGGTTTGCTGAGTGCTGATACAGTCGTCACCCAGGAAAGGGTTGATCAGTCCGGTGTCGGCGGGCAGGGGCTGGCAACACTGGAATACCTGCTGTTTGATCGTGAACAGGAGGATAAACAGCTGCTGGCAGCATTCAGTGATACCGACGGGCAGCGTTGCAACTATCTGGTCGCTGCCTCCGGCTTGCTGGCAAAAAATCTGCACACCATCGCGGACAGCTGGAACCGGAAAGACAACAGTTATGCAGAAGCCGTCGTCACTGCCGGAGCTGGCAGCGCATATTTTACTACGGCCTATCAGCCGATTGAATTGCTGGTGAATCGTTTGTATCAGGTCGTGCAGGCGGTTGAAATCAAGCAGCTGGGTGTGCCGCTGGGTTTGCGTGGCAGTCGTTCCGGTGCGCCGAAAGCTCATCCGCATAAGCTGGAAGCCTGGCGCAGTGGCTACTCACTGGCAAATATCAACAACAGTCTGGTCGGCGTGCAACGTGTCCTGGTGGATGGCGGCATTCTGAGCTGGCTGAAGGATAATGGGCATCAGGAACTGGCCGCACAGCTGGAACAGCAACTCAGGCAGCTATTGGCAGCCGAATGGTCATCAGAGGATCTGTTTCAGTTACTGCAGGAGAAACCGCAATCGGTGAAACCTTTCTATAAACAGGTGCAACAGTTATCGGCTACCGTGCGCGAAGGTCTGGCACCGGCACTGGGAGTACAGCTGGGCTTTAATGATAATGATGGTGACTAAGGCTCGGGCATTAAATAATACACAGTGATCAGTGATGATGATGCAGCGGCGACAGTTTCTGGCACTGGCCGGTTCTTTGCTTACTCTGGGAGTGGCGGGTGCAGCGGATAAGCGGCTTGATACGGCTGTTTCAGCGGCAACCTCAACCGGTGACGCTGGCTCACCCCACTTTCTGTATTCCGCCAATGATAACAGGGCAGGGCAACACTTTCTGAGCCGGGTACAGCTGGGGGTTGTCAACAGGACAACGCAACCGCTGCCGTTTCGTGCCCATGATGTGTTGCCACTGGCAAACGGACGGGTGCTGGCCTTCGGGCGGCGGCCAGATACGATGTGTGCCGACATTGACCTTGATCGCGGCGAACAGCGACTTATTGAGGCCGCCGCCGGGCGGCATTTTTATGGCCACGGCTGTTTCTCGGCTGCGGGTTCGGTGTTGTTTACTACCGAAAATGACTATGAGGCCGTGCGTGGTGTCATTGGTATTCGCGACGCGGCGACTTATGAGCAGATCGGTGAATATGAGACTTACGGCGTTGGCCCGCATGATATTCATCTGATGCCGGATGGTCAGACACTGGTGATTGCGAACGGCGGCATTGAAACCCATCCGGATTTCGGGCGGCGCAAGCTGAACCTGAAAACCATGCAACCATCACTGGCCTATGTGGACAGCACTAACGGGAAAAAAATGGATGAATACCGACTGGATGATCACCAGCTGAGTATCCGTCATCTGACGGTGACAGCAGCCGGTGATGTTGGTGTTGCCATGCAGTATCAGGGCGATATTTACCGTCATCAGCCACAGACACTGGTAGCCTGGCAACAACACGGCGGTGAATTAAAGGCATTGCAGATTGCCGAATCACAGATCAGTACCTTGCGGGGTTATATGGCGGATCTGGCGTATGCCGATGACAGTGGCGTGCTGGCCGTGACCTCACCGCGCGGTAACCGGATCAGCTTCTGGGATGTGGCGGCACTGGAATTTATTTCGGCACTGGAAATAACTGAGCCGAGCGGCATTCAGTATCTGGCACAGCAGCAGGCCTTTCTGGTTTCTGCGGCGGATGGCAGTCTCTACCGGATTCCGGCGCACCCAGATCGGTTCTCAGCAGTAACTACATTGTTACAGGCGGAAGACATGCTTTGGGATAATCATATGTATCTGGTTTGATTTACGGATGTCACATTTTCTGTAATTTTCTGTAACAATTTCGATAACCCGGCATCGCCGTCCCACCCATCTCGGGGCAGGCGGCTCAGTCACTGTAGGGCAGCCTTAGTCCACCACCACCGTAATCGCCAGTGTTTTGGACTCGCCTGTGGGCAGCGTACCCACATCCCAGATCCCGCCGTTGTACACTTCCGTCGCCGGTGCATGGCTCTGGTAGCTGACTCCCGCAGGCAGCTGATCTTCCACTTTCACGCCGCTGGCATTATCCTGCCCGTCATTGCGAACAGTCAGTGTATACGTCACCACATCACCACGTTTTGCGGTGGTCTTGTCCAGCGTTTTGCTCAGGCTCAGGTCGACAGAGGCATTACGGTAACCAAAATCATGATCGGTATTATCTTCCACATCCACCAGTTGTCCTAGCGCATTGTTCACCAGCGTCAAAGACTCCGCAGAACGATTATCCAGTACACCAGTGAAGTCAAAACTCTGAAGCAAGGCTGCGGGTACGGTGCTTTCATCCACTGCGATGGTGTAATCACCAGCCGGTAAATTATTAAACTTGTACAGCCCGGCGGTATCTGTGGTGACCTGATAAGGCACTGCTCCGGCGGTATCGGCACTGACCACGCCACCGGTTGCCGGATCAACATAAATCGCCGCCCCGTTTTTATCCAGCAGGCTCAGCGTGACATTGGCCAGTGGTGCCTCATCCGCATCCTGAACCCCATCGCCATTGACATCGTGCCAGACATAATCACCAATGGAGCCGCTGACCATGGTGACACTGACATCATTGGAGATCACCAGCAGCGACAATTCCGGTACCCGGCCGCCGAAGTTATTGGTATAAATATCACCAGTGGAAGCCTCGGTAACAGCGCCCTGATCGTCCAGTGCCGGTGTGCCGCCGACATTCCCCGTCGGGATCAGCTCCAGCAGGATCGACTGACCACCGGCACCCTGTGCCACTGTGCCTACGTTGAAGCGCAGGCCGGTGATGGCCTCGGCGCCCAGGTTGCCACAGCTTAATGGTGACAGGCTGGTACATTTGACCCAGCTCGTTGCGCCACTGCCAGTAGTGGCACCACCGGCCAGTTGATTGCCGTTGTTTACATACATCTGATAACAGACATCACCGGCTGCCGGTACATAACCTGCTGCCTGATTGCTTTCATGACAGGGGTCTTGCTGTAGCGTCGCGGGTGCGGCATCGGTGGCATACACGGTTTCACCGTTGTTAACAGTGACACCGCTCACGCTGAACAGACCATTGAACCGGGTTCCCGGACGGCGGCTGCTGGCCAGACCACTGGAGTTTGCCGCCGTGCCATCAGTGTTATAGGGCAGAATATCAATGAAATCCCCCTGGCCGTAATTCTCGCCGCCGAGATTCTGATAAATCAGTTCAAATTCAAACGGTGTATTGGTCGGGTAAACCGGCTGCTTCACCCGTTTTTGTACGTCCAGACCGTAACCGGCGAAGGCAAACAGTTGGTATGCGGCTATTTGAGTATCACCGACACCGTCCGGGCTGGACAAGAGTGGGCCATTTCCGTCCGGGTCGGGGCCACCAGTGAGATCAACCGAAATATCTGAATACAATGCTGCGGCATTATAAAACTCTCCGGCGGCCACGCCCGGATCGATCAACACCGTATAGCGGATTAAGGGCAACTGCTCGCCGGTTTGCAGATCATCAAACTTCCAGAGCAGGGTTTTCGGCCCCTGATTGGGCGCACTGGTCAGCGTGACCACCGGATTAGAGGCCAGGTATTCATCATAGGTCAGCCAGGTGGTACCGCCATCCACCGAGAATCGTTCGGAACCCTTGACATAGCTGGATGAATTAGAGCTATATTTGTCAATCGAGGTGGAGGACGGGGTTAAGATGATCCGATCTGCGTAAGCAAACTCATAGCTGAAACCGGCCTCATTCGGGTCGGCAGAAACGGCATAAGGGCCAGTGGCGGCGTTAATCCAATTAGTCCAGTTGCCATCACCGTTGTGGCGACGAGACTTACTGAAATTCGGCAGATAGGTATTCCCGTCCGGGTTCGGATAGCCGACTGCATCGTCCTTGATTTTTAACAGATGGTTCGATATAAAGGCCGCCCTGGTTGCGTCGGGGTCAAGGCTGCTCAGGTAATTGGTGTCCAGCACGGTTTCCATACGCACCTTGGTCACCGCTGCCGCCCCTCCGGGCAGTAACGCGGTATCCGTCACCCAGTCATTCGGCGCATCGGCCTGTTGTGTTATCTGGTTGATGCCATCCAGTACATATTTGCCATCGCCATTGACATCATCATCACAGGTATCATCCCGCTGTTCCACCAAGGTCGGATGCGGTTCCGTGGAATACAAAAAGGAAACATAGGGTGAACCGTCAACATACGCTCTGTAGGAGTCAAAGCCATAACTGACAAACAATGGGTTATAACGTTGATAGTTATTCCATGTAAAGTTCATATCATTCCGGTAAGGAGCCGACAGACCGACATACTCAAAATTATGGGTATCGATCTTGTCACATAATTGCGACGTTGCACCGTCCAGAAAGCGGTAGTCAAAGATATCCAGCAGCACCGGAATAGTCTCACCGGCGGCATAGGCGCGGGTCAGTGCTGGTTTGGCATTGGTATTTACACCGTAAAAACTTTTCCGCGCTGTCCAGCTTCCCGGATGCGTATAAACCAGTGGGTAGGTAACATAATCCGGGTGTGTTTCACCATTACCATGATTATTCGGCAGATTATTACCGGAGGCATCTTCGGTAGACACCGGGTTATAGCCGGTCACGGTGGGTGTATCACCCGGTCCACCGGTCGGCTTATAAACACCGACGGAATTAATGGTGAAAATTTCACAGATCGGGTCACAGTTGCCATCGTCGGTGGATTCAATATCATTAGCCTTGCTGAACCACAGATTCAGTTTCAGCTCAACCAGATTACTGTCCTGATCCGGGTCGCGCACATCAATATTTTTCAGGGCGATCTCAATATTCGGGTCATTCACGCCATCGCCCGAGGTCAGGGTCTTGCTTAACAAGTCCAGCGCATGGTTGACCTGCGTACAACTCACGCTGGCATTCGGGCCATGATTGCCGACCAGCTCGCAGCCGGGCATGGACGGGTCCCAGTCATA
>PDRT01000070.1 GCA_002746895.1 Thiothrix nivea
GATGAACTATGTAACCCATGCCAGCATGATTCATATTGCTATCGTGATTGTGGTTTTTGCTGTGATGATCGCTTTGACCTACCTTGCCTTTTCGCTCAGTGACTGGATTATCAAAAAAGTTGGCAATAACTTGATTACCGTGATTGGTAAGTTGATGGGGTTGATTTTGGCGATTATTGGTACAGGCATGGTCATTGGTGGCATTAAACTGGCATTTCATTTGGTATAAAAAAGGATCCATTACGTTCAGGTATGTAAGGAAGAAACACGTTAATTTTTCATGAAAATACTACTGGCAGAAGACGATACCACCACCGGCGAGTACGTCCTGAAAGGCTTGACCGAACAGGGCTATATCGTTAATTGGGTGCAAGATGGGCGTGAGGCATTGACAGCCTGTCTGTACAACGAGATTGACCTTGCCATTATCGACCGCATGATGCCGGGGCTGGACGGATTATCGGTGGTAAAGGCATTGCGCTCCGCTAAATGCGATATTTCCGTGATTTTTCTGACCGCCCTGGGCGAGGTGGATGATCGCGTCGAGGCATTGCTGGCCGGTGGTGATGACTATCTTACCAAGCCATTTCATTTATCTGAATTATTGGCGCGGATTGTGGTACTGGGTCGTCGCCCAAAAACCACCATCGACAATACCTTGCTGCAAGTACATGATCTAACACTCAATTTACTGACCCGCGAAGCACAGCGGCAGGAGCAGACGATTGAGCTGGCAGGTAAGGAATTTGCCTTACTGGAAATCTTGATGCAATACTCAGGGCAAATTATCACCAAAACCACCTTGCTGGAAAAAGTCTGGGATTTTAATTTCAATCCCGGCACCACCATTATTGAAACTCACATCAGCAATTTACGGCAAAAAATCGACAAACCGTTTGATGTGGCGTTATTACATACGGTTCGCAATATGGGATATTGTCTGCGTGCGCCCAAGTAGGTCATTCGTTTTATCGGGTAATCCCTTAAAAGTTGCCCTGCAAATTGTGCTGCTGTTTACGCTGTTATTAATAGCATCAGGTGCGGTACTGGTCATCAGCGTCAGCAATACCCTCAAAGCCGAGTTACACGCCCAGGTGGTTGAGGAAAGCCAATTATTGCGAGGTATTTATCGGCAAAACGGCTTGGCAGGCTTAAAACAGGCGTTGCATCAGGTATCTTCTTCAGAGCGCATTGCTGACGCCTTTGACAGCAACGGTTTGAGCTTAACGGGACGAATTAAATTTTTGCCCAATATTGAGATAAATCAGCAGGTTATTAAAATATCAGACGGCCAATTCACAGATAACACCTATCTGGTACGTCGCTTTCAGCTCGACGATACCACACTGATTATCGGGCGCAGCGATAACATTATTACCACTGCAAAACAGCGGTTAATCATCGGGTTTATGGTGGTCGGGCTGGTATTTATGGTGGCTGCATTATTGATTGGCTACGGCTTTAGTCACCGCTCCGCGCGTAAGCTGAAACAGTTTGAACAGACGCTAAGCCAAGTGGCCGGTGGTGACTTGACTGCGCGGCTACCGGTTGCCGCAGGTGCAGAACAAATTGATAGAGTAGCCGAGCAAGTCAACGCACAATTACAGCGATTGCAAAACCTTGTTTGCAGCGTACAGAACACTAATAAAGCCATTGCCCACGATCTGAAAACACCGCTATCACGGGCGCAAATTACCTTATTATCGGCTCTGGATGCTTGCGATAATGGCGAAGACCCCAGCGCATCAATACAGCAAGCACTGGATGAAAACAGCCACTTAAATGAATTATTTGAAACCCTGTTGCGAATTTCTCGCCTGCAAACACAACCGGCTGACACCACAACCTTCACCACCTTTGACCTGTCGCCAATGTTGACGGATATTGTTGGCTTTTTAACCCCCAGTGCTGAACTCAATCAGCAAAACTTGTGCATTACCTGTGCTGATCACTTGCAAGTCACAGCGGATAAAACCATGCTACAACAAGCGGTTGTCAATCTGGTCAACAACGCCATTGTGCATTCAGGAAAAAACACCACCATCAGCGTCAAAGCTGAAATGACTGATCATGCGCTGAAATTAACCGTATGTGACACGGGCAGAGGCATTGCCAAAACCCATTTTGATCAAGTATTGGAGCCATTTTTCCGTCTGGACAGCTCACGCTCCACGACTGGCAATGGCCTCGGTTTGGCATTGGTGCAAGCGATTGTTGAATATCATCAAGGTGCCATCCAGTTGCAAGCTAATACGCCGCAGGGCTTATGTGTATGCTTGACATTTTCGTTAATATCAGTGAGTCCTTAGACTTTTTAAAGTTTGTTAAAAAGGTTTGAACAGGCTCTGAAAGTTCCCCGGTAGAAAAATCCTGCATTGCAAAGTCCGGTCAGATGAAATATGCTGAGTCGATTAATATGAAGTATTTTAATTTCGTATGAAATAAGTTTTTTCTTATAGCAAGGAGCCTGAATCATGCGTTCATTGAAACGTTTCCTTTTAAGTGTTGGTTTATTGTTCGCCGCCACGACTTCACTGGCTTTCGGCCATGCTGATGCTGCCGGTGTCAGCGGTGGTTTTTCCAGTGGTTTCGCACACCCGATTGGTGGGCTGGATCACGTGACTGCGATGGTCGCTGTAGGTTTGTGGGGCTTTTTCCTCGGGCGTCCGGCGTTGTGGATTCTGCCGGTGGTCTTTCCGCTGGTGATGGCGTTTGGCGGTGTGCTGGGCCTGATGGGTGTACCAATACCGATGATTGAACCGGGTATTGCTGTGTCTTCCATTGTCTTGGGGCTCCTGATTGCGATGGCGGTTAAAGCGCCGTTATGGGTAGCTGCAATCATTGTGGGTGCCTTTGCTATTTTCCACGGTTATGCGCATGGTGCTGAATTGCCTTCGGCGGCTAATCCGCTGGCTTACAGTCTGGGTTTTGTGATTTCAACCGGCTTATTGCACCTGGTGGGTATCGCTTTCGGTGAACTTGGACGCTTCTCCTGGGGCAAATATGCTGTTCGTGCCGGTGGTGGCCTGATTGCCCTGGCGGGTGTGGGTTTCCTGACCGGTACACTCTGATTGTTCAGCGCCAGGTGGCAGGATAGGTGTGGCTGATCCGGTCTCACGTATCCATTGGCAAAATAAACAACCGGCCATGCCGCACCCCCGGCTGGCTGATGACCTCATCCGCAAACGCCTGAACTTCAGGCGTTTTGCCTTTCAGAATCACACTCTCCAGACAATTATCCTGATCCAGATGCACATGCAGGGTGGATTGGCTGATATTATGGTGGCCGTGATGACGCTCCGTCAGACGGCGGGCCAGGTTTCGTTCGTGGTGGTTGTAAACATAGCTCAGGCAGCCGACACAATAACTGTCCGGCTCTGTTTCCAGACGCTCCTGTTTCAGTTTGTTGCGAATCAGATCACGAATCGCCTCCGAGCGGTTCTTATAGCCGCGTTTCTGGATGAACTGCTCAAACTCTCCGGCCAGCTCATCTTCCAGCGAAACTGTATAACGTTCCATAATACCGCTCTCCCCGTTGCTGTTTGCGCTAATGTACACAAAACCATCTGCGGACAAAAGGGTTTATCCCCCATCCGGTCAGCATGTGGAATGCTGTATAAAGTTTGGGCGGGCTGAGTGGTTCTATTTGAGCGCGGCCATCAAAGTTCGAGGAAAAATACCTTGGAATTGCGCTTAAAGTTATACAGCCGTTTTTTATTGTCCGGCAGTGCGTCAATCGTGGCCTGCTGAAAACCGTGTTCACGGAACCACTCGGCACTCTGGGTAGTGAGTACCAGCAGTCGGGTTTTGCCCTGTTGCCGGGCGGTTTTAACCATCGTCCGGAGTAACTGTTCCCCGCGATTTGCGGCGCGATAATTCGGGTCAACGGCAAGACAGGCCAGCTCACCGGTTTGTACATCATCGGTATCATACAGTGCTGCACAGCCAATAATCTGTTGATCCAGCACAATGACCTGAAAACGACTGATTTCCAGTTCCAGCTGTTCACGTGAACGCCTGACCAGTGTACCGTTTCGCTCCAGCGGTCTGATTACCTCCATAATGCCACCAATGTCATCCACGGTTGCCGGGCGCACGGCTTCGGTGGCATTCGCAGCAATCATCGCACCGATACCCTGCCGGGTGTATAACTCCATGAGCAGTGCGCCCTCGGTATTGGCATCCAGCAGATGGACCCGGCCCACTTTGTGCTCCAGTGCGGCAATAATCTGCGGTAACAACGGGTGCTGATCCTGCAAATGACGGGCCTCATCCAGTGTGAGTGCGGTTGGCAGGGTGACCGGGGCATCATCAAGAATCAGCACCTTGTCTGCCGACAGTGCCTGTGCTGTCTCAATCGCCAGCTGCTCATAGCTGAGGTTATAGGCTTCACCGGTCGGCGAATAACCCAGCGGGGACAATAACACCAGATGGCCTTGTGCCAGCTGGGTCAGGATAGCCCCGGACTGGATGCGCCGGACATGACCGGTATAACCGTAGTCCACGCCGTTCAGTACTCCCACGGGTCGCGCGGTAATAAAGTTGCCGGAGGTGACAATCTGGTCGTTCTGGCTGAAGCCGGGTTGAGCCAGCGCAAAACTGAGAATATTCTCCAGCTGGATGCGCAGTGACCCGCAGGTTTCTTTGGCCGCCAGCAAGGCTTCATAATCCGTCACCCGCAGACCATCATGGAAGCGCACGGGATGTTGCTGGGCCTGCAACCGGGCATTGATTTGTGAGCGCATGCCATGCACCAGCACCACTTTGGCACCAAGAGCGGCGATAATGGCAATGTCCTGAATCAGGCGGCGGAAATTGGCCAGCTCAATTACTTCACCGGGGAAGGCGATCACAAAAATACGTTCCCGGTGTTGCCGTATATACGGGCTGGCTTCACGGAAAAAAGTAACACTATCCGCAATTGATGGTGGCTTCGCCGGAGTATCAGGTGGTCTGGACATTTGTTGGGGGTCTGTGGTTTGTTATCAGAACTGTTCAGGAATTAGGCGTTTGTCAGTCGCTGGCTTCAAACGCATGTTGCAACCACTGTATGTCATCCGGCCCGCTAATGGCAACCACATCGAAACGCACCGGCAGAGTCACCTGATAACGTTGCAGGTAATGTCGGGCGGTCTGAATGATTTTCTGCTGCTTGCGCTGATCAATGCTGTACAGTGCGCCGCCAAATTGCTGCGATTGACGGTATCTGACTTCGACAAACACCAGATACTCGTGGTCACGAAACACCAGATCAATTTCACCGCTGCGCAGGCGATAATTGCGTTTAATCAGCTGCAAGCCTCTGGCCTGTAAATACTCACAGGCCAGATCTTCGGCGGCATCACCGATATTTTTGCTGGTCGGTGCATTCATCTGTCGATAGGTGCAAACAGGTACTCAATTACCCAGACTTTCCGGCTGGCCGTTAATAAAGGTGGCAAACTCCAGACGGCGCTGAATCCGGTGTTGCGGGCTGATACTGATCTGCCCGGTCTGTCCGGCCAGGCTCTGGTTCTGTGTCAGCCTCGGCAGGCTTTTGGCAATCATCACCGCGTCCATACCCAGGGCATACAGGCGCGGATATTGTAATTCCCCCAGACTTTCGCCGGATTGATTCTGTAGCACCCAGGGAATTTCGGTGTAAATAATACCGTCCAGATCCGTGTCATCGGCACTGGCCTTGCGCCCGGAGAAAATATGTGAGGTGGCATAAACCGGCAATAAACCGGCCTGATCTTTCAGCAACGGGCGCAGTAAGCGTGCCTGAGTCGGCGCGGCGGCCAGAAAGGCCATCTGGGTACCCGCTGACTCTTTCAGCAGACGCTGGACACTTTTCAGGTAAGTGGTCGGTGAATTGAGTGTGTAAAATTCGGTATTCAGAATACTGCCGCCACGCTGCTGATAAGCCTGGGCAAAGGCATTGGCCAGCCGCTTGCCCCAGGCCGAATCCGGAGCCATGATAACGCCGTTGCGTTGCTGGCGCTGGATGGCAAATTCAGCAATTTGCCGCGCTTCATCTTCCGGTGCCAGACCGAACTGATACAGCGTGGGGGGCACATTATTTGTGCCGCTCAGGTAGTTGAGGCTCAGAATCGGTATCTGCAATGCCTGTGGCTGTGTCATCAGCGTCGCCAGTGAACCCTTGTCCAGCGGGCCAACTACAATATCGGCACCATCGGCAATTGCCTGCTGGTACTGTTCCAGTGCATTATTTTTATTCACCGCATAACGCTTGGACAGGGTATTGCTGCCGTAGCGGGCCTGTGCCGTTTGCATACCCTGATAGATTTCATCGCCGACCTTGCCCAGTGCGCCCTGCTGCGGCAGTAAGACGGCAATTTTATTGGCGCTTTGTGGCAGGGTAAAGCCGGGGTTGGCAGGTTGTTGTGCTGACTGATTGGCGGCTTGTGCCGGTGATGTTTGTTGGCCAGACTGCCGTATTGCGGGTGACGGGTTGTGGTGCGGTGGCTGGCTGGTCTGATTCTGTACCGGATGTTGCTGAGTCTGGTTCGGAGATGGGGTATAACGGCCCCCCATTTTAATCGCCCGCTGGCGTACCAGCTCAATCTTGTCGCGCAGGGTTTTGGGTAAATGACGGGTCTGGCGCGGTAACAGGTTGAGTGCCCGGTCAGCCTGCTGATCATGCAGAGCCAGCAGGGACTGGATATAGCTGTAACGAATGCGGTTGGCCGGTTGTTGTGTTTGTTGCGAAGCGGCTTTCAGATAACTGCGGGTTTTCTTTTTATCACCCAGTGAGGCGGTGATTTCGGCAGCCTGTAGAATAATCCGTTCCCGCTGTGGGCCGGGATGGTTGAAAGCGGAGCGGTAATACATTTCCGCTGCCTGTGCGTGCCGGCCTTTTTTCATTAACTGGTTGGCCTGGGTAATGGTGGGTTTGACCGTTTCCGGTTGGGCCGGAATTGCTGGTTTTTCACCCTGTTGAATCGGTCTGGCCGTGGACATTTGCGGTGCCTGTGCCACCGGTTTCGGCGTCTTCGGGGTTTCCGGTGTGACAGAGCAACCTGCAAGTAGCAGGGTCATGCTGATACAGCTGCTGAGAAAAAAGGATTGTAACACTTGTTTTTGCATTGATTTTTACCAAACCAGACCAAATCAGGCGGAAACTATATCATTGTTCGGTTAATTTGTGCGGTTGAAATGGTAAATTAAGGGTTTTGTCTTTAACGGATACGGCAATGGAAGCAGCTTTATACTGTGTGGCTACGCCCATCGGCAATCTGGGCGACATAACCGAACGTGCGGTCAGGGTATTGGGCATGGCGGATGTAATTTACGCCGAAGATACGCGGGTGACACGCAAACTGCTGACCCATCTGGGGATACAAAAACCATTGCGCAGTCTGCATGAGCACAATGAAGCGGACAGGGTGGAGGAGATTCAGGCGGCCATTGCTGGTGGGGAGTGCGTGGCGCTGGTCAGTGATGCCGGTACGCCGCTAATCAGTGATCCGGGCTATCAGCTGGTCAATCGTCTGGTCGGGTGCGGGATCAGGGTGATTCCGGTGCCGGGAGTGAGTGCGGTGATTACAGCCTTGTCGGCAGCAGGATTACCGACAGACCGTTTTTGTTTCGAAGGTTTTTTACCGGCCAGGGGCAATCTGCGTCGTAAGGCACTGGCAGCCCTGAAAACAGTGACCGCCACTTTGGTCTTTTATGAATCCAGCCATCGGATTGCGGATTTTCTCAGTGATGTGCAGCAGATTTTCGGTGATCAACGGGAGGTGGTAATTGCCCGTGAGCTGACCAAGCTGTATGAACAGTTTTACCGGGGTACAGCCGCCAAGCTGCAACAACAGATAATGCAGGATGATAATATGCGCAAGGGCGAGTTTGTCGTGATGGTGGCCGGAGCACCGAAATCAGCTGCTGAAGGTGCTGAAACGGCGCTGGATACTACACAATTGTTGACGGTGCTGGTGGATGAGTTACCGATCAGGCAGGCCGCAGCGATTGCAGCCAGGCTCACTGGACAGGCTAAAAACAGCCTGTATCGGCAGGCTATGGCTATTCAGCAGGCAACGGATCTAGCTGAATAGGGTCAGTGGCAGCAGAATCAACCGCTTTTGCTTTCTGTTCTGTGGTACTCACAGGGTCAGTCGCTGGTTCTTGTGTGTCATTATCCTTGAAATTGATGACAATCTTGCTGTTATCCAGTGCCAGAACCTGCTGACCAATCTCTGGCGGAATCAGGCAGCGTTTGCCATCCATAAAGGTAATCGACAATTTACCGTCAGCAATGGCCTGTTGCTGCTCCTCAGTGACAAACAGGTATTTTACCGTCTCACCCACCACAAAATTGAAGCGGATATCCGCCTCCTCAACATTTTTGCTGTGTGTAGTAATTAGTTTCCGCAGTTGTTTACGCACTTGCTTGCGTTTTGCGGCGGCTTCACGCTTCTGCTTTTCTTCCGCTTCACGTTCCTCGCGTTCCAGCTGATTGCGCTGCTGATAGAATCTGGCCAGATCGGAACCGCCTTTTTTGGCCGGTTTCTTGTCAGTTGCTTTGGCGGATTGCTGTTTCTGCTGTTTCCGTGCAGCCTGCATTGAGTGATTGCCAGTGTTTTTACCGTTTTTAGCGCCCTGTCTGGCGCGGGCGGCGTTTGCCCTGGCTTTATTTTTGCGCTGCTGTTTGTCCTGTTCCGATTTGTCGATCTGATCCTGGGTGACCAGACCGGCTTTCAGCAGCTGATCACTAAGTGAGTTAGCCATTGATTGATCTTTACCTGAATCTACTTAAATCGTTGCCAGTTCTGCTTTAATGGCATTGAAAATATCCTCCATTTCGCCAACACCATTAACTCGCTTTAACAGACCCTTGTCGTCATAATAGTCGATCAGCGGGGCGGTATTTTCCTCATAGACCGCCAGCCGGTTTCCGATCGTTTCTTCATTATCATCCGCACGGTGATAAAGTGCTTCACTACAGGCATCACAGGTATTGTCTTGTTTCGGTGGCGAGAAATAACGATTATAGACGGCACCACAGGATTTACAGGACAGGCGACCAGTCAGGCGTTTCATCAGTACATCAAAATCCACATCAATTAACAGTCCGGCCTGTAAGGGTTTACCCAGTTCAGCCAATAATTTATCCAGACTGGCGGCTTGTGCGAGGTTGCGCGGGAAACCATCCAGAATAAAACCGTTTTGTGCGTCTTCCTCCTGCAGGCGTTCTTTAATCATGCCCAGCACAATGTCATCAGACACCAGATCACCGGCATCCATCGCCTGTTTGGCCTTGACACCCAGTTCTGATCCGGCGGCAACAGCGGCCCGCAATAGATCGCCAGTTGAAATTTGCGGGATATTATAAAGTTTGGTCAGGCGCTGAGCCTGAGTACCCTTGCCGGAGCCGGGAGCGCCGAGGAGGACGATACGCATGATGTTTTCCTTTCCTTTCCAAATTACAGGGGTACTTCTTATACTCTAAATAAATGTTGCAGTGCAAGTTGGATTCCATTGTGGCTATAATAGCCCGGTTTTAACCAAAGGTAGATCTGTTATGAATATGGATAATCTGGCGGTCGGGAAAGATGTCCCCGAATCGGTCAATGTCATTATTGAAATTCCGGCGCAGGCTTCGCCGGTCAAGTATGAGGTGGACAAGGACAGTGGCGCATTACTGGTTGACCGCTTTATGTCCGCACCTATGTTCTATCCGGCCAACTATGGTTTTGTACCGCATACACTGTCTGACGATGGTGATCCGGTGGATGTTCTGGTCGTTACACCGACACCGCTGGTACATGGTTGTGTCATTCCTGCGCGTCCGGTAGGCATTCTGAAAATGTCGGATGAAGCGGGTGAAGATGCCAAGATTGTTGCCGTGCCTGCCGGTAAGCTGTCTCCGGAGTACAAGGACATTACCTCTTATCAGCAGTTACCGGCATTGTTAATTGAACAGATCCAGCATTTCTTCGAGCGTTACAAGGAACTGGAGCCCGGCAAGTGGGTGAAAGTGGAAGGTTGGGCAGATGCGGATGCCGCCAAGGAAGAAATCATGGCCAGTATTCGTCGCTATGAAAGCGCCTAAGGCACCAACCTGAACAGGCATCATTCGCTACAATATTCTCATGTCCGCCCGGAAGTCGGGCATGAGAGCCTCCTCACCGAGCTTAATGACTCCTAATAATTAATGATTGCTGAATATGCTACAGGGCGAGCGAATATCCATTAAGACCGAGCGCGATGAACTGCTGCTGTTCAAGTCGCGTGCCACTATTGCCGGATTGCTGGTACTACTGGCAATGGGCGGTATTCTTGGCCGCCTCTATGTGTTGCAGATCAAGGGTTATGATCAATATATCGAACTTTCCCGCCAGAATTATCAGCGTAGTATTCCGGTGCCGCCCATCCGTGGCCTGATTTATGACCGTAATGGCGTACAGGTGGCAGATAATCATGCACAGTACGTGCTGGAAGTGGTTCGCGACAGTGTGCCGGATCAGAACGGTGACGGTAAAAAACGTTGGGCCGATCTGCAATTGATGCTGGAGCGGCTAGGGAGGATTGTGCCGCTGTCAGAAAAGGAAATCCGTATTTTTAATCAGCAGGTAGAACGCCGCAGCCGCTATCGTCCCACCTTGCTGAAAGAAAACATGACCTATGAGGAAGTGGCACGTTTTGCGGTGAATAAACTGCGTTTTCCCGGAGTCAATCTTGAGCGGCGTATGCAGCGTTATTATCCGCTGAAAACCATTGCCAGCCATGTCATCGGCTATGTCGGGCGCATTGATGAGAGGGATTTAAAACGGGTTGACCCGAAAAATTATGCCGGTACCACACATATCGGCAAGATTGGTATTGAAGCGGCGCACGAAGACCTGTTGCACGGTACCACCGGCTACCGGATGATTGAAGTCGATGCGCATGGCAAGCATCAGGATTTATTGTCCGAAGAAGATCCGGTCGGTGGTCAGGATCTGATTCTCGGGCTGGATATTAATCTGCAGATCAAGGCGGAGACACTACTGAAAGGCGAGCGCGGGGCGATTGTGGCGATTGATCCGCGTACCGGTGAGTTACTGGCGATGGCCAGTGTGCCAACCTTTGATCCAAATTTATTTGTGGACGGTATTTCGCATAAAAATTACAAGGCACTGCGTGATAATCCGGATCGTCCACTCTACAACCGTGCCTTGCAGGGTGCCTATCCACCCGGTTCCACGGTAAAACCGATGATTGCGCTGGCCGGTTTGTATGAAAAGGCAACCTGGCCGGGCAGACGGGTTTATGATCCGGGGTTTTTCCAGATTCCTGGCCACCGTCACCGCTATCGCTGCTGGAAAAAAGTCGGTCACGGTTCCATGGATATGGACCATGCCATTGCCAAATCCTGTGATACCTACTTTTATGATCTGGCTTATCGTATGGGTGTGGATAAACTTTCCGCGTATATGAACCTGTTCGGTTTCGGTGAGCGCACCGGTATTGACCTGACCTCCGAGTCCAGCGGGCTGATGCCGACACCGGCCTGGAAAGAACGGCGGCATAAGCAGATATGGTATCCCGGTGATACGGTGAATATCGGTATTGGGCAGGGCTACTGGCTGGCGACCCCTTTGCAGCTGGCACATGCTACCGCAACGGTGGCGATGCGCGGTAAGCGTATCCGGCCCAGAGTCCTGCGCGGCGTGCGCACGGCAAAAGACGAGCCGGAGCGGCTGATCGAACCGGAAGTGGTCGCTCATATCCCTTCCCAGAGTCCCAGTGACTGGGAACGGGCGGTTAGTTCCATGGTCAATGTCATGCATTCCTCGTATGGCACTGCTCGTGCTTCAGGCAAGGAGGCATCATTCCGTATTGCGGGTAAAACCGGTACTGCGCAGGTATTCGGTATCGCACAACATGCCAGATACGATGCTTCACGGCTGGCGAAGCGGTTACATGATCACTCGTTGTTTGTCGGTTTTGCTCCGGCAGAAGCTCCGCGCATTGCAATTGCAGTCATTGTGGAAAACGGTGGTAGCGGCAGCAAGGTTGCAGCCCCGACCGGTCGGCAGATGATGGATGCTTATCTGCTGAATAAATACGATGCGCCGGAAAGTGATACGCCGCAAGAGGGCGAGGAAGTCGTGCCGCTGAATGCAGCACAACGGAGTGTGGAACAGTGATTGCCGAGTTATTACCGCCTTATGTACTGAAAGCGTTGCAAAGAGTTGATCTGCTGCTGCTGGCGGCCTTATTGCTGCTGATGTTTCTTGGCATGATGACGCTGTACAGTGCCAATGACAGTTCCATGTCGATGCTGTACCGGCAGGGTGCCCATTTTTTCGGTGGGCTGGTCTTGTTACTACTGTTCTCGCAGATTCAGAGCAAGACACTGAAACAGTTCGCCATCTGGGTGTATGGTATCGGTCTGTTTATGCTGATACTGGTGCTGATTATTGGGGTGGAGAAAAAGGGTGCGACCCGCTGGCTGTATATCGGTATTGATTTCCAGCCGTCAGAAATCATGAAGCTGGCGGTGCCGATGATGGTGGCCTACTTTTTTGCAGAGAAGCCGCTACCGCCACGTTTTACCGATGTGCTGGCTGCGCTGGGGCTGGTGTTTCTGCCGATGTTACTGATTCTGAAGCAGCCTGATCTGGGAACGGCATTGCTGATTGCCCTGTCCGGTCTGTTTGTGATTTATCTGGCCGGAATTTCCTGGCGATGGATTGGCGGTGCGATTGTGCTGGTTTCCGTGGCGGCACCGCTGATGTTTTTTTATGGCATGCATGACTATCAGCGCCAGCGGGTGATGACGCTGTTTAATCCGGAGCAGGATTTACAGGACACCGGTTATCATATTTACCAGTCGAAAATTGCCATCGGCTCTGGTGGTATGTATGGCAAGGGCTGGCTACAGGGCGATCAGTCGCGGCTGGATTTTCTGCCGGAGCGGCACACTGATTTTATTTTTGCGGTATTTGGTGAGGAATTTGGCTTTTTGGGCAATTTATTTCTATTGTCACTGTACATATTGATTATCTGGCGGGGTTTGTGGCTGGCGACCAGGGGGGCGGATACCTTTGCCCGTTTACTGGGGGGCAGCCTGAGCCTGACCTTTTTCCTGTATCTGGTGGTCAATACCGGTATGGTCAGCGGTGTTTTGCCGGTGGTTGGGGTACCATTGCCACTGGTGAGCTATGGTGGCACCTCGATTCTGACACTGATGACAGCATTTGGTATGTTAATGGGGCTGAAAAAACGCAAACGGGTCTATCAGGCAGAGGATTAAGGCGCGGATTTTAATCGCTAGTGCAACACATTGAAAAAGAACGGCCAGTGGGCGAAGCTCACGGTCGACTAAAACACAATGTGAGAGAACACGATGCCAA
>PDRT01000071.1 GCA_002746895.1 Thiothrix nivea
ACACCCTGCTTATCCGGTGACAGCGATACATTGGTTGAGGCAATTTCAAAATTCAGATAGCCCCGGTCACGATAAAACGAGGTCAGCGCATCCAGATCACCGAGTAGTTTCTGCTTGGCATATTTATCACGGGTGCTGAAAAACGGGATCGAAAAAATACCTTTCGGCCCGGAATCCAGCTGTTTCAGCAGCTCAGCCTCCGAAAACGCCTGGTTGCCGACAATTTTCAGCTGTTTGATCCGTGCTTCCTTACCTTCGCTGATATTCAGGTGAATACCGACACGGCCATTGTCCAGCGGACGCACCTGTGTACTCACCTTGACGCCATAATAACCCAGTGCCAGATACTGCGCTTCCAGCTGGCGCTGGAAATTCTGTAACGCCGCACGATTCAGGGCATCACCGCGCCCAATACCGGCGGACTTCATCGCCTGTAACAGCTGCTCCGTCTTGATCTTTTTATTACCGCTGATTTCAATCTCACCAATCGCGGCTCGTTCGGTCACGGATACCACCAGTACATCACCCTGCCGTGTCAGCTTTACATCTTCGAACAGGCCGCTTTGATACAGATTGCGGATAATCTCCGCAGTGCGATGGTCATCAAAAGTCTGGCCGATCTTGACCGGCAAATAACTCAGTACCGTATCGGTATTAACCCGCTGTAACCCCTGCACCCGGATGTCCTGGACAACAAAACTGGCCGCTACTGCGACCTGCGAGGAAACCACCAGGGCACTGGCAATCGTTAGCGAAAGAGGATGTATTTTCATTGTTAGCTCAACAGTCGCATAAAGTCGTTATACAAAGCCAGCATCATAATCCCGGCGACGAGGGCCATGCCGAATCTGAAACCGTATTCTTCAATACGTTCAGACACCGGACTGCCTTTTATAATTTCTATGCTGTAATACAGCAAATGTCCGCCATCCAGCATAGGAACCGGTAATAAATTCAGAATACCCAGACTGATACTGATTATCGCCAGAAAGCCCAGATAATAAGGCATACCGGCCATCGCTGTTTCACCGGAAAAACGCGCAATGGTAATCGGCCCACTGATATTCTTCAGTGACACCTCACCGGTGAGCATGCGCCCCATCAGCTTCAGTGTCACCACCGACATCTGCCAGGTTTTATCCACACCGTGAATCAAGGAATCCACCGGTCCGAAACGCCGGGTAAATTCCAGTTGCTGCAATACGGCTTCCGGCACATATTCACCGATACCGGCACCGATACGACCAATCTCCTGCCCATCTTCCATGACCGATGCGGGTATAACCGTTATATTGGTGACACCACTGTCCCGTCGTACCTGGAACTCAATAGCCTGTCCGGGCCGAGCTTTCACATATGCGACAAAATCATCAGCCCGACCCGGATGACGACCATCCAGTGTCAGCACCTTATCGCCCGGTTGTAACCCGGCGGCTTGCGCAGCACCATCCGGTAACAGTTGTCCCAGCCGCACACCCACTTCCGGTGACCAGAACGACAGGCCGGATTGTGAAAAGAAGTCACCCTCGTTTTTCAGCAAGGGCGTATGACGCAGATCCAGTATACGCTCTGCCTGCCGACCCTGTTGGGTTTCCACCTGAATAACCAGGCGGGGTGACTTCAGATACTCGTCCAGCAACAGCATGCGTGATTCTTCCCAGGTATCGACAGCAATATTATTGATGGCAAGAATCTTATCACCCGCAGCAAATCCGGCCACCTGGGCCGGACTGTCTGCATGCGCGTGTACATAGGGATGCATGGCGGGCACACCGGTACTGAACATTACCGTGTAAATAAAAATAGCCAGAATAAAATTAGCCAGCGGCCCGGCGGCAACAATAGCAATACGTGTCCACACATTCTGCCGGTTAAAGGCGCGATGCAGCTCTTCGTCAGCCACCTCACCCTCGCGCTCATCCAGCATCTTGACATAGCCACCCAATGGCAGTGCAGCCAGTACATACTCGGTGCGATCCTCACCGGATACACGTGTCCACAGCGGCTTGCCAAAGCCGATGGAAAAACGCAATACCTTGACACCCAGTTTGCGTGCCACCCAGTAGTGCCCAAACTCGTGAACGGTTACGAGAATACCGATAGTGACAAGAAATGCGGGTAATATGATCAGCAAGTCCATAAAATTCAATGCATTTTCTTATTCTTTATCCAGGATAATGCCGCCTGTCGGCTGTCTTCATCCTGAATAAGAATCTCCTCAAGTTGATCAGGGGTTCCGGATTCCGCAGATTTCATCACCTCGGCAATCAAACGGGGAATATCCATAAAACCGATAGTCCGATTTAAAAACGCCTGCACCGCCACCTCATTGGCCGCATTCAGCGCAATGGTCGCATAACCACCCAGTGCATAGGCTTCATAGGCCAGACCCAGACACGGAAAACGCTCAGGGTCAGGCCGTTCAAAATCCAGCCGGGCTGTGGCAAACAGATCCAGCGGCTCCACACCCGAGGCTAACCGTTCCGGCCAACCCAGACCATAAGCAATCGGAGTACGCATATCCGGATTGCCCATTTGTGCCAGTACAGAACCATCATTATAGGATACCATGGAATGAATGGTGCTTTGCGGATGTACTACCACTTCAATATGCTTTGCTGAAAGGTTGAACAACCAGCAGGCTTCGATTACCTCCAGCCCCTTGTTCATCAGCGTAGCCGAATCCACCGAGATTTTCCGGCCCATTGCCCAGTTCGGATGTGCAACCGCCTGCTCCGGTGTCACATCAGCCAGATCCCGCCGTGAATATTCCCGGAACGGTCCGCCGGAAGCGGTCAGCAGCATTTTTTCCACACCACCCAGCCCACGCTGAACCGGCCCTGTACCGGCTGATGATTTCGCCGGTAAACACTGAAAAATGGCATTATGCTCACTGTCAATCGGCAACAGCTCGGCACCACTCTTTTGCACCGCCTCCATAAACAAACCGCCGGACATGACCAACGCTTCCTTATTCGCCAGCAGCACACGTTTTCCTGCCTGTGCAGCGGCCAGTGTCGGCACCAGACCTGCGGCTCCGACAATCGCTGCCATGACGTAATCCACTGACGCATCAGCCGCCACTTCTGCCAGTGCCCCGGCACCAGCCAGTACTGCCGTGTTACTGCCCACGCTGCGCAAACGTTGCTCCAACACGCCGGCAGCTGCTTCATCCACCATCACCGCATAGTGTGGTCTGAACTGCTGACACTGTTCAAACAGGCGTTCCACATTACTGTGCGCAGTCAGGGCAAACACTGAAAACCGTTCGGGATGACGTGCCAGTACATCCAGCGTACTCACACCGATACTGCCGGTCGCGCCCAAAAGGGTGATATGCTTCACGGACGTGGTGGTCATGATGCCCCCAGCCTGATCCATAACAGACCCAGCGTAAACACCGGTGCCGCCGCCAACAGGCTGTCAATACGATCCAGTACACCACCATGCCCCGGCAATAATGTACCACTGTCTTTGGCTCCGGCTTCGCGCTTGATCAGACTAATAAACAGATCCCCCATTACCGACATCACCACCGCCAGCATAGAGAACAGCACAAACAGACTCATGTCACGAACGGAGTGCATACTGTATACGGCCCAGAATATCGCCCATAGCAACGTCAGCAACAGACCACCCAACACGCCCTCACGGGTTTTACCAGGGCTGAGTGACGGAGCCAGCTTATGTTTACCAAACTGTTTTCCGGAAAAATAAGCCCCGATATCAGCCAGTGCAATTAAAGAAATCAGATAAAACACATAACCATAATGCGTACCATGCAGGTTGACCAGTGCATACCAGGCAGGCACCAGCACCAGCAGGCTCAGGCTTTTCAGAATATAGGGACGCTCCTGATAAAGTCGTGTGCCCGGCTGGTACGTAAATAACAGCCAGACGATCACACACCAGACGATCACGCTGACCAGCAGCACCGGCAATAACGGCCAGCCAAACAGTAATAATAAATAAGACACCAGCATCGCCGGTAGCGGAGCCAGCATCTGCGGCATACCCTCAGCCGCTCCGGTCAGTATCCCCCATTCCCAGGCACCTATCCCGACCAGGGCAAACAGGGCAACAAGCGCAAAGGTGTAAACAGGCAGCAGATAAATAGCCGACCCCGCAATAACAGCAAGTATCAATCCGGTTATAATACGTTGTTTTAACATGGTTTCAGATCACGACTCCTGCGGGTACCATAGTGTCAGAACGATCAGACCCTGACCTGCTCACCGGTCATGCCGAACCGGCGCTCCCGTGCAGCATAAGCATCAAAAGCCTGTTGCAGACTGTCTTCACCGAACTCAGGCCAGAGCTTACTACTGAAATAAAGTTCGGCATAAGCCAGTTGCCAGAGCAGGAAATTACTGATGCGCTGCTCACCGCCGGTGCGGATAAACAGATCCGGCTCCGGCAAATCACAGGTCGACATCGCCTGTGTCAGATGCGCTTCACTCAACTCGGTTGGCTCCAGCTCACCTTGCTGCACCTGCTCCGCCAGTTTACGGGCAGCCTGTAAAATATCCCAGCGCCCACCATAATTAGCAGCAATCACCAGCCTCAGACCATCACAGTGGGCGGTTTCCTGCTCCACCGCAGCAATTTTATGCTGTAATTGTGCAGAGAATGCGGAACGGTCGCCAATAAATTGCAAACGCACATTGTGGCGCAACATACCGGCGGTCTCTTTTTCAAGCACGGTCATAAACAATGCCATCAGACCATTGACCTCATCCTCCGGACGCTTCCAGTTTTCACTGCTGAACGCAAACAGGGTCAGGCACTCAACCCCGGCGCTATTACAAACCTTAATCACCTTCCGCACCGATTCCACACCTTTTTTGTGCCCAAACAGACGCGGCATGAAACGCGCTTTTGCCCAGCGCCCGTTACCATCCATGACAATGGCAACATGACGCGGGACACAATGATTGTTCTGTTGCAGTGCTTTTCCGGCCATCAAACCGTCAGATTTCCATCAGATCCTGTTCTTTCTGCTCCAGAAGCACATCCACTTCCTTAACAAACTTGTCGGTCAACTTCTGAACATTCTCCTGTGCGCGACGCTCGTCATCCTCGGAAATCTCTTTTTCTTTTTCCAGTGATTTAAAATCAGAGTTGGCATCACGGCGGATATTACGGATAGCGATCTTGGTATTCTCACCCTCAGCCTTTACCACTTTCACCAGGTCACGCCGCCGTTCTTCAGTCAGTGGCGGCACCGGCACCCGGATCACCGTACCGGCCGTCAGCGGATTCAACCCCAGATCAGAGTTCATAATCGCTTTTTCCACCACCGACACCATCGGCTTTTCCCAGGGGGTCACACTCAAGGTACGGGCATCTTCAGCCGCAATATTCGCCACCTGACTCAGTGGCACCTCAGAGCCGTAATATTCTACGGTAATATGATCCAGCAGACTGGCATGTGCTCGCCCGGTACGGATTTTGGTCAATTCCGATTTCAGCGCCTCAATACTTTTGTGCATGCGGCTATCCGCATCTTGCAGAATTTCATCAATCATTTCCTAAGCCTCTACCAATGTCCCGACTGACTCACCGCGAACAATCGCTTGCAGGGCACCCGCCGCGAACATATCAAACACCCGCAATGGCATCTTGTTATCTCTGCACATCACCATTGCCGTTAAATCCATCACACCCAATTGCTGCTCAATCGCCTGATCAAAAGACAGCTGATCATAACGTTTAGCCGCCGGATTTTTTACCGGATCCGCATTATAAATTCCGTCCACCTTGGTCGCTTTCAGCAACAGATCCGCTTCCAGCTCCACGGCACGCAGACTGGCTGCCGTATCGGTGGTAAAAAACGGACTACCGGTTCCTGCCGCACAGATAACACTGCTTCCTGATGCCAGATACTGACGGGCCTGATGAGCTGAAAAAGGCTCTCCGATCTGATCAATGGCCAGTGCCGTCATCACCTTGCAAACACCCCCCAGGCGCTCCAATGTATCCTGCATCGCCAGTGCATTCATGACCGTCGCCAGCATACCCATCTGATCACCACGCACCCGATCCATCCCGGCAGCTGCCAGACCTGCACCCCGGAACAGATTGCCGCCCCCAATCACCAATGCCACCTGTACCCCCGTATCCTGCACATCCAGAATATCGCGGGCGACCTGCTGCAGAATCTTCGGCTCAATACCACCGGACTGCTGCCCCATAAGGGCTTCGCCGCTCAGCTTTAATAAAACTCGGTTTGGGGCTGACATAATGATTTCCCTGCGAAAGAATTTGCGTACTTTATACAGAGTAAAAGGATAAGGGGCAACCTTGGATCAGGCACACCTGGTTATTCGGTTATTTTCACTGACCTGAAACCGGAATCTTCTCGCTTACTGTAGCGCAGCATCACCGTTAATCGGTTCATATTTAACATCCGGTGCCGCAAACAAAAAGGGCATCGAAAACCCGATGCCCTTTTCAGCTTTTTTGCACCGACAGGCAGTGCGAGAAAACCTTAGCTGTTCGCAGCTGCTGCTTGTGCCGCTACTTCATCAGCAAAGCTCATTTCCTCTTTTTTCTCAATACCTTCGCCCACTTCTACGCGGGTAAAGCTGATAACTTTCGCACCTTTGGCCGCCAGCAGCTTGCCAACGGTCTGATCAGGATCTTTAACGAACGGCTGACCAACCAGGGTGATTTCCGCCAGGAATTTACGCATACGGCCTTCAACCATTTTTTCGGCGATTTCCTGTGGCTTACCGGACTGCATCGCAATATCCAGCTGGATCGCACGTTCTTTCTCAACCGTTTCAGCCGGTACATCACTTTCCTCAACACAAACCGGACGGCTGGCAGCAATATGCATCGCAATGTCCTTACCCAGTGCCGCATCACCGCCTTCCAGTGCAACCAGTACACCAATCTTGGCACCGTGCTGGTAAGACGCGATCTGACCATCCGTTTCAATCCATTCAAAACGACGGACTTTAATGTTCTCACCCACTTTGGCAATCAGCGCAGTGCGTGCTTCTTCAACCGTCTGTTCACCCAGTGACAATCCGGAAATTGCGGCAACATCAGCCGGTTTATTAGCCAGCACCGCATCACCCACAGCATTAGCGAAGCTAGCGAAATTATCGTCTTTTGCAACAAAGTCCGTTTCACTGTTCACTTCAACGATCGCGGCCTGCCGGGCATCATCAGCAATAGTAATAACCACACAGCCATCCGCAGCCGTACGACTGGCTTTCTTGTCCGCCTTGGCTGCACCTGATTTACGCATCAGTTCAATTGCGGCTTCCATATCACCGTCCGTTTCCGACAGTGCTTTTTTACAATCCATCATCCCTGCACCGGTACGCTCGCGCAGTTCTTTAACCATA
Source organism: Thiothrix nivea (assembly GCA_002746895.1). Lineage (GTDB taxonomy): Bacteria > Pseudomonadota > Gammaproteobacteria > Thiotrichales > Thiotrichaceae > Thiolinea > Thiolinea nivea_A. Next base: position 7,359 of record PDRT01000071.1, read on the forward strand.
GAGGCAGTAATTGCCATTATTTTTTAACTCCTAAAAACTTTACAAGGAAAACAACCTTATTGACCGGCTGCTTCTTCAGTAACAGGGGCAGCAGGCTCGGCTGTTGCTTCCGGTGCAGGAGCTTCAGTAGCAGGTGCCGGAGCAGCCACTTCTTCAGCCTCTTTCTGGCCCGGCACAGCCGCCGCCGCATGACCTTCCTTGATCGCATCAGAGGCCGCTGTGGTATACAGCTGAATAGCGCGGATTGCATCATCATTCCCCGGAATCACATAATCAATGTTAGCCAGTGAGTTATTGCTATCGACCACGCCGATGACCGGAATACCCAGCTTCTTTGCTTCCTGTACCGCAATTTTTTCGTAGCCCACATCAATCACGAAAATCGCATCCGGCAGGCCTTTCATGTTTTTAATACCGCCCAGACTACGCTCCAGCTTTTCCATTTCACGCGACATCATCAGCGCTTCTTTCTTACTCAGACGTTCCATGGAGCCGTCTTCAGTCATTTTTTCCAGATCTTTCAGACGACGGATGGACTGCTTGACCGTCTTATAGTTAGTCAGCATACCGCCCAACCAGCGGTGGTTGACGTAAGGCATCTTGCAGGCCTGGGCCGCTTCACGAACCGCTTCACGTGCAGAACGTTTGGTTCCTACGAACAGTATCTTGCCACCACGGGCGGCCATTTTGCCAACGAAGTTCATGGCATCGTTGAACATCGGCAGGGTTTGTTCGAGGTTAATAATATGAATCTTGTTACGATTACCAAAGATGTAAGGTGCCATCTTAGGGTTCCAGTAACGGGTCTGGTGTCCAAAGTGAACACCCGCTTCCAGCATTTGACGCATGGTAACTTTAGGCATGTTGTACTCCTGTTTCGGGTTACGCCTCCATACACCCCAAATTGCAACCCGTCAGCCTTTCAATGAGATGCTGTCCGGGCACCCTGCAACCTGGTGCCGGTGTATGTGTGGATTAATAAAGTTTTGCTAAATTGGCGTGCGCTTTATACCATGATTCGCTTTTAACTTCTACCGGGAAAAACGACGGATGGCAATTCAGATAAAAACCGCTGAAGATATCGAGAAAATGCGGGTCGCAGGTCAGCTGGCAGCTGATGTTTTAAATATGATTGGTGAATACGTCAAACCCGGTATCACCACAAATGAGCTGAATCAGATCTGTCATGATTATATCGTCAATGTGCAGGATGCTTGGCCCGCACCTCTGGAATACGGCAGCCCCCCCTTTCCGAAATCCATCTGCACCTCAGTCAATGAACAGGTTTGTCACGGTATCCCCAGCGACAAACGCCTGAAAAAAGGTGATGCCATCAATATCGACATTACCGTGATCAAGAATGGCTACCACGGCGACACCAGCAAAATGTTCTTCGCCGGTCAGCCGCAACCCCATCTTGCCCGACTGGCCGATATTACCCGGCAATGCATGTACCGGGGTATCCAGCAGGTACGACCCGGTGCCAGACTCGGCGACATCGGCCATGCAATCCAGACCTTTGCGGAAAAGCACAATTACTCGGTCGTGCGGGAATTCTGCGGCCACGGTATCGGAAAATTCTTTCACGAGGAACCCCAGGTTTTGCATTACGGCAAACCAGGTACCGGCATCGAGCTGCGAGAAGGCATGATTTTCACTATTGAGCCAATGATTAACCAGGGCAAGCACCATGTTAAGATCCTCGCTGACCAATGGACAGCCATCACCAAGGACAGACGACCTTCCGCACAATGGGAACATACCGTACTGGTGACAGCCGATGGCTTTGAAATCCTCACCCTGCGCGAGGAAGAGGCCGGCTGGCAGGACAGGCTCTAGAACCAGGCATACAGGATGATCGGTGAACACACCCGCAACCCGCTGTTATCCCTCTATCGGGCGTCAAAGCAACAGACCGGGCAGCCACCTGCCGCCTATACGCAACTGCTGCAACACGCCCGTGAACGCATGATGTCGATCTTTGAACAGGGTGAGTCGATCTACAACCTGTTGCATTACTACAGCGACCTGATCGACCACCTGTTGTACGATCAGTGGCAACAATACCCGGCACTTGCCGAACATGCACTGATCGCGGTGGGTGGCTACGGACGGCAGGAATTACACCCCGCATCGGATGTTGACCTGCTGATCCTGCTACAAAATGATCCGGATGACAACGACCAGGAACAACTGGCCGCGTTCATCACGTTTCTGTGGGATATCGGGCTGGATGTCGGGCACAGTGTGCGTACACTGGATGAATGCCTGCAAACAGCCCGGAATGACCTGACCGTCATTACCAATCTGATTGAATCACGTCACCTGTGCGGCAGGCACAAGCTGTTTGAAGCAATGCGGCAGGCCATTCGCCCGGACAAAATGTGGGACAGCCAGACCTTTTTTAACGCCAAGCTGGAAGAACAGCAACAGCGCTATGAAAAATTTGGCGAAACCGCACACCGGGTGGAGCCAAACCTGAAAGAAGGTCGTGGCGGCCTGCGTGACATTCACATGATCAGCTGGATTATTGAGCGCGAATACGGCCATATTTCACTGTTCGAGCTGTATGAACGCCAGCTGCTGCGTCAGGGTGAGTACGACACGCTGCGCAACGGTCGCGAATTTCTGTGGCGTATCCGTTTTATTCTGCACCATATCGCAGGACGCAAGGAAGATCGCCTGCTGTTTGATTATCAGCATCAACTGGCACAGCACTTCGGCTATCAATGCCCCAACCGTAATGATGCTGTCGAAGCCTTTATGCAATGTTATTACCAGACCATTACCAAACTGGAGCGCCTGACCGACGTGCTGCTTGGTGCCTTCCGCCAGAATCTGAACAAGGATCAGCATCAGGTGCCGGTCATGGTCGGCGAGTGGTATGAGAAAAAAGGCAATATGCTGGCAGTCAATTCACGGGATACCTTTGTTCTCTACCCCACAGCACTGCTGGAAATTTTTCTGATACTGCAAACCACGCCCGGTGTTGACAGCCTGTCACCGGAAACCATCCGCCTGATGCGCCAGCATTTGCACCGCATTGATTCCGGCTTCCGCCAGCAAACCTGGCACCGGCGGATTTTTATGCGGATCATGCGCCAGTCAAAGGGTGTCACCACCACTATGCGGCTGATGAATCGTTATGGTGTACTGGCGGCCTATATTCCGGCCTTCGCCAATATCGTCGGACGTATGCAATACGATTTGTTCCATGCCTACACGGTTGATGAACACACCCTGTTGGTGCTGAGCAACGTGCGCCGCTACAGCACCCAAAAGGGTGCCGCGGATATGCCCTTTTGCAGCGAAATTTTTAAAACCCTGCAACGCCCGTCATTATTGTACCTGGCCGCCTTATTCCATGATATTGCCAAAGGACGGCAGGGTGATCATTCAACGCTGGGGGCGGAAGATGCACGGGTATTCTGCCGTGAGCATGGCCTGAACCTGCATGATGCCGAGCTGGTCAGCTGGCTGGTGCGCCACCACCTGTTAATGAGCATGACCGCCCAGCGCAAGGACATCAGCGACCCGGCCATTATCCAGGAATTTGCCACCCGGGTCGTTGAACAAACACGGCTGGACTATCTGTACCTGCTGACCATTGCCGATATGAAAGGCACCAACCCCAAACTGTGGAATAACTGGAAACTGTCGCTGCTCACCCAGTTGTACCGGCATACCCGCAGATTGTTGCTTAAGCGCACGCCAGTGACCGAAGAAACTGATCACCTGATCCGCCAGAAACGCAAATCAGCGCTGGAACATCTGGATGAGTTGGGCTTTGCAAAAGAACGTTGTGAGAATCTCTGGGCCAAACTGGGGGATGATTACCTGCTCAAACACTCGGTAGAAAATATCTGCTGGCATGCTTCACACCTGCTGACCACGTCACGGGATACGCTGCCGCTGGTCAACATCCGGGTAACTGTTTCCGATAGCAGTAATGTGCTGTTTATTTACAGTGAGGATTTTCCCGGCCTGTTTACCCGCGTAATGTCGACACTGGAACAACTCAACCTGAGCGTTTTTCAGTCACGACTGGTCTCGGTAGACGAAGACTACGATTTACACACCCTGCATGTACTGGGGGCGGACAATAAAATCATCACAGATCCGGATGATCAGCAACATATCCTGAGCGTGCTACAGCGCAATCTGTCTGCAAAGGACTTTAAACCCATCACCCGACGTCAGTCCCGCATCCTGCGCCATTTTGACATCCCGACCCGGATTAATTTTCGGCAGCTTCCAGAACATAATCTGACCCTGATGGAAATTACCACCGGTGATATGCCCGGCCTGCTGTGGCGGATCGGTGAGACACTGGACAGGCTGGCTATCAAGGTACACCACGCACAGATCAATACACTGGGTGAACAGGCAGAGGATACGTTTTCAATAACCACGCGGGATGAAGCCATGATTACCGATGAAGCGGATCAGGAGAAAATTCGGGAGGCGTTGACTGAGGCGGTTAAGGTCTAGGGTAAAGTCATCACAATTACCTTTGTATTACCGTATTACATTTGAGATTATCACTCAAAGCGAATACAAATTAATCTTGCTCCCCGGATTGCTCCATCACCTCAAATGATTCATCCGACCAACCGGGTATTTCCCCCATTTCATCCAATGGCTCTACAGGCTGATAAAAAATTATATCTGTTTGTCCGGTGTTAAACACCGGTGGGCCACTAAAGAAAAACCAGACCAACAACAGAAAAATTGAAACCCAGAACAATACCGGTTTGGTAAACACCCCCAACGCCGCAAAAGACTTGCCTTGCTGTGCTTTCCGCTCCTTCTCCGGCTGAACACTCTCATATTCAGCCACAACGACCAGTGCCTCATCATATTGTTGCTGATTAACCAGAACCCTGGAACTGTACGGAAGGGCCGCCGCACCGACTGCAGTCTGCAAATGACGCCCCGCGACTTTCGCATCAATGCCCCGGCTGCGCAGCATACCAGCGACAATATCTGCTTCGGTAATATTAGCAGCACGATAAACGGTTTTCATTTCTGTTACTCCATTTGTATCGACAGGATTTGCCCGCGTTTTTATAATACCGCAGGGTCTGGCTTTTAAGCCACTTGTCTACCATGCCACAAAATCATTTAGTCGCAAGCTATTCTTGTAGGAGTAAGCAGAAAAGGATGTGGAGCACCTAGTAAATGAGCAACTTTAGATTTAAGCTATTTTTTATTGTAACCAGTATATTCTTCTATATTTCTCCTGGTCATGCTAAAAATACACAAAAAAATGATGTTGGCGTTTATCAATTATTAAATTTTCAGGAAGTCAGTTACATTCCGCGTATTTATCTCCCGGATGATAAAATCATAGGCTTTAATCGAACCTATGGTTTTAGCAACGATAGCAAGCTATTTTCGCTTTTTCAGATCTATGAAGATGATTTAGCGACTATTCGAGTGTGGGATATAAAAAGTAAAGCGTTAAAACACAAGAAAGTTATTGATAACTATGCTGATGCAGGAGGTGGTTCCTATGTTTCTTTGGAATTTTCACCCAGTAATCAGTTAATTTCCATTTCAGGTATCGTGGGGCATCCTTTTATGACCTGGAAATTCGCTGATGACAATGAAGTAGCATTATCCTGTCAAGGGTATATGGGGGGGTATATTCAAGAAGCAAGCAACGATGACCAATACTACACCGTCAAAACCGTTGATAACGAATATTCATTATGCCAACCTGGAATCGAGGGTGAGTTAGTTAATTACAAAAACTGGATGCCAGAAGCGTGGTGGGGTAGAAATACCCAAACGCTCTATGATGGAAAAATCCTGACCCTTTATAATTATCACCTAGCTTCCGAAGAGCCCCACCGGCCAAAAGAAAAACCACCCGCCGGAATCATGGAGTGGATTGATTTATGGGATCTGAATTTCACCTCAACGGCAAATCGTTTGATCAGTCAGCTGGATCGTAAAAACAAGGCATTTTTCTCTGTCCAGCATTTACGAGGGGCTCGCGCAAGTCTTCCCGCCCGGTTCGCTGTACCGGGATGACCATAAGTATTTTGACCCTTATTCCATCGCCTTCAGTCTGGATGAAAAGCAAATTATTTTCCGGAATACAGCATACCGATCCCGTGATGAAGACAAACTGTTTTCTCCGGTCGTTCTGGTCGATGTGGCCGGTGGTGCTGTCAAAAAATATCCGGCTATCGCGCTTGACTCATCCGTCACTGTTGATCCGCAAGCCAGGTACTTTTTTAAGGATGATTATGGCTGCGATACCGAAAAGACGACACTGTATAGCCTGGTAGATTATAGTGATAGCAAGGATATTGAAGGTGAGGTGATGACAGTCAGTCCCGATGGTGATGTGCTGGCAACATGCCATGAGAATGAGCTTTCATTTTTAGTCAATAACGGTCAATGAAAACGCTCGCGGCTAATAATACACCTCACCGGATTGTTACCGATCTCACGCCTGAAGACTTCAGGTCTGCTCCGTATCCGCCTCCGTACTGCCTGGCGTATCAATATCCACCCAGTGATCGTGCCAGATACGGTAAATATCGCGTAATGAGGGAATCAGCACCACCACCACCGCC
>PDRT01000072.1 GCA_002746895.1 Thiothrix nivea
TTATTATTTTCTCAAGATACATAGCACCCTTAATTTGAGACAACGATTGCTTTTTAAACGGGGCTTCGGTGACTTTTTATTTGGGGCAATTCAACTAACAATGAGGCAAAAATTATGCACGTGATTATGGATATTATGGTATCTCCCACCGTGGATGGTGTATCGGTTTCACCTTACGTCGCCCACTGCCAGAAGATTTTTCAGCAGGCCGGATTAAACCACAAACTGCACACTTTCGGCACCAATGTGGAAGGGGAGTGGGATGCAGTGATGGCAGCGGTGAAACGTTGTCATACCGAACTGCATGACATGGGTGTCGTCAGGATCATCAGCCACCTGAAGCTGGGCACCCGCACTGACCGCGAACAAACAATGCAGGACAAGATCGACAGCGTGCAACAAAAATTAGCCGCCGAGTAACCGTGCGCCACATAGGCCGAAACAATTTCTCCAGCCGGGCCGTTAATGCTTTCATCAACATGGTGATTCACCAATATGCCGGTAAACTTGGCTCATTGCACTACCGCCCCCTGCGGCACATAATTCATAATGGTCGCCAGCAGATAACCGTCATTGGCACTGAGAAAGTGCGCATCTTCACTGTTCCAGCGTTCCGCGCGGCCATTCAGTGCATCAATATGATTCATGTCCTGACTGTATTCCGGCACGATAAAATCGGCCATTTCCGGTTTGTTACTGCTCCTGACAATCGCAGCATAACGAATCGGTGGATGTGGCTGGTGATTTAACCAGTGCAAATAATTACCGGGTTTCTCTTCCTGCAAATCAACGAACAGACGCTTCGCATCTTTCAGGTGCCCGAAACCCAGCCTGTTCACCAGGTTTAAAATATCTGTATTCGACAGTAACAGCCGAGTTATCTGCGCCATCGGTGTGCCCACATGCGGCGATGCAATAGTTACCAGTGTTTTTACCGGTACCTGCGCCGAAGCCACCAGCCAGTGCCGTGCCACCACCCCTCCGGCAGAGTGCCCGACCAGTGTCAATGGCTCCTTGCGACGCTGATAGATCACTTTCAGATACTCGTTCAGCAGCGCTGCCTGCGTCGCAATGCCCGCCATTGTCGGCAAATTCAGTGTAAACATGACATCGGCAGGCCGGTGACGCAGCTGCAAACTATTCACGATCCCGGCCGTCGTCATCTGGTAATCGCCACCATCCACCCAGCCGTCAGCCTGCAACATCGGTGTGACCTGATTAAAGCGCCAGTCCATGCCCTGTGACTGAAAGCCTGGAATCATTACGATAGTTTCTGCCGCTGCCCGACCCGGTAACAGACATAGCAGTATCATGACCAGTCCGGCAATGCATATCCCCCACTCCGGAGCCTGAAGACTTTTCGCTTTCTCCCAACCTGTAGGGAGAAGGGATTGAGGGATCTTTATATATTTTTTCACTGTATTCTCCCATTTCTTTTCAACATTGGATGATACTATAGATCATCAGATTTCGACTCAGGTTACATTATGCCAGTACGCTGCGTCTGCTTTGACCTCGATGATACCTTATGGGACTGCCGCTCCGTCATTACTGCCGCGGAACAGCAGCTCTACCACTGGTTATCCTGCCACCAGCCCGATATGGTCTCACATTATACCGTTCAGACCTTCACTGAGTCCCGCATCCACTACACCCGGCAGCACCCTGAACTACACCATGACCTGGGACAACTGCGCCTGAACTGGTTGCAATCACTGGCCGCGGAGACAGAAACCGGACAGGACTGGGTTAATGAAGCCTTTGAGTGTTTTTTAACTGCTCGCAACCGTGTAGAGTTCTTCCCCAATGTGCTTGAACAATTACATCAGCTGCAACAGGATTATCTGCTGGGTAGTATCACCAATGGCAATGCCGATATTCATCGGGTAGGGCTGGGAACGTTATTTCAGTTTTCTCATAATTCTGCCACTGCCGGAGTGAGCAAACCTGACCCGCTGATTTTCGAACAGGCGGTCACGATGGCCGGGGTCAAACCGGAGGAAATGGTTTATGTCGGCGATGATCCGGAAAAAGATATTATGGGTGCCAGTCGTGCAGGATTACGCACAATCTGGTATAACCCCTCCCGACAGGCATTGAGTGAGGAGGCAAATCCTGATGCCATCATGGAATCCTTTAACGAACTTGTTAAACTTGTCCATTCATTATAATTATTTATCTGGACATTAAACTAAAAATATTCGTGCTGGCTGTACCGGAATACAGGTCACAAACCAGTACACTGAGCCTACTATGCAACACAGTCAACTTGTGAATACAGAATCCCGTGACCTTCCGTCCTGGCTGGATCGGCTCTGGGTATCCGGTGACCCGGCGGATCGTGAACGGCTGGAACCCATCATCCGCTTATTACTTGATCCGGTGCAGAATGACGACAGCAGCCTGCAACCTAACAGCCTGGATGTGGCAGAGACACTGCGGGGTCTGGATGTCGATCAGACCACCATTATCGCCACCTTGTTATCTGATCCCTACTTTATTCAAAGCTATGATCTGAGTGAAATTGCAGCGGAATATGGCCAGCCGGTGGCACGACTATGTGAGAATATGCGTGAATTACAACACTTCGGCGAATGTACCGGCACCAGCACCGAAGTGCTGAGCGAAAAACAGCAGGCTGAACAGGTACGGCGCATGCTGCTGGCAATGCTCAAGGATATTCGCACCGTACTCATCAAACTGAGCTGGCATTTACAGTACCTGCGACTGCTATCCCGTCACGAACTGAGCGACCGCCATATTTGTGCCGCTTATCAGACGATGGAGATCTATGCCCCGATCACCAACCGTCTGGGTATCAGCCATATCAAGTGGGAAATGGAGGATCTCGCCTTCCGCTTTCAGGAACCGGAAAAATACAAGAGTATTGCCAGATCACTGCAGAAAACCCGTCTGGAGCGGGAAAACTACATCAAGGAATTCCAGGAGATTATCCGTCGACTGTTAAATGATGAGGGGATAAGGGCTGATATTTACGGGCGTCCCAAGCACATCTACAGCATCTGGAAAAAGATGCAGCGCAAAGGTGTCGGTATTGCACAGCTGTACGATTTACGTGCAATACGCATTATCGTCGATGACGTGGAGACCTGTTACAAAGTATCGACCATGATCCAGGAACGCTGGCCATATATTCCGGAAGAACGGGATGATTATATTGCCAATCGTAAGCCGAATGGTTATCAGTCGATTCATACCGTGATCATCGGTCCGCGTGGGCGTCATGTCGAGATCCAGATCCGCACCGAACAGATGCACCAGTTTGCTGAGCTGGGCGTTGCCGCACACTGGCGCTATAAAGAAGGTGAAACACAGGATCCGGCACTGGAAAGAGTGATCTCCTCATTACGCCGCCTGCTGGATAATGACAGTAATGACAGTGAATTTCTGGAGGATTTTCATACCGAACTGTTCTCTGACCGGGTGTTTGTGCTGACCCCCAAAGGGCGGGTCATTGATCTGGCCAAAGGCTCAACACCGCTGGATTTTGCCTATGCCATTCATACTGACATCGGCCATCGCTGTCAGGGGGCCAAGGTCAACGGCATGATCGTACCGCTGAATTACGAACTGAATAATGGTGAGCAGATTGAAATCCTCACCGGCAAAGAATCAGCTCCGAAAATGAACTGGCTGAACGAGGCGCTGGGCTATGTCAAATCAGCCCGTACCCGGCAGAAAATCAACCACTGGTTCCGCCAGCAGGATCACGAAAAGAACTACCAGAACGGCAAGGACATTCTGGAGCGGGAAAAACACCTGTTGAACCTGCCGAAACTGAAAGCGGCGGATCTGGTTAAGCCGTTTAACCGCCAGAGTGAACGTGATTTTCTTATTGCACTGGGCCGGGGTGAGATCAGTTCCAAACAACTGGCGAATACACTGATCCGCTCACAAACACAGGAAATCCGCTTCCGCAAGGTCAAAAAGCAAGACACGACCAAAGTTGCTAATATTGTGGTCAATGGCGTGGAAGACCTGTACACCCAGACGGCACAATGTTGCCAGCCGGTATTCGGCGATGAAATTATCGGCTATATCACCCAGGGCCGTGGTATCTCGGTACACCGCACCGACTGCCCAAACATCACTCATATTCAGGAAGAACAGAAAAACCGCCTGATTGATGTCAGCTGGGGCATGAACTCCACCGATTATGTCGCGGATATTCTGGTTTCCGGCTATAACCAGCCCGGTATGCTGCGGGATATTGCGGAGGTACTGGCACGGGAAAGGATCAATGTGGTGAGTATTAACACCCGGCCCGTCCAGGATAATCAGTACTCATTGATGGAAATCGCTATCCAGATCAGTAATACCCTGCAATTGGCAGATACGCTGGAACGGCTGATGCAACTGCCATCGGTGACGGATGCGCAACGGCGCATGTAGGGCATATTTAAAAACGCAACTGCACCGTCGTTGGCTGACCACCGCGCAGTACTGTCAGTGTCGCTGATGATGCGGTGGCCAGACTCTGCATTGCCTGACGACTCACACGGTTATTGGTTAATGCCATACCATTAATCTCGGTCACTACATCACCGGCTTGCAGCCCGGTCTGATTAAACAAGGCACGATTGGTACCGGGACGCACCGCAAAACCGATTAACTGGCCGTTTTTTTTGCGTGGGCTGGGACGGATAACCTGTAGCAGATTAATATTATTATTGATAATTTCCTGTTTGAAGTCGCTCAATGAAACAGCAGCTCCGGCTGGTTTTTGATGCTTTGTGGCAGTTGCAGCAGTCGGCGCACGACCAGCAGTATTCACCGCAACCGGTTGCCGTTGCTGAACAGGCAGGCCACCCTGTAATTGCGGGTCAACTGTATCAGATGCGGGCGAGTTGTTATACTGATCTGGAGCCACAGGTTGATCAATGCCCTGATTCTGAATATCGGGCTGCTCAAAAGAGGCGGGTTGTATAACCGGATCAGGCTGTTGCTGCAATTGCTGCTCCGGCGGAATCTGTATTGCACCTAATGCGGAACGATTAATATTCGGCATTTCCAGCGTGGCCACCTCACCATCATCCCAGACCACATCTACCCGGTTGGCATAGACTTTTTTCAGCGTAGCGGCTGCATCACCTATCGACTCTCCAACCCCGACAACTTCCTGCTTACCCTTAACATTAATGACGGCCACACCCTCTTTCTCATTCAGGGCATAAACCCCTACCAGACTCAGAGCTTCCCGGGGCTTAGGTTTCGGGGCTTCAGTTTTCTTGGCCGGTTTTGAGGGAGGTGCTACTTTCGGTGGTTGATAAACCCCTAACAAATGGTAAGACGCAATTTCATTACCCAGATTTTTCGGGGTGGCATGTGCCGGAATCACCGCAACACCTGTGGGCTCGTTCTGCTCCCGTTCCACCTGCGCAGTGATGGAAGGATCAGATGGAAACATCATCCAGGTCAGCCGGGCCAGTAAAAATCCGCTGATAATAATCAGCAGCAAGGTTACGTGATCGGGCAGACGATCGAAAACACGATCAAATAATTGTTGTTGCTTAAGTTTTTGCATACACAAACACCTGAAATCAGCAAGTATCCCCGTAATATTCCTTATACCAGCGTACAAACCGGGCAATACCTTCCTCTACGGGAATGGAAGGCCGGTAGCCAACATCCTTGACCAGCGACTCGACATCCGCAAACGTGTCAACCACATCGCCGGGCTGCAAGGGTAGAAGATTCATCTCGGCTTTTCTACCTAAACTTTTCTCAAGTGCCGAAATATAGTCCAACAGCTCAACAGGTTGCTGGTTACCTATATTATAGACCCGCCAGGGAGCCAGACTGTTCGCCGGATCAGGTTTTTCACCGTTCCAGTGCCTGTTTTCCGCTGCCGGACGGTCAAGCACACGTATAACACCTTCTACTATATCATCAATATAGGTAAAATCGCGCTTATGCTTGCCATAGTTATACACATCAATGGCTTTTCCGGCAGAAATTGCCTGCGCAAACTTGATCGGTGACATATCCGGACGACCCCAGGGGCCATACACGGTAAAGAAACGCAGGCCGGTCGTCGGGATACGATACAGGTGCGAATAGGTGTGTGCCATCAGCTCATTGGATTTTTTGGAGGCGGCATATAATGACAGGGGGTGATCCACATTATCATGCACCGAAAACGGCATCGAACGGTTGGCCCCGTAAACCGAACTGGAGGAAGCATAAACCAGATGTTTAATATGATGATGTCGGCAACCCTCAAGAATATGCGCAAAACCGGTAATATTACTGTCAATATAAGCCAGCGGATTTTCCAGTGAGTAACGCACACCCGCCTGTGCCGCCAGATTAATCACCTTGTCAAAACCTGATTCCGCAAACAGCTGTGCCATCGCTTCCCGGTCAGCGATGTCCATCTCAATAAAGGTGAACAGCTGGTTCGTATCCGCTGAGCGAATCTGCTCAAGACGGTCATGTTTTAAAGTCACTGAATAATAATCATTCAGATTATCAATACCGACCACCTGATCGCCCCGTGCGATTAAACGCAATACGGTGTGCATACCAATAAAACCGGCGGCACCAGTTACCAATATTTTCATAAATGCCTCGCTGTTTTTTTTATCGCGTATTATTAAGCTGTTTTATGCTCATTCGGTAATGAGCAAGTCAGCCACTTCCTGATATTTTGCCACCGTTTTAGCGATAATCCCATCCGGCAATCTATTCTGCCAATGGCCAGAACCGCGAAGAATCCGGCGTCAGAATCTCATCAATCAATACCAGTTCGTTATTCTCATCCAGACCGAACTCAAACTTGGTATCTGCGATAATAATACCACGCGACAAGGCATACTCTGCGGCACGCTGATAGAGGGTCAGGCTGACATCCCGCACCTGTTCCGCCAGCGCGGTGCCAATCTGCTGCTTCATCTGTGCAAAACTGATATTAATATCATGATCGCCCACTTCAGCTTTAGTAGAAGGAGTAAATATAGCCTCCGGCAACTTTTCCGCCAGTTGTAAGCCTGCAGGCAGATCAATGCCGCACACCGAACCATTTTGCTGATAATCTTTCCAGCCGGAACCGATTAAATAACCCCGTACAATCGCTTCAACAGGCAAAGGGCTCAAACGTCTGACCAGCAGACTGCGTTGGTGCAGCATTTGCTTTTCATCATCCGTCAGTGGCAAATCATCCAGTGACAGATGACTGAGATGATTCGGTACCACGTCCGCCAGCTGATCAAACCAGAAACGGGCGATCCGGGTCAGCACCTCACCTTTACCCGGCACAGGATCAGGCAGGATGACATCAAAAGCTGACAGCCGGTCCGTGGTAACAATTAACAGGTGCTTACTATCAACGATATAAATATCACGCACCTTGCCACGGGCGATCAATTCAAGGGTGGACAGTTGTGTCTCCATCACCGGAGTCAGCTGGAATTGCGGGTTATCAGATTGAGTCATGGCTATTTGGTAGTTAGAAATAATTCAACGCGGTATACTAACAGATTTTTCATTTCACCATGAGTGACAAGATGCCGCCGCAAGTAGGAATTGTGATGGGCAGTAACAGTGACTGGAACGTCATGAAGCTGGCTGTCGAACAACTGGAAAACTTTGCTATTCCTCACGAATACAAGGTGGTTTCAGCCCACCGCACACCGGATCTGCTGTTCGAATATGCCGAAACCGCACAGCAACGCGGCCTGCAGTGCATTATCGCCGGAGCCGGTGGTGCAGCCCACCTGCCCGGTATGCTGGCGGCAAAAACCACCGTGCCGGTATTAGGCGTGCCGATACCCTCACGCTACCTTGGCGGCCAGGACTCACTCTACTCTATTGTCCAGATGCCGAAGGGTGTCCCGGTTGCCACCTTTGCCATTGGTGAGGCCGGTGCCGCAAATGCCGCCCTGTTTGCCGTGTCCATGCTGGCGACTCAGGACGTCAGGCTGGCTGAAACACTGGCAGAATTTCGCGAAACCCAGCGGCAGTTTGCCATGAATATGCCGCTACCTCCTGATGATCAATAACGAAAGAGTGTAACCCTGCCATGTTATTACCCGGATCAACCATTGGCATGCTCGGCGGCGGTCAGCTGGGACGTATGTTTACCATTGCCGCCCGCACACTGGGCTACCAGGTGATTGTGCTGGAACCTGACCCACTCAGTCCGGCCGGACAATTAGCTGACCAACACCTGCTGGCGGCTTATGATGACCAGACCGCCCTGGAGTCACTGGGTGAACAATGCGATGTGATTACCACAGAATTTGAGAATATTCCGTCTGCGACACTGGAACGGCTCGCACCCCACTGCCCGGTACATCCTTCAGCGGCCGCAGTCAAGGTGGCACAGGATCGGATTGTCGAAAAGAAATTTATACAGCGCTGTGACCTGAAGCCGGTACCGTTTACCGCAATCAGCAATATTACGGATATTGCAACAGCAGCACACAGCATCCGCTTTCCGGCAATACTGAAAACCGCCCGGCTGGGTTATGACGGCAAGGGACAAATCACAGTTGACTCGGTAACAGCAGCGGAACAGGCCTTCCAGCAATTAAATCAGGTCGAATGTGTCCTGGAACAGCGGATTGAGCTGGCCTGTGAGGTCTCGGTGATTCTGGCACGGAATACCCGTGGTGAAAGTCAGTGCTTTCCGGTCGCGGAAAATATTCATCGTAACGGTATTCTGCATCAGACCATTGCCCCGGCACGCATCAGCGATGAATTGTCGGATAATGCCAAAGCCGCTACAAAACGCATCGCCGACCGGCTGGACTTCGTCGGAGTCATGGCTGTCGAGTATTTTGTTACGAAGCAAGGCAAATTGCTGGTCAATGAAATAGCACCACGCACGCATAACAGTGGTCACTATACTCTGGATGCCTGTGTGACCTCACAATTTGAACAGCAGGTACGTATGGTCTGTGATCTACCCTTTGGCGATATGCAGCAGCATACGCCGGTCGTGATGACCAATTTGCTCGGTGATGTCTGGGGGCAGTGCCAGCCGAACTGGGCAAAGCTGTTGAATGATCCGTACAGCAAACTGCACCTGTACGGTAAGCAGGAAGCCCGGCCAGGGCGTAAGATGGGGCACTTCTGTACACTGGATAATGATATTGAAAACGCGATCCGCAAGGCTAACAACTTATTCGCTGAATTACAGGGCTAAAGCATGAAGCAGGATTCCAGCTATTTGCAGCAAATTCGTCAGGATTTACGTTTTGAAGCTGAATTATGTGGCCAACCATTACAATTTCTTAGCACCTGGGGGATTTTCTCGCCACGGGAAATTGATGAAGGCACAGAATTACTACTGCGTTATATCCACATTGAACCCGACGATGACTGCTTTGATCTGGGTTGCGGCTATGGCCCGATCGGGCTGACCATGGCAAAACTGGCTCCACAGGGACAGACCCTGCTGGTGGATAAGGACTTTATGGCCGTTGAGTACAGCAATCGCAATGCCAGACTCAATAATATACCCAATGCTACTGCCAAACTCAGCAACGCATTTCAGCACATTGATCAGACACAGCAGTTTGATGTCATTGCTTCCAATGTTCCGGCCAAAGTCGGTAAGGAAATGATGACCATTATGCTTAACGATGCCCGGCATCATCTGAAGCCGGGCGGACGTTTATATCTGGTCACCATTAATGGTTTGCGTGACTATATGAAACGCAATCTGAAAGAAATTTTTGGCCATTACAAAAAGCTGAAACAGGGTAAAAACTACACCATCTCGTATGCCGAAAAAGCCTGATCAGTTTAAACGGCTACAGATGAACGAGATTAGTGGTTGAGTTCAGCCAGAATCTGCTGGTGATCGGCCTTATCAAGCCTGGCCCCGAAGACGGAAACAATCTGTGCCGCCGCACGGTTAGCCAGCTTTCCGGCCTGCTCATCACTCATGCCCTGGGTAATGCCGTACAAAAAGGCTCCAGCAAACATATCACCGGCACCATTGGTATCCAGGGCTTTGACCGGCTGTGTTGGAATCGCAGTACGGCTGCCATCGGCATTGGCCACCAGTGCACCCTCACTGCCCAGGGTCACCACCAGTTTCTGTGCCCTGGTCTGTAATACGGCCAGAGCCGATTCCAGTGAATCCGCACCACTGTAGATCATGGCTTCTTCCTGATTACAGAACAGAATATCCACACCATCACCCAGGATTTCATCAACACCTGCTTTGAAATAAGTGACCATAGACGGATCAGAGAAAGTAAATGCAGTCCTGATACCCTGTTCTGCGGCAATTTTACGTGCTTCCAGCACCGCTGCACGGGATACATCTGAAGTGACCAGATAACCTTCGATATACAGGTATTTTGATTCCCGCAGCTCATCGAAGTGAATCTCGGAGGTGGAAAAATCAGCCGTAATACCGAGAAAGGTATTCATGGTACGCTCGGCATCCGGAGTCACCATCACCATACACTTGCCGGTTACCCCCTCGGCATTCAGCCGATCCAGCCCGGTATCCACCCCTGCCGCATGCAAATCCTCCTTGTAAAAATCACCGAACTCATCATTCGCCACCTTACAGGCATAAAAAGTTTTGCCGCCGAACTGACTGATCGCCACAATGGTATTCGCTGCTGATCCCCCCCCGGCCCGTTTTTTCAGGCCAAAAGTATTTTGCAGACCCGCCAGCAAGTCATGATGCTTGTCTTCATCAATCAGCGTCATCAGACCTTTTTCAATACCCTGCTCAGCAAGAAACGCCTCGGTTACCTCAAATTCCTTATCGACCAGTGCATTGCCGATACCGTACACGTCATATTTCATGATTATTCCATCTTCAGATTAAGTGCCGATCTTTTACCTTATACCGTTGGCTTTTTCCAGCGTAATCGGCACAGGGCAAGCCAGAAACCCGCCTAAGACTTGATTACACGTGGAAAAAACCAGTTATGTACAGAGTTATCCACAGACTTGTACTATGATGAAGTTTTGTAGTTGAAAAAACAAAAGGCCGAAAAAGTGGGAAAACAGATGACTATAACGGCAAAAATCCGGGATAAATCCCATTTCATGATCAAAATTACACAAAAAACGTGCTGATTTTTAGAAAATTAACGAAAACTGAAAAACGAGGAAAATCACCTGATAAGGTCAAATCGAAAAATCAGGACAATAAAAAATAGTTATCCACAAAATTTAATGATTGACAAAGCCACCGCTCTGAGAATCAATCAAAGCGGTTACAACCTTATTTTTCGTCAGAAAACTTGCGGATTTCATTCTGCATCACCAGCGCACGAATTACCAAAAACAGAATGAATACAAATGACAGCAGAACCGCAGTCCAGGCAACCGGTGACACTTTATAGCTACGGGATTCAGCGGAGCTGGAAATGGCAGTACCGGATTGAGCTAATCCGACAACGCTATTGCTGGCTAATTGTGATAATGAAACTGCATTATTAGTGCCAGAAGTTTCGGTTTCATCTGCCCAGACTTGTGCAGTTGCAGGCTGACCCTCTGCCGCAGTCTCTCTCCCTTCAGGCAACAGGGCATCATGAGTGACAGCAGCCAGCTTGATTTGTGGCTTATCCGGTTGATTTTGTACCTGTGCCGAAACACTTTCCGGACTCAGTTCCTTCAGCTTATTGTAAAGGCGCATATTATCAGCATGTTGTGACTTGATCGCCTCACTGGCACTTTTTAGCGATGCCTGCAATGTTTGAATATGATTATCTTTCTGGGCAAGAATGGTGCGCAACTCGGCCAGTTCACGACGCAATGCATCCAGCTGGGTCTGGATATCAGGGTCAGGCTGGTTTTTTGCCAGATTCTGTTGCTGCTGCTCACGAGCTTCTTTTAATTCCGCTTTCAACAGCTGATTTTCCTGCTGTGCCTTACTCAGCTCCTGCATTACAACGCGCAGCTGGTCTTTAAGCGGCATACCCTCAACAATGGTTTCCGGAACCGCCATTGCTGCAGGCGCTGAACCTGCAACAGTACCGGTCCTGGCTCCAACCATCTTTTTACTATTATCAGCAGATGCAGCTTTTTCCGCAGACCCGGTGAATTTCGCCAGTTTTTGCCTCAGCTCAGCAGGTACCGGATTGTGAATGGCGACATAGCGACCTTTCTTCCAGCGGGTATTGTGGCGTTGAACCATGCGAATAGCACTTTTCCGGTTCAGGGCATTCACCTCCGCCACCGTTGGAGCCAGCATATAGGCATCTTTACGCAGGGAATTGATGTTGTTGACCGTGAAAGCGTGCTGGTTTTTCTTATAAATCGCCAGCATCACCTGTTGAGTGCTGGCTTTCTTATCAGGATTGAGCTGCTCAGCAATCCTCCATAGTGTATCGGTACGCTTAATCGGGCCAAAAACATCCTGAGCCGCTTGTGCCGGTAGCGATAATGCCAGCCCCAGAAACATTATCACCAAGAGTTGTCTGAACATCTGAAAATTTCCCATTCATTGTTTTACTTTTAATGTATAGCTAATTCTGACATTAAATTCAGGTGAGCAACAGACCAATGGTAAAATCTTCCCGGAGGGATAGCAAATATCTACCAGCACAGGCCCTTGAATTTTGGTGGCTTCAGTGAAGTAGTCTCAATCATTTTCAGGAAATCACCTTGTTCAGATTCAGCGCCTGAATATACCTGGGCGACAATACATACTTCGGCTTACCCACCCCCCCTTCAGTATTTCTGGTCACAATGGCTTCCTGTTCCAGGTGTTGCAGAATGGATTGCGCAATCTGCTGACGCTGCGGCTTGCCCATCAATGAAGGCTTTACCCCCAACAGGTGTGATTTACGACGAATAATTGTAGTCACCGCTTCGGTCACCGGCCTGACTGTCGGCTTGATTTCACCGTTCAGAACCCTGTTCCGTACTTCTGTATAGATCAGCTTAAAAAAACGCTTCTGGGTAAAATCATGTACCTGTGCACTGTTTTCCGTCGGGGCTTGCATCTTTTCCTGCACTGGCTGCTGCTGTTCAGGAGAGACCCAATCCAGATATTCTTCGCGCAGATCGTTACCATGATCCTCAGGAATCGCACTTTTACCTTCCTGTAAATCAGCTTTGGCGGGTACCGGGCTGGTAAATTCATCAGGGTTAATCCGCTTACCCTGTGCATCGCGGCCCAGCAGCAGCAAGGCCCGTTTGTGATCAGCGACATAAGAACCGACAAAATGGAAGGCATACTCAAAGGTACCGATAATAATGATGGAGAACAAAAATGATGCCCAGATCCCGCTGACACCAAATAACTGCTTCAACAACCGGATCATCGCGTAATGTTTATCTTCATCATATTCCAGTGCCTTGGCGGTGGTAATTGCTGACTGTAATGCGGCGGCATTGGCTGTACTGGCGGCCTTTACCTCCATATCGACCCGAGCCTGAGCCGCGGCCACCCGGCCTTTGGCATTCGCCAATTGCTGACGCAGACTGCGAAAGGTCTCAGCCTCACAGGACTGACAACGGTTTTTATTGTCAATCCGCGTCTGGATACTGGCCGCTTTTTGCTGCGCCCTGGCCAGTTCGGAAGAGGCGGCGGTAGAATACGTTGGTGCAGTAGACAGCTGCGTTATGCTGCCCAGTATCGCCTGAAATACGGCGGATTGTTCTGAACGGGAACGCACGGTGGCGTCTTCACGCTCCATCGACTGCGAAACCTCGGAAAACAGCCCAAAGAACACCACAATAAATGTGGCAATAATGGCCGCGTGGCCTTTATAACCCGAAGCATATAAAAAAGCCTGTGCCGAGGTAATCACCGCTGTAATCCCCAGCCCCAGCAAAGCATTCATCCACTGCTCCCCTGTCCAGGTATCCGGAGTCATCTCGCCGCCGACAAAATATTTAACCACGAAAAAGGCAGAAGCCAGAAAGGCCGCAATGGCCGCAATCAGCAACCATACCTCTGCCTTGCGTAAATCACCCAGTATTTCCCGCAGGGATTTCGTCCGCACCAGAAGCACCGGACGGTCTAACTTGGTATTTTGTTGAAAATCCATCATAATGACACTCTCCTGTTAAATCGTACCTAATGAATGACACAGGACAGGATCAAAGGAGGTTGCCGCCTGCTTTGATCCTTTATTGCTTTACATCCAGCCTGCCAGTAACAGCAATACGCCTAAAAACCACAACAGATGTCCGTCTGAACGCAGGTTGTGGGCAGCAAATATTGCGCCAATCAGTACCAGACCGATTAACACATGTGGAATGTGCAACATGGCACTGGCAGCATCACTGACTTGCTGCACACCGGGCATCATCACCAGCAGCAGCCAGACCCCAACGGCCCAGATCACCAGAAGACTGCGGATCACTTTCCACAGCTCAGCAAAATCCATTGTCCCGTTCTCAGCATTGTCATCCGCCTTGACAGGAGATGCCAAAACGGTTTGCTGTTTCATTTGAGTATTTACATTCATTATTCAGCTCCAATCAGCATTATTCATCAGTTTTAGAAGATTCATGAAGTCAGCAACTTCCATGCCCACAGGATGTATTTCCGCAGACAGATTAAGGTTTAAAAGAGGTAGTGCCATGTGGTATGGCACTACCAGAAAGACCCCCGTAGATTAGTGGATGGGGTCAAAGGGCATGTTCAGGCCTTGCCGATCAGGAAGATCAGCCGTAGATATACGTCCGGAATAATCCAACCATGCGACCCTGTACCTGTACGCTTTCTGCGGGATAGACCATCGGCGGCATCTGTGTGTTTTCCGGCCTGAGTTCCACCTCACCGGTCGGATAATAAAAAATCCGTTTCAGGGTCACTTCCTCGTTATCCACCAGGGCAACAACAATGTCACCATTCCGGGCATCCTTGACGCTTTGGATAACGACATAGTCACCATCCATCACGCCAATATCAATCATCGAATCACCACGAACCTTCAGTGAGTAGCGGCCGGGGCCAGTGAATAATTCATTCGGACTGATGTCATTGCGATCCGGAATGGCCTCAATCGGTTTACCGGCTGCAATTTGACCGGCCAGGGGCAATCCAGGCAATGTTAAATTTATCTGCGAATGGCGCTCTATCTCCTGTTCCGGGATTTCGTAAGCACGTTTCCCCGTTGAGGGCAGTAAATAATTTTCCCTGATCAGCGCCTGAATATGCTGATGTACAGTACTGCGGCTCTTTATACCCACGGCCTGACCGATTTCATCCAGAGTCGGTGCATAACCGTGACTCTGATACCATGCGTGGATGACTTCCCGGACTTCCTGCTGTCTGCGTGTCAACATTTGTTCTCCTTACCTTCAAACCGAACCAAACACGAACCAAATATACGAACAAAATACGAATATTACCAATCAAAAATACTTTAGTTAGATTCGTATTTTATTCGGTTTTTCCGATGAATGGTGTTTTTCTCTGGTTAAACGGTGCAAATATTCGGTATTTGCCGTATCAGAAAATCACTGAATCAGAAAATTTTATAATTTACTGCCAATAATTCGGATAGTGCTGTACCGGAAGCAGATTATTGACAGTCATAGCTACCACCGCATCATTTCACGGAAAACAGGCTTTTCCCCTCAGGAATGTTACACTCCCGATATGACTAAATTACCCACTATTCATCAAACCGAAATTGTCGCGCAAAGCCGCCTGTTTCTGGTCGAAGCACTGGATCTGGAATTCAGTAACGGTGAGCAGCGTACCTTTGAACGGCTGGCCAGCCGGGGTTATGGCGCAGTCCTCATTGTGCCACTGCTGGATGATGATACCGTACTGCTGATTCGTGAGTATGCCGCCGGAACCGAGCGTTATGAGCTGGGGCTACCCAAGGGCAAGGTCGATGCCGGAGAAACGATTGCCGAAGCCGCCAACCGTGAGTTAAAGGAAGAAGTCGGTTACGGTGCACACGATGTTCAGCTGTTAAAATCTGTCAGTCTCGCTCCCGGCTATATGGGCCACCGTACCAATCTGTTACTGGCCCGCCATCTCTATCCGGCCAAACTACAAGGTGACGAGCCGGAACCACTGGAAGTCGTACCGTGGAAACTGAGCGAGCTGGATAAACTGCTTGCGATGGATGAATGCAGCGAGGGCCGCAGTTTACTGGCACTGTACATGGCACGGGATATATTGGCGAGGGAAAATGGTGAACAGCTGTAAAAACAGCGACCTAAGTCGCTGTTTTATCTGATTTTATTTACCTTAAAGAGCTGAACAAACAATCAGGCATCTTCATTCTCACCATAAATCTCTTTCACATGTCCGACAATTTTTCGATCCGGTTCATGCGCAATGGTGTGGTCTTTGTGTGGATAATCCAGGTTATACAGAAAGTGACGGATGGCATTGATCCGCGCCCGCTTCTTATCGTCTGATTTCACGACGGTCCAGCCCGCATCCGCCGTATCAGTGTAGAAGAACATCGCTCGCCGTGCCGCCGTATAATCGTCCCACTTTGTCAATGACAGCAGGTCAATATCACTCAGTTTCCAGTGTTTCAGCGGATCGTGTTTACGCGAATGGAAGCGGCGCAACTGCTCCTGACGGGTCACCGAAAACCAGTATTTAGTGAACAGAATACCATCATTGACCAGCATGCGTTCCAGCGCCGGAGCCTGGCGCATAAATTCCAGATATTCATTATCCGTACAGAAACCCATCACCCGCTCAACACCGGCACGGTTGTACCAGGAACGGTCAAACAGCACTATTTCCCCCTTGGTCGGCAGATTACGCACATAACGCTGGAAATACCACTCGCCCTGTTCGCGTTCAGAGGGTTTTTCCAGTGCCACCACATGAGCAGCCCGCGGGTTCAGATGCTCCATAAACCGCTTGATGGTTCCACCCTTGCCGGCCGCATCACGCCCTTCAAAAAACAGTACAATCTTCTGACGCGACTCCTTAACCCAGCTCTGCACTTTCAGCAATTCAGTCTGCAACAGATGTTTCTCATGCTCATATTCTTCAACATCCATTTTCACCGAATAAGGGTAATCACCCACCGCATGGGTAATCTTGAGCAGCTCTTTACCGGACATTGCGGATGGCTGATTCATAATGTATTCGGGATCAGTCAGCTTTTTCAGCCGTTGTTGTGCTTTCTCCTGTGGCATGGCAACGTCCAGTACTTTATCCCCCTTTTCTTTCCGGGCTTTCTCTTTCAGTTCTTTCTTGGACTTTTTAATCGCCGCTTTCACAGCAGCCTTCGCCGCACTCTGTGCTGCCTTGGCAGCACGGGCAGCCTTTACTGACTTGGTCGCCCTGGCCGCACTGGCCTTCGCAGCTTCTTTACTACCCTTATTCTTCACATACTGACCCATATTGCCTCCGTAACTATTTGCAGCCTGATTATACAACATGCACAACTGATGCTGCTGAACCTGACCTGTAGAAAATAAATAACACCTCCAAAGCTTCGCCAAGTCTACAATAATCGCAGAAAAATTACATTGACTCCCATCAACGGTTCAGGGCAGCTCCCTTCTCACCAGATATCACCAAAACCACCATAAACCCGGCATCATCAACTGACACGGCTATCGGTCAGCTATTCATCCAGATAGTAACGCAGGTTCTGTAACTGCTTTTCCTGCAACACGCGGATTCCGATCAGCTCCAACCGCCG
Organism: Thiothrix nivea; assembly: GCA_002746895.1. Classification (GTDB taxonomy): domain Bacteria; phylum Pseudomonadota; class Gammaproteobacteria; order Thiotrichales; family Thiotrichaceae; genus Thiolinea; species Thiolinea nivea_A. Next base: position 17,586 of record PDRT01000072.1, read on the forward strand.
TACATCCACATCAATACGCATAATCCTCAAGCCAGCCACCGTTGACAAAATGCTGTACCGCCGCATCGGCAGTTAGCTGAAAGATTATCCACCACCAGACAGCCGTGAACGCTGGCCTGCTCAATCAATGGTTATGGCCCCGTAAATCATCAATTCCTTCACGCCAGGTCTGTTGCATACGCTCACCGATCTCGGCAAAGTCTTGATGTGTTTTCTGGTAAGCCACCAGCTCGGTCAGCGTCGATTCCATCCCATGAATCACCCAGTCCAGCAGATGACTGATCCGTCGTTCGGTCAGACCGCAGAAACGTCGCCCGAAGGTGATCAGACCTTTGCGCTGCGGGAAATATTTGCTGCCACCGAATAACAACGCCAGACTGTCATTCGGGATGTACGGCGTGGTGGAAATAATGTCGAAGGCCGGAGCAAACAAAACCTCCGCTTCCGGATGTGAGTACAACACACCAAAGTTTTTCAGGTGTGCATCACCATTGCGCACACCAATGCTTAACGCCAGCGAGAGGAAAAACTGTTCCAGTGCATCATGTACCCGATGCGGCGAAACAAACTGCCGGATGCGTTCGGCGATGTCCTGATAGCTGCCGACATATTTATCATCCGTCGCCAGGCCATTGAGTACACAAAAATCCTCAAAACCCAGATAACCACCTTTATCATCCAGATCAAACCGTTTCACAATCAGTAAGCGCCCCTGTGCTGCCAACTCCACTTCAGCCACCTCAAGCCCGGCCCGTTCTGCGGCCAGCATGCAAAAATACTCATTTGCAGCCAGCTGCGGGAACCGCTCCGGATTCCAGGCCTTAATAATATGCGTGGCATCGCGGTAAGTGATCTGCTCCGGTGCGGCGCTGTTCTGCGCCAGGGCCTCGTTATCACGCACCAGTACTTTCGGCTGGATACCGGAGATACCGGAATAACGCCCGAACCGCTGCAACAGATCGGTGAACAGGTCTTCAGTACCGCTATAGGTCTGGAGTTCCCTAATGCTCTGCTGCGGCATCACGGCGGGCAGTTCGCCGGGTTCCGCAATGCGTACTCGTCCGATCTGCGAATGGCCGACAATACTCAGCAGACTGAGATCATCGAAATTCTGTACTGTTTTACGGAAAGTATTGCTCAGCATCTCGCGCAACTCACCTTCCGGCAGATTCATCTGAAAAATCGGATGCACACCCTGCTGAAACACATACTGATCCGCCATCACCGGCATGGTCAGCGATACCGCATCTTCATCACTACTGTCCGGAAAATAACCATAGACATAACGACGCGCCTGTAACTCACTGCGTCCGAGAAAACCGGCCCGTTGCTCACCGACAAAAATATCCAGCTTGTGCTGAGCCTTCGCCATTATTGCTGTCCCCGCTTGCGTTGTTCTGCCTCACCGACCAGCGTGTGCAGTGTCGGGCGTTTGCGTACCTGTGGCTGAATCACCAGCTCCAGCCCAAGCACCGAACAAATTGCCAGCACCTTGCGGATACCTAATTCGCTGATCGTGCCATTTTCCAGTGCCGATAAAGTGGCGCGGCTCATGCCCAGCCGCTCACTTAATTCTGACTGTGTTAGTTGCTTTTCCTTGCGGGAATCCCTGATTACCGCCCCGAGTTCATTAATTGTCATGCATTATATACAGTGCAAATTACCTGATAAACCACATTATGTACTATATACAATGCAAATAGAACCCGGTGTGGTTTATCTTACTCCCCAAACACATAACCCAAATCCAGACTCATCTCCAAAAATGGTACAATCTTCAGTGCCCCGCAATCCGTATCCCCGCCACATTCCACCGGATAAGCCACCCGATAATTTCCCGCCTCCAGCGCATAAGCAATCAACATCTTATCCTCCGGAGAAATCACCCAGTAGTACGGCACCTGATAAGCCTGTAAGCGCAACAATTGGGTAATCGTATCCTTACGCTCATGCCCCGGCGAAGTAATCTCGCCCACCCAGTCCGGTGTCATGGTCATCATACCGTGCGGTCGTTGCGGCACCCGTTCCTTACGCCAGCCCGCCAAATCGTGAGTCGGGCAGTGCATGGGTCGCCTGATGATCTCGCCGTTGATCAGCTCAATGCGTTCATCATGCTCACCAGCCAGTAATAGGTCATCAACGGTCTGGAGTTTGGTGGCTTCCATGAGATCGCTCCTGTCAGCAGCTGCAATTAAAGAACATCCAGAGTAACAAGCCGCATATCCCTCCATCAACCCATCAATGACCGTTTATACCCGGCGTTTGTATTTCTCAATCTGTTGACCTAAGCTTCCAAACCATGAAGAGTCTAGCGATTGACTTCGGTCAGGGCGGCGTTGCGCCGCTTTTGTTTTAACGCTTTACATCGTTCACAAGGAAGGCTGTTTCAGCCCCGCTTTACCCCTAATGGGTACTAGGTAACGGGTCGGGCTGGGACAATCGCGCAATCGCAATTCCGACCCGTTACCTAGTACCCATTAGGGGTGCGGGTCAGTGAGCCTTCCATGTACCCGGTATCGAGGTAGATTTTTCATACACAAGGTAACGGGACATCAACAGGTATCCCGTTACTGATCAGTCAATCAATAACAATACTCAGCCGCAAAGGGCTTCCCGCTTATGCACTTGACGTATGCCACTATCCAGCGGGCGTGGGAGGTAAAGGATCCTGCGCTGGTCGATTACATTGTTGAACTCGCCGCACAGGGCAGACCGGAGCCGGATACGCCGGTTCGTGATGAGGCACTGACCTTTGATCGTTTCCTGCAGCATATCTTCAGCACCGAATTCCGCGAACAACCCGCAGCGACCCGGAAAGCTTACCGACAGGAGCAACTGGCCAGGCTGGAAGCAGAGGATGCGGAAGTTCCACTACCGGAATCACTCAAGTTATACCGCATTATTCTGTTGCTCTGGACTGACGACCATTATTACGCCCGTCAGGTACTGATTGAGGTAATCCGGAAAGTACCACTGGTTTACGGTCCGTGGAAAGCCCTCAAGCACATCTACAAGGCGGCCGAAGCGCAGCACGATTATGAGTTGCTGGGCGAAATTGCCGCCCGTTTTGATACTGCGGATTCCGGGCATGGCATCAGTCAGCCGACCCTGACCTATATGAGTCGCCGTGCATGGCGTTATCTGCGTAAACTGGGCGAATCTCTGCCGGTTTGTTATCCGGAAGCCGCCGTGTATTATCTGGCTGCCTACCCAGACAACACCCAGTGGAATAATACCTGGGTGGCCAATCATATTTTTCACCACACCAGCAAATCCTACGGACGCAACCGCTTCGTTGCTGTACGTACCAGCAAAGGTCACTGGCTAAAAAACCGTGCTTTCGTGGAAACCTGGCGGCGTTCCCCGGAGCCATTGTTACGTTTACTGGGTATGGCGCGTGCCGAACGGATGCGGGCCTATGCCTGTGATGCACTGAAAACCGATTTTCCCATCGTGCTGCGCAATATCGAAATCCCCGCCATACTGAGTCTGATGGCAATCCCGGCTGACAGTCCGGCAACGGACAGCTTTATTGTCTGGCT